>DASRVA010000186.1:0-20518 GCA_035687745.1 Gemmatimonadota bacterium
ACCACCGCCGGCTCCACTTCGTCGGGATCGGCGGCGCGGGCATGAGCGCCCTGGCCGAGCTCCTCGTGGAGCGCGGGCACGAGGTGTCCGGGTGCGACCGCCAACCGGGCCCGGTCACCGAGCGGCTCGCCGGGCTCGGCATCGACGTCCGGATCGGGCACGGGGACCACGCGCCCCCGGACGCCGCGCTGATCGTGACCTCGGCGGTGCCCGCCGACCATCCCGAGATCGTCGCCGCGCGCTCGCGGGGGCAGACCGTCCTCAAGCGGGCCGATCTCCTCGGCCTCGTGATGGACGGGATGCGGGGGATCGCGATCGCCGGAACGCACGGGAAGTCCACGACGACGGCGATGATCGGCGCGGTTCTCGAGGCCGCCGGCCGGGACCCGACCGTGCTGGTCGGGGGCCGTATACGGGGAAGGGGAGGCAACGCCCGTGTCGGCTCGGGACCGTGGCTGGTCGCCGAGGCCGACGAGTACGATCGCTCGTTCCTGACCCTCTCGCCCGAGTGCGCGGTGATCAACAACGTGGAGGCCGATCATCTCGACACCTACGGGACGATGGACGCCCTCCGGGAGGCGTTCCGCGAGTTCGCCGCCCGGACCCGGGCGGGCGGGATCGTGGTGCGCGGGATCGACGATCCCGAGGCGCGCAGGATCCCGGTCCCGCCGGGCCTCCGGTCGATCACCTTCGGGCTCGCGGCGGACGCCGACGTGCGGGCCCTGGCGGTCGAGCGGGAGCGGCTCGAGACCCGCTTCGGGCTCGTCCTCCCGGAGGGTCGAGCGGTCCCGGTCGTCCTCGAGGTCCCCGGCGAGCACAACGTCCGGAACGCGCTCGGCGCGGCGGCCGCCGCGTGGGCGCTCGGGATCGGGATCGACGCCATCGGGCGCGGCCTGGCCGCCGTCCAGGGCGTCGAGCGGCGCTTCGAGGTCGTCCACGAGGACGCCGACGTCCTGATCGTCGACGACTACGCCCATCATCCGAGCGAGATCGCGGCGACCCTGGCGAGCGCCCGCTCGGGCTGGCCGGGACGCCGGATCGTGGCCGTGTTCCAGCCGCACCTGTACTCCCGCACGCGGGCCCTGGCGGCGGAGTTCGGCGTCGCGCTGGCCGGCGCGGACCTGGTCTTCGTGACCGACGTCTACGCCGCGCGCGAGGACCCGCTCCCGGGCGTCTCGGGCCGGCTGGTGAGCGCCGCGGCCCGGGCCGCCTCGGCCGACGCGATCGACGTGGAGAACGGGGCGGCCGACGCCGTCTCGGCCCGCCTCCGGCCGGGCGACCTGGTGGTCACCATGGGGGCGGGGGACATCGACCGGGTCGCGCGCGAGCTCGCGCGGCGGCGCTCCGGCGATTCGGGGGACGGATGCTGAGCGCCAAGAGCGAGCGTATCTTGCCGCCCGCCTGCCGGCGCGACGAGCCGCTGGCCCCGCGGACCCATTGCAAGATCGGCGGAATCGCCGAGATCCTGTGCGAGGCCTCGGACGAGCGGGATGTCCTGGCCGCGATCGAAGTCCGGCAGGCGGCCGGGCTCCCGGACGACGAAGTCATCCTGCTGGGGGGCGGAGCCAACGTCCTCATCGACGACCGGCGCAGCTACGGGCTCGTCCTCACGCTCGGCGAGCGGTACCGCGCGATCGCGGTGGACGAGGCCGGCGAGACGGCCCGCATCGAAGCCGGAATCCGGACGCCGCGGCTCGTCCGCGAGGCGGCCGCCCGTGGCTGGGAGGGGTACCAGTTCCTGGCCGGCGTGCCCGGAAGCCTGGGCGGCGCCGTGGCGATGAACGCGGGTGTCCGCGAGCTGTCGACCTGGGACCGGGTGCGGGCGGTCGAGGGGTTCCGCTGGTCCGGCGAGCGGGTCCGGCTCGAGCGCGAGGATCTGGCTCCCGCCTACCGCCGGGGGAACCTGCCGTCCGACGTGATCGTGACGATCGTCGAGTGCACCATCCCCAGGGGGGATCCGGAAGCCATCCACCGGGCCGCCCGGCAGCTGTCGGGCTCGCGCCGCGAGACCCAGCCCCTGCGCCATCCGTCCTGGGGGAGCACCTTCCGGAACCCGTCCGGAATGTCGTCGGAGGGATTGACGGCGGGCGAGCTGATCGAGCGCGCGGGCCTCAAGGGATACCGGGTCGGGGATGCGCAGATCTCGGAGCTGCACGCCAACTTCGTGGTGAACCTGGGGGCCGCGAGGGCGGCCGACGCTCTGGCCTGCCTGCGCCACGCCCGGGAGCGGGTGCTCGAGCGGTTCGGCGTCCGTCTCGAGCCCGAGGTCCGCCTGATCGGCTTCCCGCCCGAGGACCTGGCGTTCCTCGGGCCGGAGGGCGAGGCGTGAGGATCCGCCGCCCGCGGGCGAACCGGCGCGTCGATCGCGACCGGCGGGTGGCCCGGCGCCGGACGGTCCGGCGGACGGTCAAAACCGCGATCCTGGCCGTGGTCCTCGGCGGGGTCGGGGTCCAGGGTCTCAGGATGGCCGACGCCCGGGACTGGCTCTCCCCGTTCCGCGTGCGCGACGTGCGCGTCGAAGGCGCCCGGGTGGCGGACCCGCGCGTGCTGGTCGCCGAAGCCGGCCTCATGGGCCGCCCGGTCAGCTGGTGGTCGTCGCTCGGGGCGTACACGGAGCAGGTCGAGCGCGATCCGCTCGTCGCCGCGGCGCGGTTCGAGCGCGGGTTCCCGAATCGGCTCACCCTCGTCGTCGAGGAGCGACGGCCGATCGCCCTGGTCGAGCTGGACCGGCTGACCCCGGTCGACCCCGAGGGGCGCGTCCTGCCCGTCTCGGCGTTCCAGGAGGGATGGGACGCGCCCGTCTTCGCGCTCGGCTGGGAGGAGCAGGCGGCGGTCGCGGGGGCCCGTCTGAGGCCGGGGCCGGTGCTCGAGGCGGTGACGTGGCTGGCCCGGGTCCGTAGCGAGTACCCGGCGCTCTATCACGAGATCTCGGCCATCGATCTCGAGCGTGACGGAACGCTCACCCTGCGTCTGGTCCACACCGAAGGCGTCATCGTGCTCGACCGGACGACGCCGATCGAGAAGCTGGCGCTCATCGACGACGTGATCAGCGATCTGAGGGAGAAGGGGATCGAGTATCTGAACCTGGATCTCCGGTTCGAGGACCAGATCATCGTGAAGAAAGGGTAGGCTGCTGGAGATGGCGAATCTCTGCGTTGCGCTCCCTCGGCCAGCCTGCGGCGCACTAGTCAGTGCGCCTCGGCTGTCCTCGCTCGCGCGCCTTGATCTTCGCCATCTCGAGCAGCCTCCAGGTCGTCTCCATCCCGAGCAGGTTGGGAGCTGAGACAGTGGCGCGCGACAACATCGTCGTCGGGCTCGACATCGGGACCACCAAGATCGGCTGCGTGATCGCCGAGGTGAACGGGGATCATAGCGCCAAGATCGTGGGTGTCGGCACGAGCCGCTCGGAGGGCCTCCGGCGGGGCGTGGTCGTGAACCTGGAGAAGACGGTCGTCTCGATCGGGCGGGCCATCGAGGAGGCCGAGCTCATGGCCGGCGTCGAGGTGCGGAACGTCTACGCCGGTATCGCCGGCGACCACATCCGGTCGATCAACAGCCATGGCGTGATCGCGGTGTCGAGAGGCGGCGTCGAGATCACCCGGAGCGACGTCAACCGCGTGATCGACGCCGCCAAGGCGGTGGCCATCCCGATGGACCGGGAGATCCTGCACATCCTGCCGCAGGAGTTCATCGTCGACGAGCAGACCGGGATCAAGGATCCGACCGGCATGGCGGGCGTCCGGCTGGAGGTGGACGTCCACATCGTGACCGGCGCCGTCTCGTCGGCCCAGAATCTCGTGAAGGCCATCCAGAAGGCGGGCTATCAGGTGCGGGATCTGGTGCTGGAGCCGCTGGCGTCCTCGCACGGGGTCCTGACCGACGACGAGCGCGAGCTCGGCGTGGCGCTCGTCGATATCGGCGGCGGCACCACGGACATCGCCCTGTTCCACGAAGGGGCGATCCGGCACACGTCCGTGATCGGCCTCGGCGGCAACAACGTGACCAACGACATCGCGATCGGGCTCCGGACGCCGGGCCGCGAGGCGGAGCGGATCAAGGAACGGTACGGCACGGCTCTGGCAGGGCTCGTGGCGGACGACGAGGAGGTCGTGGTGCCGCGCGTGGCGGGACAGGGCGAGCGGCGCGTGGGCCGGCGCATCCTGGCGTCCATCATCCAGCCACGGATGGAGGAGATCCTGGCCCTGGTCCAGTCCGACATCCGGCGCTCCGGATGGTACGACCGGATCCCGGCCGGGCTGGTGATGACGGGCGGCGCGTCGGCCCTGCCCGGGACCGCCGAGCTGGCGGAATCGGCGTTCGACATGCCGATCCGGATCGGTTTCCCGCTCGGCGTGACGGGCCTCATCGAATCGGTGCGGGACCCGCGCTTCGCGACCGGCGTGGGGCTCGTGCAGTACGGGCGCGGAGCGGGGATCGACGAGAACCGGTTCAGGGAGGGCGATGACGATTCGTTGTGGGGGAGGGTGCTGGTGAGGATGCGGGAATGGCTGGACGATTTCTTCTAGGGCTGCTGAGGAAGGCCGCCCGCCAATCCGTCGATGCACCTAGAGAGTGAGAGGGAAGAGTTGTACTTTGAACGGCACCGGGACGCTCCCCCCATCCAGCGTCCGTCTGACCGGGACCGGACGAGGACCCCAACCGAACCAGCCAGGAGGAGACATCATGCTGTTCGAGCTGGATGACGCCCAGGAGCAGAATGCCCGGATGAAGGTTGTCGGCGTGGGCGGAGCCGGCGGCAACGCCGTCAACCGGATGATCGAGGAGCGGGTCGCGGGGGTGGAGTTCATCTCCGTGAACACCGACGCCCAGGCGCTGGCCCACTCCGATGCGCATCGCAAGATCCAGGTCGGTCGGACGCTGACGCGCGGCCTGGGCTCGGGATCGAAGCCGGACATCGGCCGGGAGGCCCTGCTCGAGGACCAGGACGATGTGGCCGAGGCCCTCGACGGGGCGGACATGGTCTTCGTGACCGGGGGCATGGGGGGCGGCACCGGGACCGGCGCGTCACCCATCATCGCCCAGATCGCCAAGGAGCGCGGAGCGCTCACCGTCGGCATCGTATCCAAACCCTTCCTCTTCGAGGGGCGAAAGCGGATGCAGGTCGCCGAGGACGGCATCGCCCGCCTCAAGGAGGTCGTCGACACGCTGATCGTCGTGCCGAACGAGCGCCTGCGCTCCGTCGTGGACAAGGACACGACCGTGCAGGAGGCGTTTCGGGTGGCCGACTCGGTCCTGCTGAACGCCACCCGCGGGATCTCGGACCTGATCACGGTGACCGGCCTGGTCAACGTGGATTTCGCCGACGTCAAGACGATCATGACCGAGACCGGCCAGGCCCTCATGGGGACGGGCTTCGGGGTCGGCGAGAGGCGGGCGGTGGAGAGCGCGGCGCAGGCCATCTCGAGCCCGCTCCTGGAGGACATGTCGATCGCCGGCGCAAGCGGCGTCCTCATCAACATCACCGGTGGTCCGGACCTCTCGCTGCACGAGGTGAGCGAGGTCTCGTCGGTGATCCACGACGCCGCCGGCGAGGACGCCAACATCATCTTCGGCGCGGTCATCGACCCGAACCTGAAGGGCGAGATCCGGGTCACCGTGATCGCCACCGGGATCGGCGGCGACACGCGACGGACCGAGCCCGCCCGGCGGTCCGAGCCGGCGCGGATCGAGGAGCGGTTCGAGGGACGGCCGGCGGCGGCCGTGCCCGCGGCGGCCGGCGGTGAAGAGGGAGAGACGGACGAGCTGGACGATCTCCTCTCGGCGTTCGAGCTCCAGAACGGCAACCGCAAGGACGACCTGGAGATCCCGGCCTTCATCCGGCGGCAGATGCGGTGACGGCGCCACACGACGGTCACCGGCCGACCTGGTACGCGGTCAGGGCTCCGTTTCTTGTCGCCGCGGTCCTGGCCGCGGTGGGTTGGTGGGCGCTGGATCCCGACCCGGCGCCCGCCCCGCGGACCGTGGTCGCCGCGGCGCCGAAGGCGCCCCCCGTCATCGTCGACACGCTGCGCTCCAACGAGACCCTCTCGGACGTCTGGGACGAGCACGGCCTCGACCGGAAGGATCTGGTCGCGCTGGTCGAGGCGGGCGAGCCTCTCTTCTCCTGGCAGCGTCTGCGCACCGGAACGGTCTCCGAGTTCAGCTTCTTCCCGAGCGGCGTGGTGCGTCAGGTCGCGTTGCGGCTGGACCGCGACCGCCGGGTCATCTTCCGGCGCCGGGCCGGCGTGTTCGATGGGGAAATGGTGGAGACCCCCTTCCGGCGCTCGGAGCGCCAGTTCTCGACCTGCGTGGACGGCTCGCTGTGGGACGCCTTCTCCAGCATGGACGAGGACCCCACACTGGCGGTGACGCTGGCCGAGGTCTTCGGCGCGCAGGTGGACTTCTACACCGACATCCACGCCGGCGATTGTCTCGACCTCGCGCTCACCGCCGACGTCCGGCCCGACGGCTCGTACCGGGTGGTCTCGCTGGACGCGGTCCGGCTCGACCTCAAGGCGGGCATGTTCGAGGCCTACCGGTTCCCGGCCGGCGGCGAACGGGTCGACTGGTACGACGGCGAGGGCCGCTCGCTCAAGCGGCGCTTCCTCAGGAGCCCTCTCAAGTACACCCGGATCTCCTCCGGCTTCGGCATGCGGCGGCACCCGATCACGCGCCGGCGCGCGGCCCACAACGGCGTCGACTACGTGGCGCCGATCGGGACACCGGTCCAGGCCTCCGGCGACGGGGTCGTTCGCCGCGCGGGACGCTACGGCGGCCACGGGATCTTCGTTGAACTGCAGCACGGAAAGAGCTATCGTACCTCCTACAGTCACCTTTCCCGCATTGCCAGGGGCATTCGCCCCGGCTCCCCCGTACAGCAGGGACAGGTCATCGGCTACGTCGGCTCGACGGGCATGTCGACCGGCGCACACCTCGACTACCGTTTCATGAAGGACGGACGCCATGTCGACCCGCTTTCGACGGACCTCCCCACGGCGGAGCCCCTGGATGGAAAAGACCTGGACCGCTTCCACCTGGAGCGGGACGCGCTGCGCGGGCGGCTCGCCGCCGCCGGACCCGGCAGCCGCATCATCCAGCGGGCCGGCGTCCCCGACGCGGCTCCCGGCTCTGGGCGCTAGACGGCTCTTCCTGATCCTGCTCACCGCAGCGGTCCCGGCCGCGTGCGGCGACGCGGGCGGCCCGTCCGACATCGACGATGATCCGCCCGCCTCCCCTGACCTGACACGGATCGCGTTCATCCCGCCCTCGCCGGACACCGTGGCGCGGGTCGTGGGCGAGGCGGACGCGGTCGACGGATCGCACGACGTCCGGGTCGTGAACCCGGATGCCACCGCGCGGAACGGCGGGACGGTGGTCGAGGCCAGAACGACCGCCGCGGCGGACGGCAGCTTCGTCGTCGAGGTTCCGGCCCAGCTCGGGGACGACCTGGTCCTGACGGCGATCGACGCCGACGGGGACGAGAGCCAGCCGGTGACGGCGAGCTCCGGGCCCGAGCCCGACGCCTTTACGGGCGAGGACCTCGCGGACGTCGAGATGTTCCTCTTCGCCAACCAGACGGGCGCGATCACGCTCCCGTTCACGACCGGGGACGAGCGCTTTGTCGTCGTGGCCCAGTCGCTGAACCCGACCGGCACCCCGTTCGAGATCAAGGTCACGGGGGCGCTGGGGACACGGATCACCGACCGCGGCCTCGGGACGGCCGGGATGGGAGGTTCGGCGACTCCCGAAGCGGGGATCCGGGAGGCCGAGCGTCGGCTGTTCTCGCTCCTCGGTCCGCCCGGCCGGGGCAGGGTCGGCGGGCTCGCGGCCGCCCAGGTGGTCGGCGACTCGAGGGATTTCTTCGCCGTCAACCGGAACGAGGACATCGACTTCGAGGATCCGGACCATTTCGACGAGGTGACGGCCACCCTCCGGTTCCTCGGCGACCACACGGAGATCTGGGTCGACGACCGGACCCCGGCCGAGAACATGCCGGAAGACCTGCTCCAGACGATCGGGGAGAGGTTCGACGACGAGATCTATCCCACCGACCGGGCCGCGTTCGGCGAGGAGAGCGACATCGACGGCAACGGCCGGGTCCTCATCCTGCTCACGCCGACCGTGAACGCGCTGAACACACAGGCGACCGTGGACCAGGATCTCGTCGTGCTGGGGTTCTTCTTCGGCGCGGATCTGTTCACTCCCGCCGATGGAGCGCCGTTCAGCAACCAGGGCGAGATCTTCTATGCGGTCGTCCCCGATCCGACCATGCAGTTCAGCCCCGCCGAAATCCCCATCGAAGACGTGGACGACGACCTGAGCGGGATCTTCGCCCACGAGTTCGAGCACATGATCAGCGCCAACCAGCACCTCCTGGTTCGAAGCGGCATGTTCGAGGAAACCTGGCTCGATGAAGGCCTGGCCCATCACGCGGAGACCTTGAACGGCTTCCCCATCCAGAACCGGCTCCGCTCGGCGCTGTTCCTGGACCAGCCGGAGGTCACCTCGCTGGTCGGCGGCGACGATTCGCTCGAGCGCCGCGGGGCGGCCTGGCTCTTCGTGCAGTACCTGGTCGACCGCTTCGGGGAGGAGATCCTGGGCGCCCTCGTCCAGACGCGGCTCATCGGCACGGTCAACGTGGAGGCGGCGACCGACGGCTCCATGCCCCAGCTTTTCCACGAATGGACGTCGGCGCTCTTCCTGGACGGGATCAGCGAGGATCCCCTGTTCCTGTTCACGTCGCTCGACTTGAGGACCGAGTTCGAGCTCGCCCGCCAGCAGCTCGAGGAGGAGCTCGGGGACTTCCTCGGCATCCTCGAGCGGACGCTGGGCCCCCCGGCCTCCGCCACGAGCCTCAGGCGGGAGGTGAGCGGGCTGGCCGCCGGCTACTTCGAGATCGAAGCCACCGGGCCGGGCGCGCGGACGATCGTCTTCGATCCCGACGGCCCGGCGAACCTGCAGACGGCGGTCTTCCGTATCGAATGAGCCCGCTCGCCAGGCAGGGGGCGCTGCGTTCCCGCGCGCGCGCGTTCCTCGCCGGGCGGGGTCCGACACCGGCGGTCGCCCTGGCCAGGGAGGTGCTGGCGCTCGAGCGGATCGACGAGCGGGTCGCCGAGCGGCTCGTGGAGACGCTTCTGGAGGGGGATGCTGCCTTCGCGCGCGCGGGATCGGGATGGCGCCTGGCGCCATCTCCCGCCCCGCCGCTCCGGGAGTTCGCCGAGCTGCCGCTCGTCGTGGTCGACGTCGAGACCACGGGCGGCCGGCCTCCCGGCGACCGGATCACCGAGATCGGCGCGGTCTCTCTGGTCGGCGGTCGGATCGTCGACGAATGGTCGGCGCTCGTCGACCCGGGGCGGTCGATCCCGTGGTTTGTCCAGCGCCTGACCGGCATCGACGACCGCCTCGTGGCCGGCGCCCCCTCCTTCGACGGCGTGGCGGACGAGTTTCTGAGCTTCCTCGGCGGCACCACCTTCGTGGCCCACAACGCGCACTTCGACTGGCGATTCGTGAACGCCGAGCTCCTGCGGGCACGGAGCGGGACCCTCGCCAACCCGCGCCTCTGCACCGTCCGGCTCGCGCGGGCGCTCCTCCCGCACGTCCGGCGGCGCAGCCTGGACTCCCTGGCGTGGCTGTTCGGGATCCCCGTCGAGGGACGTCACAGGGCGCTGGGCGACGCCAAGGCCACGGCCCGGATCCTTCTTCATCTGCTGGAGGTCGCGGACGAGCGCGGGGCGCGCACCGAGGCCGACCTGATCCAACTGGCGGGGCATCCGGGAACTCTGTTCCCGCCACGGCCGTATGAGGCCGCATGAAGCGGATCCGCAACCGGGCGGTCGGGGGGGCGGCGCTCCTGGCGCTGGTGATCCTGGTCCACGACGGAGGGTCCGCGGTCCCGCGGCCGGCCGACGAGAGGGCGACCCAGATCGTGCGCCGGACCCTGGACGCGATCGAACAGGGCTGGGCCCTCGCCGCCTACGACCGGGCGTCCCGCTTCCGGACGGCGATCAACCTGCGCGGCACCCAGCCGGTGGTCGGGGTCACGGCCAACCTCGTCGTCGACCGGGGCGCCCGCCGGATGCGGCTGGACGCCGCCGGGGACGTCGGGCCGCTGACCCTGACGGGAGATCCAGAGCGCCTGCTCCTCTACGTGCCGTCCCTGGCGCAGTTCGCCCGGCGGTCGGGCGGGCTCGGCGCGGGGGAGTGGCTCGGAGCCGATCTTACGGGGGAGCTGGCCAGGGTCCGGTCCCGACTGGACGGCGGCTATCCGCTGCTCGTATATCGGGGCCGGGAGGAGATCGACGGACGGCCGGTCGAGATCGTGAGCGACACGCCCGAGCCCGGCGCCACCACCACCTACTGGATCGACGCCACGAGCTTTCTACCGCGACGGATCGTCCTCTCGGGGACCGGACGCGGAGAGGTGCAGGTGGATCTGGCGTACGGCGCGGGCCCCCGACCCGTCAGGGCGGACGTGGTGAGCCGCGGGGATCGCGAGCTCCGGCTCGCGCTCACCCCGAGCTACGATGGCACCGGACGGGTGAGCCGCCTCCAGGCCGTGGCGACCCCGGCCGGTGGCGGCTCCCTGACGACCGACCTCGCCTTCGACTGGTCGCCCGATACGGGGCCCGGATTCTTCGCGTTCCAGCCGCCCGAAGGGGCGGTCGAGGTCCCCTTCCAGCAGCTCGCCACGGGCATCCTCCTGACCGCCGCCGGCAAGCTGGGCGCGATCCTGCAGATCCTGTCGGGATCGGCCTGAGCGAGGCGGATCCCCGACCGCCCCGCCTAGGGCGGCCCCTCGCCCGCGCCGGCCTGGCCGCGTTGACGCTCGCGCTGGCCGCCCCCCTCCCGGCGCGGGGTCAGGTCGATCCAGGCTTTGGCCGGGCGACGGCGGCGATCGCCCAGGCCGAGGCCGCGCTCCGCGAGGGTCGGACGGCGGTGGCGATCGACGAGCTCCGCCGGGCTCAGGCCCTGCTCGGCCTCGAGCACCTCTACCGCCCCGGCGGCGAGAGCCGCCCGCCGGGCGCCTTCGAGTCCGCCAGCGCGCGCATCCATCGCGGTCTCGCCGAGGCGTACCTGAAAGAGGGGCGGCCCTACGCGGCCGCCGTCGAGGCGGACCATGGCGTCAACGCCGACCACGAGGACGCTCGGCTCTGGACGCTTCTCGGGATCGCCCGCTACCGGCTGGCCGAGGTGGATTCCGCCGCCCTCGCCCTGGACCGTGCCGCGGCGCTCGGCGCCGACGACGCCGAGCTCCACTGGGGCCGCGCCCTGGTGGCGGTCGCCCGCAACCAGATGGCCGCGGGAATGGACGAGGTCCGGCGGGCCCGCGAGCGGAGCGCCGACCCGCGGTTCGCGCTGGCCCTCGCCCGCTGGACCGCGCTCCAGGCCGACCATGGGGCCGCCGCGGCGGCGCTCGAGAACTTCCTGCGCCTCGCACCCGACGATCCCAGGGCCGAGGGGACCCGCAATCTGGCGCGCTTCCATCGGGAGGTCGCGCGCGCGCCGGCCAGCGTGGTCGATCCCGGCGTCACCCGGGTCCAGATCCGGTTCGACCTCAAGCGCGGAGACGAGATCCCCTACGTCCCGGCGCGGCTCAACGGCCATCCCGAGGCGTACGTCCTCTTCGACACCGGGGCGGAGCGGAACCTGCTGGATCGCGCGTACGCGGAGTCGATCGGAATCGGGCCGATCCTCCCGGGCGGGGCCGTGCATGGCGCCTGGCGCTCGTCGCCGGCCGGCCACACGATCGTGGACAGCCTCCGGCTGGGGAACGCCACCGTCCGCCGCGTGCCGTTCGCGGTGACCGACTTCGCGAACCTCCAGCTGCGCCTCCAGGGGGAGTACTACATCGCCGCGATCGTGAACCCGGCGCTCCTGTTCCGAGACTTCCTGGTGGTGCTGGATTACGCCACGCGACGGATCGAGCTCGAGCGGATGGGCCCGGCCAGCGAGCCGTACGGGGCGCGACGGACCCGGCTCCGCAAGACCACCACCCCGTTCCATTTCGCGGCCAACGGCGTCTGGCCGGTGCTCCCGGCGAGCCTGGACGGGTCACGCGTGCTGCCGTTTCTGGTGGACACCGGAGCCAGCGACGTCCTGATCGGCCGCGAGACCGCGGCCGCGCTCCGCGTCGACCCCCTCCACCTGGTGATCTCCGCGGCCGGGCACAGCAAGGAGCGCCTGCGGGCGATCCTCCTGGACGGGGAGCTGAGCGAGCCGTGGGGGATGGAGCTTCGCGGCCTGCTGGGGTTCCCGTTCTTCCGGGGGATGAGGGTGGTGTTCGACTATGAGGACATGACCCTGACCCTGGAAAACTGACGGGCGTTGAGAATGGCTCCAGGCCTGGCGGCCTGCCGACCCACCCCGACCGCCGGAGGAGGTGGCAGACGCCCGTGGCCCGGAACTTCCAGTGGGGGTTGAGCGGATGGGCTCGAACGGCTATCTTTGAGCCTTGGCGGAAATCCCGAACCGCCGCCACGAGACCTTTTTTTTCGACGCCCCGGTCCGGGACGACGGGGGCGCGATAGAGAGCGAATCTCTTTTTCGAGTCATCAACGTTGAGCCCTCACGACCTACCACCCCTCGCCGCGGCCGCTCGATTTGCCACGGCGCCCCAGAACCCTCGATCCGCCGCGGGTCTCCGCGCGCGTCTCCCTCTCGTTCTCGGCATCGGTCGCGCGCGAGCTGGAACGTCCGATGCACGGGCGGGGACGTCACGGACCAGCGGCCGGCGCGCCGATCGCGCCGCACGATCGAGATCTAGCGCGAGGCGTAGGGCGTGACGGCTCGCGTCGGCGTGGCCCCGGCCACGGCGGCGCCAGCCCGAGGAAACACCCACGATGCACATCCCCACGCGCGGGCGGACAGGGGTCCGCCCATGAAGCGCGAGATCCTTGTCACCGTATCCCCCAAAGAGACCCGCGTGGCGATCCTCGAGGACGACCAGCTCGTCGAGCTGATGGTCGACCGCGAGGAAGAAGAGCGCCACGTCGGAGACGTCTACAAGGGCCTGGTCACCGCCGTCCTTCCCGGGATGCAGTCGGCGTTCGTCGACATCGGGATGGAGAAGAGCGGTTTCCTGCACGTATCGGACCTGGCCGGAGCGGAGCTTCTCGACGACGAGGACGATGGAAACGGACGGAGCGACGGTCGAGGTGGCGGTCAACGCCGCCGGCGCGGTCGCGGCCGTCGCGGCTCGAACGGCATGGCCATCCAGGACCACCTCAAGCGCGGCCAGGAGATCATCGTCCAGGTCACCAAGGAGGCGATCTCGACCAAGGGGCCGCGCCTCACCGGACAGGTCTCGCTGCCGGGCCGGTTCCTGGTTTTCATGCCCGGCGTCGACCATGTCGGCGTCAGCCGCAAGATCGAGGACCGCTCCGAGCGCGTCCGGCTCCGCAAGATCCTCGAGGAGGTGAAGCCGGACGAGGGCGGCGTCATCGTCCGCACGGCGGCCGAAGAGCTGACGCGCCAGGAGTTCGAGCGCGAGGTCAGGAGCCTCGTCGAGACGTGGCGCAAGGTCGTCAACAAGTCGGGCCGGTCGAAGGCTCCGGCCCTGCTCCATCAGGAGGCCGAGCTCACCAGCGGTCTCATCCGCGACATCTTCTCGGACAAGGTGGACCGGCTGGTGGTCGACGACCGTCAGCTGTACGCGCAGGTCAGGCGCTATCTGAAGCGGCTCTCCCCGGAGCTGATGGACCGGGTCCAGCTCTATCGTGACCGGATCCCGCTCTTCGAAGCGATGGGGATCGAGCCCGAGATCGAGGCCGCCTTCCATCGGACGGTGCCGCTCAAGTCGG
The DNA here is from genome assembly GCA_035687745.1 of Gemmatimonadota bacterium. GTDB lineage: Bacteria > Gemmatimonadota > Gemmatimonadetes > JACCXV01 > JAHWKZ01 > DASRVA01. Next base: position 13,800 of record DASRVA010000186.1, read on the forward strand.
GGGGCTCGATCGTCATCGAGCCGACCGAGGCGCTCGTGTCGATCGACGTGAACACGGGTCGCTACACCGGCAAGAAGGATCCGGAGGCCACGATCCTGAGGACCAACATCGACGCCGCGCGCGAGATCGCGCGTCAGCTGCGTCTCCGGGACATCGGCGGGATCGTGGTGATCGACTTCATCGACATGGAGCTTCCCGCCAACCGGCGGAAGGTGCTGTCCGAGCTCAAGACCTGGCTCGGCCGCGACCGCGCCAAGACCAAGGCGTTCGAGGTCAGCGACCTGGGGTTGATCGAGATGACGCGGCAGCGCCGGCGCCCCAGCCTCTACCAGAGCGCCACCGAGCGCTGCGACGACTGCGCCGGGTCGGGACGCGTGATGCAGTTCACCGCGCTCGCGCGGAAGATCGAGCGGCAGCTCCGACGGGCGGCCCTGGACGGGAAGAACAAGAAGGTCAGGGTGCGCACCCATCCGGCGGTGGCGCTGTACCTACTCGAGCACGAGAAGGACACGCTGGATCGACTGGGGCGGGAGCACGGCCTGGAGATCCAGGTGGGGGACGACCCGCTGCTACATCGGGACGACTTCGAGCTGATCTCGCTGCCCAGCCAGCGGCCGATCAAGCTCGATCTGACGGCCTGATCGGACCCGTCCGGCGGCCCGGCGAAGGCCGTCGGGCGGGGTCGGCCGCCTTGACAGCACGGGGGCGCGCCGGGTACTTTTCCTTTCTTCTATCTCCGTCATTTCGAACCGTTTACCCGCGCACCCGAGAGAGCCGTGCACGCCATCATCGAGACCGGCGGGAAGCAGTTTCGCGTCGCCGCCAACGACAGGATCCGCGTCCCCACGCTCGGGGGAGAACCCGGCGAAACGGTGACGTTCGACCGCGTCCTCTACGCCCGTGACGGAAAGAGCGTCCACGTGGGCGCCCCGGTGGTCGAGGGGGCCACGGTCACGGCCGAGATCGTCAAGCACGGACGCGGGCGCAAGATCATTGTCTTCAAGTACAAGCGGCGCAAGCGGTACAGCCGCAAGCAGGGGCATCGTCAGGGGTTCACGGAGCTCCGGGTTACCGGGCTCGCCTTCGGGCGCCGCAAGGTCGTGGCACCCGAATCGGAAGCTGCCGCGGAGGCCGACGAGACTACGCAGTTCGTCTGCCCCGAGTGCGGCAAGGAGTACGGATCGGAGCGCGGGCTCAAGCAGCACGTGAGCCTGTCGCACAAGGAATAGACAAGGAGTAGATCATGGCCCACAAGAAGGGACAGGGAGCGAGCCGGAACGGGCGCGACAGCGCCGGCCGCCGGCTCGGCGTCAAGCGGTTCGGTGGTCAGCGGGTCCGCGCGGGCCACATCCTCGTGCGCCAGCGCGGCACGAAGTTCCATCCCGGCGCCAACGTGGGGCGCGGGAAGGACGACACGCTCTTCGCCCTCGCCGACGGAGTGGTGCAGTTCGAGCGCGGGAGCGGCGATCGTCGCCGGATCTCGGTGCTCGTCACCGAGTAGTGCCTGCGGCGAGCGGCGTGAAGCTGACCGTCGTCGGCGCCGGAAACGTCGGTGCCACCGCCGCACAGCGCCTCGCGGAGCGCGAGCTCGCCCGCGAGGTGGTCCTCATCGACATCCTGGAAGGGGTTCCGAAGGGGAAGGCGCTCGACCTCTGGGAGTCCGCCCCGGTCATCGGCTACGACACCCGTCTCGTGGGCGGGACGGACTACGGCCTCATCGAGGGCTCCGACCTGGTCATCGTGACCGCCGGGCTCCCCCGCAAGCCGGGGATGAGCCGGGACGACCTCCTGAAGAAGAACGCCGACATCGTTCAGGGGGTGGCCGGCGAGATCCGGGATCGCTGCCCGGACGCGATCGTGATCGTCGTGTCGAACCCGCTCGACGTGATGAGCTACGTCACGCTCGAGGTCACTGGCTTCGACCGCGCCCGGGTCGTCGGGATGGCCGGCGTCCTGGACACCGCCCGCTTCCGCTCGTTCATCGCCCTCGAGCTCGACGTCTCGGTCAAGGACGTGTCGGCGTTCGTGCTGGGCGGCCACGGCGACTCGATGGTGCCGCTGGCCCGCTATTCGACGGTGGCCGGCATTCCGCTGCCGCATCTCCTCGACGACGAGCGGATCGAAGCCCTGGTCGACCGGACCCGGAAGGGGGGCGGGGAGATCGTGGAGCTGCTGGGCACCGGGAGCGCCTACTACGCGCCTTCCGCAGCGGCCGTCGAGATGGCCGAGGCGATCCTCAAGGACCAGAACCGGATCCTTCCCTGCGCCGCCTGGCTGGAGGGGGAATACGGCCTTTCCGACGTCTTCGTCGGGGTGCCGGTGAAGCTCGGAGCGGGGGGGATCAAGGAGATCATCGAGATCGAGCTGACCGGGGAGGAGAAGAAGGCGCTGCACGCCTCGGCGGCGCACGTGAAGGAAACGATGTCGATTCTCTCGCTGTGAGCCCACCCTTCGGCCTGGTTCCGAAAAGCTCGATTCGCTAGAGTAAACCTCCGTGGCGACGGTGACGGCAGACCGGCGGCGAGCGGGGGAGGAAGCCCCGAGCCGGCGTCAGTTTCTTCTCCGGCGGCTCCACAGCCTCACCGGCATCTTCCCGATCGGGCTCTACGTCCTCGTCCACCTCGGCATCAACTCCTTCGCCGCCAGCGGCGAGGAGATCTACGACGGCCTCGCCGAGCTGCTGGAGAGCCTGCCGTACCTCATTCTGATCGAGATCCCGTTCATCTGGGCCCCGATCCTGTTCCACTCCCTGTACGGCATCTACGTTCACGCCCGCGGGGACGGGAACGCCTTCCAGTACACCTATACCAACAACTGGATGTACACGCTCCAGCGATGGAGCGGGATCGTCACCCTCGTCTTCATCGGCTGGCACTTCTGGCAGACCCGGCTTGCCAACTACCTGTTCGGCGTCCCGGTCGACTTCCGGATGATGGCCGACATCCTCGCCGATCCGCGGTGGGTGGCTTTCTACGTGATCGGTCTGGTGGCGGTCTCCTTCCACCTCGCCAACGGGATCAGGACCTTCCTGATGACGTGGGGCGTGGTGACCGGCCCCCGGGCCCGGCGTGCCGCGGCGCGCCTCTGCGCCGCGTTCGGCGTGCTGGTCCTGGCGGTATCGCTGGCCGCCGTCTGGGCTTTCATCTCGTAGTGGGATCACAGGGCAAGCCGCGGTTCATCGTGGTCGGCGGCGGCCTCGCGGGCCTCATGACGACGATCCGGATCGCCGAGCGCGGCCATGCGGTGGACCTCTTCAGCCTGGTCCGGGTCTCGCGCAGCCATTCGGTCTGCGCGCAGGGCGGGATCAACGGGGCGGTCAACACCAAGGGCGAGGGGGACTCCCCATGGGTCCACCTCGACGACACGGTCTACGGCGGGGACTTTCTCGCCCATCAGCCACCGGTCAAGGAGATGACCGAGGCGGCGCCCGAGATCATCTACCTGTACGACCGGATGGGGGTCATGTTCAACCGGACCCCCGAGGGACTGCTCGACTTCCGCCGCTTCGGCGGCACCAAGGTCCACAGGACCGCCTACGCCGGCGCCACCACGGGCCAGCAGCTCATGTACGCCCTCGACCAGCAGGTCCGCCGCTACGAAGACGAGGGCCTCGTCACCAAGCACGAGGGGTGGGAGTTCCTGGGCGCCGTCCGGGACGCCAGCGGCGTGGCGCGGGGGATCGTGGCCATGGATCTGGCCTCGCTCGAGATCCGCGCCTTCCGGGGGGACGCCGCCATGGTCGCGACCGGAGGCCCGGGGGTCGTATTCGGCAAGTCGACCAACTCGATCATCAACACAGGCGCCGCCAACGCCAACCTCTACCGGCAGGGGGCGAGGTACGCCAACCCCGAGATGGTGCAGATCCATCCCACGGCCATCCCGGGCCGCGACAAACGGCGGCTGATCTCCGAGAGCGTGCGAGGGGAGGGCGGCCGCGTGTGGGCGCCGCGGGACGGCAAGCCGTGGTATTTCCTCGAGGAGTGGTACCCCGCCTACGGGAACCTCGTCCCGCGAGACATCGCGGCCCAGGCGATCTACAAGGTCGTCTACGACCTGGGCCTCGGCGTCGACGGCGAAGAGGCCGTGTACCTCGACGTGACGCATCTCGATCCGGAGTTCCTCGATGTCAAGCTGGGCGGCGTCCTCGAGATCTACGAAAAGTTCATGGGCGAGGACCCGCGTCAGGTGCCGATGAAGGTCTTCCCGGCCGTCCACTACTCGATGGGAGGGATGTGGGTCGACTACGACCTCATGACGTCCATCCCCGGGATCTTCTCGGGGGGCGAGGCGAACTACGAGTACCACGGGGCGAACCGGCTGGGCGCGAACGCTCTCGTCTCGTGCACGTTCGACGGGATGAAGGGCGGGCCGAAGATGATCGAATACGCGGCCGGGCTGAACGGATTGGCGGCGGACCAGCCGGAGTCGATCTACGAGATGGCGGCGGCGGCGCAGGAGGATCGACTGGCTGCCGTGCTCGCGCTTCGGGGGGGACGGGAGAATCCGTTCGCGCTCCACCGCGAGCTGGGGGACTGGATGACCCGCTATTGCACGGTCGTGCGCAAGGAGGAGAAGCTCCGCCAGACAGACGCGAAGATCCAGGAACTCCAGGAGCGGTGGAATCGGATCGATCTCCCCGACACCGGTGAATGGGTGAATCAGTCGGTCGTGTTCACGCGCCAGCTCCAGGAGATGCTGGAGCTCGCCCGGGCGATGGTGCAGGGGGCGATCGCGCGCCAGGAGAGTCGGGGTGTGCATCTGCGGCCGGAGTTCCCCGAGCGCGACGACGAGAGGTGGCTCGCGACGACGATCGCCGAGTGGACGCCCGACGGCCCCCGACTCTCGTACGAGCCTGTGGACGTCTCGCTGATCCCGCCACGCCCGCGGCAGTACCGAAGGGACATTCGATGAGCGAGCGGGACGAAGCGCGGAGCGACATGGACATCGAGATCCCGCCTCCGGGAACGGAGGAAAAGGAAGCGATCGGGACCGTGCGGCTCCGGATCAAGCGGCAGGACGGGCCGGAGACGCCGCCCTACTGGCAGCCGTTCGAGGTTCCCGAGCGCCCCAACATGAACGTGATCGAGTGCCTGATGGAGATCCGCCGGAACCCCGTGGACGCCGAGGGCCGCCGGACGACGCCGGTGGCGTGGGCGATGAGCTGTCTCGAGGAGGTGTGCGGGATCTGTACGATGCTCGTCAACGGCCACGTCCGGCAGTCGTGCTCGGCGCTGGTCAAGGACCTCGAGCGGCCGATCGCGCTGGAGCCTATGACCAAGTTCCCGGTCCGAAGGGACCTGGTCGTCAACCGACAGCGGCTCTTCGACCACTACCGCCGGGTCAAGGCGTGGATTCCGATCGACGGCACCTACGCGCTGGGGCCGGGCCCGCGAATGGACGAGCGCGACCGCGAAGAGGGGTACTGGCTGTCGCGTTGCATGTCGTGCGCCTGCTGCATCGAGGCGTGCCCGCAGGTGACGCCCGGCCAGGACGAGGAAGCGGGGTTCATGGGCGCGGCACCGATCACCTGGGCGCGGCTCATGAACCTGCATCCGACGGGGAAGATGCAGGCGGTCGAGCGCTACGAAGGCCTCATGGGGCCGGGCGGGATCGCCGACTGCTCGAAGGCCGGCAACTGCACCGTCGTCTGCCCCAAGGAGATCGAGAACCTGGAGTCGATCGCCGCCATGAACCGGCAGATCAGCCGGTATCTGCTGGTGGACTGGCTGAAGGGATAGGGCCCGATAGCGGGGCGCTGGCTGGCAGATCCTTGGTCCAACCCACGATGAAGTCCGCCGCTCCCGGGTCGAGATCGCGCTCGCGGAAGGGGGACGGATCGATGGCGTTGAAGAGCTGCCTCATTCGGCGACGCGCACCTCGATGATTCTGTACTTCTCGGGGATTGCATCACCGGCGGAGGCGCGTTCAGGAGCCACAGCGCTACTCCTGGTCGGGCAAGGTCTCCACCCCGGTCAGGCTGGCTTCGCCCACACCGATGCCTTCTTTGCCCAGCTCGTATCCTCGTAGCGTCCGGCGAACGCTTCCGCCGTTTCAGCGAGCGCCCTGCCGTCGCCGCTGTCCTTGTAGCGCGCCACTCCGGCCCAGTAGAGCGCCTCCGGAGCGGCTTCGCTCTCCGGATAGCGATCGACGACCTCCTGGAAGCCGAGCTCCGCTTCCTTCCACTCCTGGCGGTGGAAGGCCATCTTGGCGAGACCCAGGCTCAGCTGCCCGAGGAAGTCCGTGGCCGGAAGGAACCCCTCGATCCGGTGCCGCTCGTCGCCGTCCGGGTCCAGCTCGAGGATGGTCGGCGTCCATTGCGCGGCGTAACGCTCACCGAAGCGCCGGTAATCATCCGGCTGCTCGCGGACGTGGACGCGCGCGGGAATGAAATTCTCGGTGACGAGGCGCACCACGCGCTCGTCAGGCCACACCTCGGCATCCAGCCGAGCACACCCTCCTCACATCGGGGCGGCGCTGAAATCCAGCAGCACCGGGCGCCGCTGCGCCCTGGCTTCGTCGAGCACACGGTCGACATCGTGCCGCCACGCGATTGGCATGTCTCCTCCTTTCGGGTTCAGCCGCTCATCCGAAGGTATCAATTGGCCCCACCTCCGGGGAGTGGCTCAGGAAGAAGCGAGCGGAACCGGCTCGATGTTGTGGTTGAGGCGGAACAAGTTGGTCGGGTCGTACCGGGTCTTGATATCGACGAGACGATCATA
>DASRVA010000187.1:0-31858 GCA_035687745.1 Gemmatimonadota bacterium
CCCAGCGGGGCCCTGGACGGCCGCCAGCGCCTTGGCCACGCCAAAGTCCGCGACCAACGCGTCCCCCTCCTGGTTGAGCAGGATGTTGCCGGGCTTGATGTCGCGATGCACTACGCCATGCCGGTGGGCATGGGCGAGCGCGCGTGCCACATCCCGCAACAGGCGCAGCGACTCGTGGAGCGGCGGTCGACCCATGCGCCTGAGGCGCTCTCGCAAGGTCTCACCGTCCACGTATGGGGTGATGTAGTAGAGCAGCCCGCCGGCCGCACCGGAGTCGTGCAACGGAAGGATGTGCGGGTGCGACAGGCGCGCCGCGAACTCGATCTCCCGCTGGAACCGTGCGGCGGCGCGCGAGGGACCGTCGTCGGGCATGAGCTCGGGGCGCAACAGCTTGAGCGCGACGGACCGTCCGTGGCGCTCATCGCGCGCCAGATATACCGTGGCCATCCCGCCCCGACCCAGCTCGCGCTCGATCGTGTAGCGGCCGACCAGCGCCCTGCGGAGCGCTTCGGGGGCCCCGCGCTCCTGCTCCTCGACCTCGGCCAGGACCGGCGCGGCGAACTCGGCCGCCGGCAGGTCGAGGACCGGGCTCGCCGCAGCCTGCTCGCACGCCCTGAGGAGCCGGGTGGCATCGGCACGCTGCGCCGGGTCCGGGAAGCGTGCGTCCAGGAAGGCGTCCCGGGCGCCGGCCGGGATTTCGAGCGCCTCCGTCACCACGCGCTTGAGAGCCAACCAGCTCTGCTCAACCGGCGTCACGGCTCAGCTCCTGATAGAGCCACCCCTTGGCCACGGCCCATTCGCGGGCCGCCGTACGCTGCGACACGCCGAGCGCGGCCGCGGTCTCGGCCTCGGTCAGGCCGGCGAAGAAGCGGCATTCGACCACCTGCGCCAGGCGCTCGTCGAAGCGCTCGAGCCGGCCCAGAGCCTCGTCGAGCGCGAGGAGCGTCTCGGCGCGCTCGGCGACGGGAATCTCCACATCGTCGAGCGCGACCGGCGTGGGCGAGGCCCCGCCCGGCAGACCGCCCCGGCGGACGGCTCGATGCCGGCGGGCGTAGTCGATGAGGATACGCCGCATGGCCCGCGACGCGATCGCGAAGAAGTGGGCACGGTCCTGCCAGTCGGTCCGGGTCTGGTCGACCAGCCTGAGGTAGGCCTCGTGCACGAGAGCTGTCGTCGACAGTGTGTGGCCGGTCGGCTCGGCCCCCAGCTGCCGGTGGGCGACCCGTCGCAGTTGGTCGTAGACCAGCGGCATGAGCCGGTCCATGGCGCCGGGAGCCCGATCCCGCAGCGCCACAAGGGCTTCCGTTATTTCCTGGTCGGTCTGAAGGTCCAGGCTCTGATCCTCGGCCCCCCTGGCATTCCGGCCCGGCTTCCTGCGCGTCTACAAACGGGTCGGGGGGAAGCGACGGTTGCACCCGGCCCGACGAGGGAGCAGGAACCGGCGCTTCCCGACCCGACGACGATTCGAGTATACGAAACCGGAGGTGCAACATGCTACGGGCCGCTCTCTCCACCCCCCGCGGGGCTTCCACCCGCGCCCTTCTCGTCCTCCTGACCTTGCTCCTCGTCCCCGCTTGCGAAGAAGGGGACAGCGTGACCGCGCCAGATCCGCCGGTCCCGCCGGTCCCGTCGGTCCCCGCCGTGGCGGGGAGAGTTATCAGCTCCGCTACCGGTGACCCGGTCGTCGGGGCGGAGGTCAGTCTCGGTGCCGCAACCGCCACAACGGGCCCCGACGGGGGATTCGAGCTGACCGACCTTACCACCGGGCCGGCGACGCTGCGGTGCGTAGCCACCGGGTTCGAGGACTTCGAGATGAACATCATGGTGCCGTCCGGCACGCTCACCCGGGACATCATGTTGACGCCGGTCGATCCGCTTGCACCGCTACTGATCGGGGCTGTTCTGACCTCCCAGTTCCAGAGCATTGCCGTTTTCCGAGCCGGCGAGAGTATCAACAACGCAGAGAGTATCAACAACGCCATCGTCACCGTAAACGGCTTTGCGATCCCGCACGTCGTCTCGCCCGAGAGGGGTATGTTCAGTGGTTGGTATGAGGGAAGGCTTCCCGAAGCCATTCCCGCCGGATCGCCGCTCCACCTCAAGGTGATCGCACGTGGGCTGACCGTGGAGGCCACCGGCACCATGCCGGAGTCACCCGTCATCACCGCCCCCGCGCAAGGGACCGTCTTCGCGATGGCGGACTCCATAACCATCACCTGGACCAGCCCGACAGATCCCGACGGTTTCGAGGGGTTCATTGTTACAGGGGATGCTTTCTGCTGCGAAATCCTGGGCCCGTTCCCAGGCACAGCGCGTGAGTTGAAGATCGCCGCCAGCGCCCTCCCTGTGGGAAACCCAGGGATTACCCTCTTTGCCCGCAACGAGGGGTCCTTCACCGGTCCGGCGGACCCCGACTCACGCATGGCTATCGAGAGCATCGGCGTGGGCGTCGGAATCACGATCACGCCGTGACCACGGCCTGTCGTCAATCCAACCGTCTTTCACATCGCAGCGCCCGGTTCTCCGGCCGGGCGCTGCACCTTGATCAGCGCGACCATCACCCTAAAGGTCCAGGCGCTGATCCTCGGCCCCCGTGGCATTCCGGCCCGGCTCCTTTGCGCGTCTACGAACGGGTCGGGGGGAAGCGAGGGTTGCACCCGGCCCCACGAAAGGGCCGGACAGCCGGCGCTTCCCGGCCCGACGACGATTCGAGCATACGAAACTGGAGGTGCAACGTGCTACGGGCCGCTCTCTCCACCCCCCGCGGAGCGTCCACCTGCGCCCTTCTCTTCCTCCTGACCTTGCTCGTTCCTGCTTGCAATGACGGGGACAGCGTAACCGCGCCGGTCCCTGCAGCCACGTCGGTGGTGGGGACGGTCAGAAACTCCTCTACCCGCGACCATGTCGCCGGGGTGGAGGTGAGACTGGGGACCGCCACAGACACGACCGGGGAGGACGGGCGCTTTGAGCTGACGGGTCTCGCAGCCGGGCCGGCCACACTTCGCGCCGTGGCTGCCGGGTTCGAGGACTTCCAGGCAGACGTCACGGTGCCCTCCGACGGCCTCGACCGGGACATCTGGATGACGCCGGTCACTCTCCATGTCGTGGGCGGCATGACCGCCCAGGCCGAGGTGTTCATCAGAGTCGATCGAGCAGGCCGAAGCGTGACGGATGCATCGGTCTTGGTGGGCGGGGTAGCCATTCCGCATGCCGGCGAGGGCTCCTATCAAGGAGCGCTACCCAGCGCCATTCCCGCCGGGTCGCCGTTCGTCCTCCAGGTGAGCGCGGGTGGCGTGACCGTGGAGGCGGCCGGCAATGTGCCGGAGACACCGGTGATTAGCGCCCCGGCTACCGGGAGCGTCTTCGGCTTTGCGGACTCCATCTCCATCACCTGGACCAGCACGACGGATCCCGACAGGTTCACCGGCCCTTTCGCTCCGACCTCGGGTAGTGTCCGTGGGGCGAGGATCGCCGCCAGCGATATCGCCTGCGACTTCAGCGGTCCTTTTCCTGATGATTGCCTGGGCCTCGAAAGCGACGTGACGAGGACGATCCGGGTATCCGCCGTCAGAGATCTGGTCGGTGGTCGAGATTTCACCGGGCCGGCTGCCCAGAACTCATCCTTCACCATCGAGAGCGCGAGTTCAGCCGCCGTGATAACCATCACGCCGACGCCGGTGGTGTCGACTCCGCTAAACATACAGGCCACTCTGAGTCCGCAGCTCCAGAGCGTCTGGGTTATTCGAGCCGGCACACAGGTCGGTAACGCCGTCGTCACGGTGAACGGCGTCGCGATCCCGCGTGGGAACCCCGCCGGACCCGGGGGAGAATACGAACCACCACCCGGTCTTGACGCTCGCTTCTATCAGGGAAGTCTTCCCGAACCCGTTGCCGCCGGCTTGCCGCTCGTCCTCGAGGTAAAGACCAAAGGAATCACGGTCCAGGCGACCGGCAAGGTCCCCGAGGCGCCCGTCCTCACCGCCCCCGCGACGGGGACCGCCTTCACATTGGCGGACTCCATCACCGTCACCTGGACCAGCACCACGGACCCCGACGGTTTCGAGGTGGGTTTCGGCTTCAATACGTTCTGCTGCGGGTTCTTCGAGACCCCAGGGAGCGCGCGCGAGTTGAAGGTCGCCGCCAGCGACATCTATGGGGGCACTTTTGGAGACCAGGTGATGGGGGTCTTCGCCGTCAACGTGGGCTCCTTCACTCGACAGGCGCACTCAGACTCAAGCATGCGCGTCCAGAACGGTGCTTCACCGGACACCGAGATCACGATCCTGCCGTGACCGCCGTCTGCAACTTCGGCGCATCCTGTGAGGTGAAGTACGGTGGGCAGACTGTGAAGGGGATCGGCAACATGCCGGAGGCGCCGGCCCTCACCGCCCCTGTCACCGGGACGGTCTTCGCTCTCTCGGACTCCATCGCCGTTACCTGGACCAGCGCGGCGGACCCGGACGATTTCGATGCGAAGATCGCGGTCGACTGTTTCACTGCGGGTCCATGCCTGGAATTCGAGCTCCCGGGCACCTCGCGCGGGCTGAAGATCGCCGCCAGCGACATCGGCTTGTGGGCCGAGGTGGCCGTCAGCGTCCGGGCCGTCAAGGGAGGAGCCTTTTCCTTTACTGGAGCAGCACACCCTGGCTCCCGGCCCCCTGGCTCCCGGCCCACCCTTCGGAGCGAGAGGTCGCATGCCCTGGTCGCGATCCAGCAGTGACGTTCCCCGGACCGTTTCGTGGTGTCCGTACTCGACCCTTCGGAATCGCCACGCCATTCACCGTGAGCTCACGGTCGAGTGAGGATTCGGTGCCTCCAAAGAGAAGTCCACGGATTCGCCTCGCTGGTCCCCCCTGCCCGATCCCGAGGCGGCTCCGACCGCGTTCTGTTTTCCTCGTCCTTCTTTCGGGAGCTCTCCTGGCCGTTCCCGCCGGGGCCCGGGCCCAGGACGGCAAGGAGATCTCCGCGTGGCAGTTCGGCATTCGGGACGTGGACTGGGAGGCGATCGAGCGGCTCCAGGAGGAGATACGGGACTATCGCGCAGCCGGCGCGATCGGCTCCTTCGAGGTTCTCATCCGGACGAACGAGATGAGACTCGATGCCATCGTCACGGCCGAGATCGTGAACGCGGTCATGCTGGCCGAGCTGCGCGGCCTCGAGCGGCCGAAACCGGGCCCCGAGGCAGACCACCCGCCCCGGATGCGGCTCGAGCCCGAGACAGCACTGTAAAGAATCTGTCGCCCGGATCAGAACCGCCCGCGTCGCGGTGGCGAGAGAACGAGGGTCCTAGGCTCGTCCTCGTCGGGACCCTGGATCCCCACCTGGAGGCGCGCCCCGATCGCCCGCGCGTAGGCCCGGAGCGTCGACAACCGGACGTCTCCGCGCCGCTCCAGCTTGGACACATCCGACTGTCCGATACCCAGACGCTCGGCGACCTGGACCTGAGTCAGCCCGGCTCGTGCCCGCGCTTCAGCCAGAGTCGTGCTCTCCCGACCCGGGGCGCGGCGCCGATGCTCGATCCACCCGCGCCAGAGTGCGGACGTGCCGTACATCGGATGCGCGTCGCACAAGCGAAGCACCGTATCCGCCGTCGCTCCCCATGGATCGTCCGCGATCGCGTGCAGCAGAGGCACCCATACCTCGAGATCGCCTCGCTCCAATAATGCGTCGATCGCCGCCGGGCCGAGGTCGGCGACCGGAGTGCCGGGGGCGTAGTCGAGGTGCCGGAACCAGATCAATCCGCTTCGCTCGTCAGGCGATCCAGAACCTCCGCCGCGAGACGCCGAGTGGAGTGGACCACGTTCCCCCAGTCCCGCCATCGACCCTCGAGCTTCCGGTAGTGCGCCAGGTCGACCTCGGAGAGGTCGTAGGGCGCGGGATCGGCGAGCTGCTTGGCGAGCTGCGTCGCCACGCGCCGGCCGCCGGGACCCACCTGATCCTCGTAGTAGTCGTCCATCCCAAGGATCACGCGGGCGCTGTCGCCCAGGCCCAGGCGCTCCGCCAGCGCCACCACATCGAGATAATCGCGGGTCGCGTTCCGGCGCAGCACGAGCCACGATTTGATCCGGAGGATCTCCTCCAGCGTGGGGACCCTGAGCGGTCGATCGCCGACCGTCACCAGCTCGACTTCGAGGGGCCGGCGCCGGACGAGCTGGCGGATGCCGGTCTCCACACCGTCCAGGCTGCCCAGGATCAGCACCTGCGGACGGACCCGCGACGTCACCCACCCGTCCGTCTGCTCCAGCGCCCCGAGCACCTCGTCGAACCGGTCCCGGAGGTCGCTCAGAACATGATCGTCATCCAGCGATACCCGGTGCCCCGCATGGTGGGCCGCAGCCGATCCGCCCACAAGCACGGCTTCGGGGAGCACTTCCTGGAGGCGGGTCGCTGCGTCCAGCACGGCTCGGAACTCGGGATTGCCTGACACTCAGAACCCCCCTCGCCAATGTATTTCTTATATGCACTATGCAGTTTAGTCACTACACCCCGGCAGGTCAAGGCATCCGTAGCGAGACGTCTCCGCCCCCAATCCCCGCTCCAGCTCCGCTTCGACCAGGAACGCCTCGCCGGCCTCGAAGCGGCGCTGAAGCGCGTAGGCCTCGCGCTCCAGGCCGATTCCCCGATAGCGCCAGCCGGCCGCCGCCCACTCCTCGACGTAGCGCCGCACGAACCCAGCCGGCCCGAGCAGACGGACCTGGGCCGCGTGAACGCATTCGTGGAAGAGGCACTCCGTCTCACGGCGCTGGTCCACGAGACTCGTCGCCAGGACGATCGTGTCCAGATAGGTGATCCCCCAGACGTGACCGAAGTCGATCGGGGCCCGTCCCAGCCGGCCGAGGAGACCTATCGGCCACGGGGCCCGGATCCTGGGCACCCGATGGACGCGGATCGTCTGCAGGAGGTCCGGTAGGAAGAACGGCGCCAGGTGCTCGAGCGTTCGGCCGGCGAGCGGCTGGCCGAGCGGCCGATGGAGCTCGCGCCGGCGCTGGACCCAGGCGACCCCCCGCGCGGTCGCCCATGAGCTCATGACTGCCTTGGCGGGCAGCCTCATGGGGCTTCGGCGCGGAGGGAATCGAGGTCCTTCACGCGAGCCGCCAGTCGAACGCCGCCACCTCGGGCGGAGCGCAGAAACGGGCCGGGATCCCGACCGTCCCGATGCCTCGGCAGACGTACATGACCGGCCGGGCATCTCGATACCACCCCTCCACGTAGCGACCGCTCCCGCGAGGGCGGAAGGGCGCCCAGCCGAAGAGCGTGATCTGTCCCCCGTGGGTGTGGCCCGCCAGCATCCAGGGCGGACGGTAGCCCGCCGGCATGGCGTCGCGGAAGGCCGGACAGTGCTCCAGGAGAAGGTGGTTGGGCCCGGGATCGACGCCCGCCATGGCTCGCTCGAGATGGGGGCGGCCGCGGACCAGGTCGTCCAGGCCGGTGATCGCGTAGGGCCGACCCCGGTGCGTCCCCGTGAACGTCTCGTTCACGAGGAGACGGCCGTGGTGCCCTCCGTAGACCTCCGCCAGCCGCGCGGGCTCGATGCCGGCCCACCGCTCCCAGTTGCCGTAGATACCGAGCTTGGGAGTCTGGGCGTCGAGGAGGCCCAGAAAGGCGTCGAGGAGCGGCAGGTCCTCTCCACGCTCGATCATGTCGCCCGTACAGAGAACGAGATCGGGCTCGAGCCGCGCGACGGCCCGCGTCACCTCGACCTCGTGGTCGCCGACCCCATGCAGGTGGAGATCGGTGAGCTGGACGAGCTTGAGGACGGGGCCGTCGCGCGAGCCGAACCCGTGCCGGGTCACTGTCACCCGGTCGGGCTCGACCGCGAACGCGTCGACGCCCGTGGCGACGAAAGCACCGCCCGCGAGGGCGGCGAGAAACCGCCGGCGGTTCACGGGCGACGGCTCAGGCGTAGGTCTGCCGAGGCCCGCCGCCCCCCTCGGGCGGCACCCAGAAGATGATCTGATAGGGATCCCGGATGTCACATGTCTTGCAGTGGACGCAGTTGGAGGGGTTGAGCTTCAAGTCGCCGTTCTCCCACTCGTAGACGTGGGCCGGGCAGAACTGGACGCACGGGTTGCCGTACTCGACCGTGCAGCGGGTCCGGCAGATGTCGGTGTCGAGGACGACCAGGTGGCTCGGCTGGTCCTCGTCGTGGGCGGCGCCGGAATGATAGACGTCGGTCACCTTGTCGAACGTGAGCGTGCCGTCGAAGCCGCCGCGCGGGGGTTCGGCGTCGCGACCTCCATACCGCTCCTCCAGAGTCTCGTACCCCTCGTGGTCCTCCTCCGAGCCGAGCCCGTCGGCCCAGTCGCGGCCGCCTGTCAGCCACTGGAGCCCGACCCGCGCCATCCCCACCCAGCGCCCGCCCAGCGCCATCGCCTGGTGGACGTTCCGGACCTTGCGGAGGTCGTCGCCGATGTAGGACTCGCGGACCGCCCGGTCGTAGGCCTCGAGCCGCTCCGCCGACGTGTCGCCGGAGCTCACTGCCTCGAGCGCGGTCTCGGCGGCCAGCATCCCGCTCTTCATCGCGAGATGGATCCCCTTGAGCTTCTGGCTGTTGAGTAGCCCCGCCGAGTCCCCCGCGAGGAGCGCCCCGTCCACCGCCAGCCGCGGGATCGCGTACCAGCCGCCCAGCGGGATCGCCTTGGCGCCATACTCGACCATCTCGCCGCCCTCGAGGATCCGGCGGACGGCGGGGTGGGTCTTGAACTCCTGGAACTTCCGGTGGGGGTCGAAGTAGGGGTCGGCGGCATCGAGCCCACCCACGTGGCCCACCGAGACGAGGTGGTCCGGCAGATGATAGATCCAGCCGCCGCCGAACTCCGACGCCTCGAGCGGCCAGCCCACCGTGTGGATCACGCTCCCCAGCTCGTGGACCTCGGGGCGGACCCGCCAGATCTCCTTGACCCCGGTCTCGTAGACCTGCGGATTCCGGCCCTCGAGACCCAGCCGCGACACGAGCTCCTTGGTCAGGTTTCCCCGCACGCCGTCGGCGATCACCGTGACCTTGGCCTTGAGGTCATAACCGGGTTCGTAGTTCGGCCGCGCCTCGCCGTTCCGGCCGATACCCTGGTCGCGCGTCTGGACGCCGACCACGCGGTCGCCCTCGTACAGCAGGTGATCCGCGGCGAAGCCGGCGAAGATGTCCACCCCGCCGAGATCTTCGAGCCGAGCCGCCATCCACTTGCAGACCTGGGCCAGCGAGACAATCCGCTTCCCCTTGTTCACGAACATCGGGGGAACGATGGGGCTCGGGATGGCGCGGCCTTGGGTCAGGTACCAGAAACCGTCTTTCGTGACCTCGGTGGAGACCGGGATCCCGCCCAGGTCGGCGTCGGGAAGGAGCTCCTTCAAGGCTCGCGGATCCATGACGCCGCCCGACACCTGGTGGCCGCCGAAGGAGGCCGCCTTCTCGAGGAGGAGGATCGAGAGCTGGACGTCCCGCTCCTTCACGAGCTGGGCGAGCCGGATCGCGCACGCGAGTCCGGCCGGCCCGCCACCCACGATCAGGACGTCCACCTCCATCGTCTCGCGCTCGACGTCGGGAAGATTGTTGGTGACGAGCGGGAGCTCGATACGGGACGAGGACGGGCGGGGGTCGGGGGTGGTGGTCAGGACGGGAGCGGCGGTCATGGCGGGCTAGGCTACGTTTCCCTCGAGGGTCGGTCAAACGCGCCTTGCTGCGCGCGGATCCTTGCGTCGAGATTGCCCCCGTGCCGGCACCGAGCCTAACCGCGAGAGGCGATTCCCGAGTCTTCCTCCGGGCACCGGAACCCGCAGATTGTGACGCCTTCCTCGCCCTGAGCCGTTCCAGCGAGCGCTTTTATCGCAACCTGACCGCCGCCCCCCGGACAGCCGCCGACTTCGCCGCCTTCCTCGATCGCGCCCGTCGAGAGGACCACGTGGCACTCCTCGTCTGCCAGAACGCTGACGAGGCGATCCTGGGCGTGGTCGAGATCAGCCAGATCTCCCGCGGCAACTTCCAGAGCGCCTACCTGGGCTTCCGGATCGGGGCGGAGCATGCGGGCAAGGGCGTCATGACCGCCGCCTTGCGGCTCGTATTGCGTTACGCCTTCGACACCCTGCGCCTGCACCGGCTGGAGGCCAACATTCAGCCGGGGAACGACGCTTCCATCTCGTTGGTCCGCCGAGCCGGCTTCACCCGCGAGGGCTTCTCTCGCCGCTATCTCAAGATCGGTGGCCGCTGGCGGGACCACGAGCGGTGGGCGATCCTACGGGAAGACTGGCTCGAGCTAAGGAGGTCGACATGAATCCGTGGTCCTGGCCCAACCGCGCGACCGCTGGATCAGCTCCATCGCCCGTGAGCCGGCGCGCCGACGATGCGGGAAGGCTACCTGGAAACATCGACGCCAAATTTACCGTAAGAATGGCGTCGTCGTCTACACTACGATCCGACGACCCAGGCGAGCATGGCGTCTCCGTCCCGGCAGCCGCAGCTCCCAGGTGACTGGCGTGCCTGGCGGCGACAAGTGATTCTACGCGCGGATGGGCTCACACGAAGGAGGTGACATGAGCGGTCGCGTCGCCGTTCTGGGGTTCTTGCTCGCTGTTGCCGCCGCGGTCGCCGCCATGCTGGCCGGGCTCGGCACGCGGTGGGGCTGGTGGGATTTCCGAGCCGGTTTCGCCATCCTGCGGTGGGCGGTCTACGGTGGGATCGGCGGGGCGGCCCTGTCGCTCCTCGGGCTCGGGTTCGCGCTGCGGGCCCCGAAGCGGCGCGGCGCGCTGCTGGCACTCCTGGGGATCATGATCGGGCTGGTCACGGTCTACGTGCCCTGGCAATGGCGGCGGACGGCGGAGAGGGTCCCCCCCATCCACGACATCACCACCGATCTCGAGAATCCGCCCCCCTTCGATGCGATCCTGCCGCTCCGCGCCGAGGCCGCGAACCCGGCCGAGTACGGCGGAGACTCGATCGCCCAGCAGCAGCGGCAAGGCTATCCCGAGCTCGGGCCGCTCGTCCTCGACGCCCCACCCGCCGAGGTCATCGGCCTGGCGCTCGACACGGCGCGCGAGATGGGTTGGGAGATCGTCGACAGCGACGGCGACGAAGGTCGCATCGAGGCCACCGACACGACGTTCTGGTTCGGCTTCAAGGACGACGTCGTGATCCGGATCACCGAGCCGCCCGGGGGCGGCACCCGGGTCGACGTCCGCTCGGTCTCCCGCGTCGGCCAGAGCGACGTCGGCACCAACGCGGCCCGGATCCGGGAATTCCTGGAGAGGCTGGAGGAGGAGGCTCGCGGGTAGGGGGTCTCTGGTCTCGCGAGCCCCGCCGGAATCCCTCGGTCGTGTCCCGGACCACGCCGGCCACGAAGACAGCATGAGCGCCGTCGACGAGCTCTTGAAGAACAACGAGGACTACGCCGGGAGGTTCGATCGGCAGGGGCTCACGGCGCGGCCTTCCCGGCGCGTGGCCGTGGTCGCCTGCATGGACGCCCGGCTGGACGTCTATCGGCTCCTCGGGCTCGAGCCCGGCGAGGCGCACGTGATCCGGAATGCTGGCGGCGTGGTGACCGAGGACGTCGTGCGATCCATCCTGATCTCGCAGCGCCTGCTCGGTACGCGGGAGATCGCGCTCGTCCACCACACCGACTGCGGAATGCTGACCGTACAGGAGGAGGAGCTGAAAGCTCAGATCGAGGCGGAGGCGGGAGCCCCGCCCCCGTTCGCCCTGGAGGCGTTCGATGATCTGGTCGCCAACGTCCGGCAGTCGATCGCCCGCATCCGCGCGAATCCGTTCATCCCGCACATGGACCAGGTGCGCGGCTTCGTCTACGACGTCGAGACCGGCCGCCTCGACGAAGTCAAGGAATAGCGGAGCCCGGCGCACCGACCTCCAGACGCTCAGGAGTCCCAGGCCAGGCCGACCCCCAGGTCCGCCATCGAGCCCGTCCACGGCGTGAGGCTCCTCAGCCTGAGCTCGCCGATCAAATCCAATCCATCGGACAGCGCGAACCTGCTTCCCGCCGAGGCCGACAGCGTCCAGTCCCCGTGCGCTCCCGAGTCGGACAAGTCGAGCATGATCCCTCCTCCGACGCCCCCATAGGGCCGCACACGGCCCTCTCCTCGCATCAGCTGGAGCTGAACTTCGGGCAGGAGAAGGGTGTGCCGGTCCTCGAACCGGGAATCGTAGGTGAAGACTTCGAGCCCGGGCTCGATGACGACGGGGCCGATCCAGGGAAGCCTCCCACGGGTGGCCACGAAGGGCCCCCACCCCGTGCCGCTCAGGTCGTACTGGGAGGTCCCGACCTGGACCGCCAGGGATCGTGGCGGGGAGCCCGGCTGCGCCGCCGCGGGGACAGAAGTGAATATCGCCAGCCCCGTAATCAAGACGGCGCACCGGCCCACGCGAGACCGAGCGCTCACTCAGCCGGCCTGGCCGGCGACCACGCTCCCCGCCAGCCGTGCTGCTGGAGCGCCGCAACCCGGCTCTTCGCCCACTGGATTCCGTCGTCCATGAGCGAGTAGACGACCGGGATCACGAGCAAGGTCAGGAACGTCGACGTCGTGAGCCCGCCGATCACCGCGATCGCCATGGGCTGCCTGAGCTCGGCGCCCTCGGAGAGCCCGAGCGCGATCGGCATGACGCCGAAGATCACGGTCAGCGACGTCATCAGGATCGGCCTGAGCCGGACCGGCCCGGCCTGCTTGATCGCCTCGTCGCGCGGGACGCCCCGGCGGCGGAGCTGGTTGGTGTAGTCGACCAGGAGGATCGAGTTCTTGACCACCAGCCCTATCAGCAGGATCAGCCCGATGAACGAATACAGGTTGACCGACTGCCCGGTCAGGAGGAGCAGTCCCAGCGCGCCCAGTCCGGCCAGCGGGACCGCCATCATGATCGTGAACGGATGGACCATCGACTCGAACTGGCTCGCCAGGAGCATATAGGTGATGACCGCCGCCAGGAACAGCGCGAAGAGCATCGACGACAGGGTCTCCTGGAACGTCTCCGAGGCGCCGGTCACCGCGGTCGAGTAGCCGTCGGGGAGGATCTCCTGCGAGATCCGGCCCGCGGCCTCCACCGCCTCGCCGAGCGAGGTCCCGCCGGCCAGGTTCCCGACGATCTTGATCGCCCGCTGGCGGTCGCGCCGGTTGATGACGTTGATCCCGGTGTCCTCCTCCAGACGCACGATGTTGCCGAGCCGCACGAGATCGCCGTTGGCAGCCCTGGTCGAGAGGACGCCGATGTCGGCGGGCTGGTTCCGCTGCCCGTCCTCGACCCCCACCCGCACGTCGTAGCGGTGCCCGCCCTCCTTGTAGATGGTCGCCTCCTCACGGCCGATCAGGACGTTGATCGTGTTGGCGATCTGGCCCACGTCGACCCCCATCGCGGAGGCCTTGTCGCGGTCGATCTCGACCCGCACCTCGGGCTTCTGGAGCCGCATGTCGGTCCGCAGATCGACCAGGCCGGGGACCTCCTGGCGGAGGCGCGCCATCAACGTCTCCGCGTACTGGTTGAGGAGCGCCAGGTCCGGCCCCTGGATGACCCACTGGAACGGCTCGGAGTCGCCGCCGCCGGTGAAGGCGCTCCCGAACGTCGAGACGAAGGATCGGATCCCGGGCACCGCGTTCAGGCGGCC
This sequence comes from Gemmatimonadota bacterium, assembly GCA_035687745.1. GTDB lineage: Bacteria > Gemmatimonadota > Gemmatimonadetes > JACCXV01 > JAHWKZ01 > DASRVA01. The sequence goes on from DASRVA010000187.1 coordinate 13,596, forward strand.
GCGGAGCTCGTCCATCACCTCGTGCTGCGCCCGGTCGCGCTCCCCGGGCTCGGTCAGGGCCACGAACATGAACCCCTGGTTGGACCCGCCCCACAGGCCGATCGCCGAGAAGAATCCCTCCACCTCGGGGATCGTGGCGACCACGTCCTCGAGCTCCTTCTGCTTCTGGTCCGTGTACTCGATCGAGCTCGCCACCGACGTCTCCGACGCGACGATGAAGCCCGACTCGTCCACCTCCGGCTGAAGCTCCTTGGGCAGGAGGAAGAAGAGGAGGCCGCCGATCACGGTGGCCACCCCGGCGATCCCGATCGTGGACCAGCGGTGCGCCAGCACCCAGTCGAGCCCCTTCCGGTAACGGGCATCGGTCCAGTCCAGGGCCTCGCCGATCTTCTTGAAGACGACGTTGCGGCGGCGCTCCTCGTGGTGCAGGAGCCGCGAGCAGAGCATCGGGGTGAGCGTGAGCGCCACGACCAGCGACAGGATGATCGCCACCGCCACCGTGACCCCGAACTCGAACAGGAACCGGCCGACGATCCCCTCCATGAACGCCACCGGGAGGAACACGGCCGCCAGGGAGAACGTCGTCGCGGCCACGGCCAGCGCGATCTCGTCGGTCCCGACGGACGCCGCCTCCTCGGCCGGAGTCCCCTCCTCCATGTGGCGGTAGATGTTCTCCAGGACGACGATGGCGTCGTCGATCACGATTCCGACCGCGAGCGCCAGCGCCAGCACGGTGAACGTGTTCAGCGTGAAGCCAAAGAGCTCCATGAATCCGAACGTCCCGATCAGCGAGGTCGGGATCGCGAGGCCGATGATGATGGTCGAGCGCCACGATCTCAGGAACAGGAGCACGACCACCATGGCGAAGAAGGCCCCGTAGAGGAGCTCGAACTGGGCGTCGGCGATCGAGCGCTCGATCGTCTCCGAGCCGTCGTAGGCGATGTCGTACCGCATGCTCTCCGGGAAGCTGGGCCCCAGCTCCTCGAGGCGTTCGCGGACGGCCCGGGCGACCGCCACGGCGTTGGCGCCCGACCGCGGCGCGATCCCGAGCCCGAGCGTGGTCTGCCGGTTGTAGCGGGCGGCGCCCAGGGACGGCTCGAGGCCGTCCTCCACCCGCGCCACGTCGCCGACCCGGATCGGGGCCCCGTCCCGGTAGGCGACGATGATGCCGGCGAACTCGTCGACCGTCGGCACCTCGCCCTGAATCTTGACGAGCGTCTCCCGCGCGCCCGATTCGAGGTTCCCGCCGGGCACCTCCACGTTCTGCTGCTGGAGCGCAGCCACCAGCTCCCCGGCCGTCAGGTCGTACCCCTCCAGCTTGTCGCGGTCGACCCAGATCCGGACTTCCCGCTCGCGGTAGCCGCCGAGCAGGATGTTCCCGACCCCCTCGACGGTCTGGAGCCGCGGCCGTAGGGTCCAGCGGGCGAACTCCCCGATCGACTGGGGATCGGGCCCGCTCACCGCGATCCACATGTTGGGCTGGGCGCTGATGTCCAGCTTCGACACCGTCGGCGGCTCGGTCTCCCTCGGGAGATCCGCCTCGGCCACGCTGACCTTGGCGCGCACGTCCTGGGCTGCGATGTCGATGTCGCGGTCGAGCTCGAACTCGACCGTGATGTTGGAGACGCCGAGCCGCGAGGTCGAGGTGATGTGCTTGATCCCCTCGATCGAGCTCAGCTCGTTCTCGATCACGTCGGTGACCGCCGACTCGACGACCTCCGGGCTCGCTCCCTGCAGCACGGTCGTCACCGTGACGGTAGGGAAGTCGACGTCGGGGAACTGGTTGATGCCGAGCGCCCGATAGCCCAGGATCCCGAACAGGACGAGGGCCGTCATCAGCATGATGGTGAAGATCGGGCGCCGGATGGCGGTATCGGCGGTGCGCATCGTCAGCTCTCCCTTCTGAGCTCCCGCTCCTCGCGCGGCACGATCCTTACCAGAGCGCCGTCCTCGAGGCCGGTATGGCCGGCGGTGATCACGGCCTCGCCGGGGCGGACCCCGCTCAGGATGACGACACGGCCCTCGATGTGTGGCCCAACCTCGACCGCCCGGCGCTCGGCCGTCGAGTCCCGGACGACGTAGACGTAGTTGTCGGTCCCCTCCGTGTAGAGAGCGACCTCGGGCACGAGCGCGGCATCCTCGAGGACCGACGTCGTCACCTGGACGTCGGCGTAGGCCCCGGGACGAACCGCCTGATCGGGGTTCGTGTAGACGGCGGTCACCTCGAGCGTCCGGGTGGCCGGATCGATCTGCGGGCTGACATAGTCGACCTGCGCCTGCCGCGCCGCCACCGTATCGGTGCGTACCCGGAAGGTGATCTCGTCACCGGCCTCGACGTCGTTGGCGTAGAGCTCTGGCACGCTGAAGCGCACCTTGAGCGGGTCGTCGTCCACGAGGTCGAACACCGCGCTTCCGTCACCACCTGCGCTCACGTATTCGCCGAGCTGAACATGGCGCCTGCCGACCGTGCCCGCGAAAGGTGCGCGGATGGTCGCCTTCCCGAGCTCGAGCCGGGCCGTGCCCAGCGCCGCCCGGGCCTGGCTGACGGCCGCCTCGCCGCTCTCGACCCGAGCCACCAGGTCGTCGTAGGTCGCCTGGTCGACCGCCCCCGCCTCGAGCAGCTTCTCGAACCGCTCGAGCTGCTTGGAATCGGCCTCGAGCTGGGCCTGGGCGCGCGACAGCTCGGCCGCCGCGGACTGCGCATCGTTGCGGTATTCGTCGGGGTCGATCTGGATGACGGGTGCCCCCGCCGCGACGGCGCTTCCCTCGTCCCGCAGGATTCCGACCACCCGGCCGCTCACTTCGGCCATCACCTCGGTCTGGTGGTCCGCCTCGACCGTGCCCACCGCGGTCACGACGTTCGGAACGTCCTGACCACGCACGTGAACCGTGTCCACGACGGCGGCCTGAGGGCCGCCCCCTTCGGCTTCACCGCCGCAGGCGGCCAGAGCGAGCCCGGCCGCGATCGGCCACAGGAACCTCTTCAGAACGTCCAACTGAGTCGTCCTTCCCATCGCAGATTGTGGATCGTCTCCGAATCGGGGTTCTCCGCATCCAGGGGATCGAGGAGGCGCATCCCGTTGCGAGCACCCTCCACCTCGAGCTCCCACCGCGAAAACGGTCGTACCCGCATGCCGCCGCCGAGCGACCACTGGGACTGGCTGTGGGTGGCGGGATCGGCATCGCCCTCCCCGCTCGGATCGGTGACCACGGCGCCCAGTCCGCCCACGACGTACGGCAGGACCGGCGATTCGCGCAGGGGTCCGAAGGCCGGCGAGACCAGGAGCTCGAGGTCGACCAGAATGACCGTCACGTCCGTGTTCCCCTCTCCCAGGAGCTCGGTCTCGCCGAGGCCGAGTCGGGCCCGACCACGGATCGCCTGCCAGAGCCGGCGCTCGATCCCCATGCTCGCCAGTGTGACGCCCTCGTAAGGCGCGTCGTCGTCCCACGTCAGCACACCCACGCCGACGCCGAGCGCGTAGGTCGGCTCGGACGGGGTGATCCCGCTGGGCGGCGGCGCGGGCACAACCTCCCTGACGTTCTGGGCGCGCCCGGCGGCCGGCAGGAGCAGCGCCGGGATCGCCAGCAGGAAAACACCGATCGCCCTCCTCACCGTTCCCCCATCGCATGCGTCAGCCGCGCGGCCGCCACCATGTGGTCGTGGAGCGCCCGGGCGGCGTTGAGCCGGGCCTCGGTCAGGGTCTGCTCGGCCTCGTCCAGCTCGAGCTGGGTCGAAAGCCCCTCCCGGAACCGGACCCGGGCGATTTCGTAGGCGCGCTGCGCCCGCTCCCCCGTGGCGCGGGTGGCCTCGACCTCCTCCGTGGTCGCCTGGACCGTCTGCCAGGCGTCCTGCACCTGGAGCTGGACGTCCCGCTCGAGCGCCCGGTACGTCTCCTCGGCCTCCACGTGGTTGGCCCGGGCCTGGAGCGCCCGGCCCTCCGTCCGGCGCCCGTCGAAGACCGGGATGTCGAGGGCGAGGGCAGCGGTCGTGGACTGGCTGAATTCCTGCTCCTCGGGCAGGAAGTCCTGCGACGACGAGCGCCGGCTCAGGTCGAGCGAGAGCACGAGGGAAGGGAACGCCTCCGCCCGCTCGACGTTCACCAGCTCCTCGTTCAGCTCGACCGTCTGGGCCTGGGCTTCGAGATCGGCGCGCCCGGCGAGCGCCCGTTGCTGGGCCTCCTCGAGGGAGATGGCCACGGGGGTGAACGCCAGCGTGTCTACCAGCACGATCTCCTCCTCGAGGGGCATACCGATCGTCCGCTTCAGCCCGTTCACGGCGAGCTCGACATCGTTGCGCGCCCGGATCAGCTCCGGCCGCAGGTTCTCGAGATCCACCTCGGCGGTCAGGACGTCGAAGTCCGACCGGGTCCCCACGTCACGGAAGAGCCGGATCTGCTCGACGCGATCGGTTGCCAGACGGACAGCGCTCTCCCGGACGACGACCGATGCGTCGGCGAGCAGGACGGCGTAGTAGTCCTCGCGGGTCTCGAGCGCGACGTCCGCCAGAGCCCGGTCGTACAGGGCCTCGCTGGCGGCGCGCCCGTGCCGGGCCGCGGAGACCGCGGCGCCGAGCCGCTTGTCGAATACCGTCTGCTCGACGGTGATCCCGAACGTGTGCTCGTTGTCCTCGCCGATCGAGATCTGCTGCGTCTCGCCCTCCTGATTGAAGAAGATGACCGGGCGCTGGAGGTTGTGGGCGAGCTGGTAGGTCCCGTCGATCGTGGGGAGCGCATCGGCGAACGCCTCGCGCACGAGGCCGCGGGTTCGGTCGACGGCCGCCCGGGCGATCCGCGCCCGCTCGTTCTCGGCTAGGGCCTGCCCGATCGCGTCCTCGACGGAGAGCCGCACCTCTTCGTTCCCGTCCATTCCGGCCGGCTCCTGTCCGGCGGCCCCACCGGCGGTCACGAGGATCAGGCCGACCGCCCAGCCCGTGATTCGGATTCGATGCATCATCGTTCGCTCGTCTCGTTGAATAAACCGGATTGGCCTGTCGTCTCTTTGATGCATGCCAGGGGCGTCCAAGACAGCCCTGTCGAAGGCGCCAAGTCCACAGCCTGGCTCCGATTCCCGGAAGCCCCCCTTCCGGGGGTCATCCACGCGGCTCCTGTTTGACCCGGCAGGGGCCGCACCCGGGCGGCCCGACCGATCGGCGGGCCGCCTTTTTTTTTGGTGTCGGCATGCCGTTCAGCACGTCTGCTCCCCCATCGAAAGCCTCTCGATCAGGCGCTCCAGCGACTCCTGTAGCCGCGCCCGCTCCCCTCCCGGAAACACGTCCTCGATCTCCGTCTCGACGAGATCGATGAGCCCGAGAAGGCGCGGCACGAGGGCCTCGCCGGCTTCGGTCAGCCGGACCAGGTGGGCGCGGCGGTCCTGCGGGTTCGCCTCACGGCTGGCGAGCTCGTCACGCTCCATGATGTCCAGAGTTCCCACGAGGGTGGAGGGTTCGACGTCGATCCGCGTGGCCAGCTCATGCTGGCTCAGCGGACCCTGGAAATGGAGCTTCATGACGATCCGCGCCTGGGCCGGGGTTACGCCCAGGCCGGCCTGCGCCAGCGCGCGCATCAGGCGGCGCTCGAAGACCCGTCCGAGACAGAGGATCGTCGGGCCGAGGCGGCCGTCCAGATCACGTCGGGTCGCCCCGACGTCGGAAGATGTAGGGTTTTGCATTGGGGTCCTATTATATGAGACCTAATAGTTGGGTGTCAACCCACCGGGCTGCCACCCTCTTCCCCGACAACGAGACGTGCGGCTCGGGCGTTCAAACGGGGCCGAAACCGGAAAGGTTTCGTCCGTTCGTCCCCGGCTAGCCCATGTACGGCGGCGCACTCCTCCTCGACGGTCACATGGACACACCCCTCCGGATCGTGGACGAGGGCGTCGACCTCGGCGCCCGGCTCGAGGACGGCCACGCCGACCTGGTGCGGCTGAGGGAGGGCGGGGTCGACGCGGTCTTCATGGCCGCGTGGATCGATCCCGCGATCCCGGAGGGAAACCGGCTGGAGCGCGCCGAGCGGCTCCTTCGGGCGATCCGGGGCGTCGCGGTCGCGCACCCGGACCGCGCCCTCTTCGCCACCGGCGCCGCAGAAGTCCGGCAGGCGGCCGCGACCGGGAGGATCGGCCTCCTGACGGGGGTCGAGAACGCCGAGGCCCTGGACGGCGACCCCGAGAACGCCGCCCGGCTCCACGCGCTCGGCGCCCGCTACCTGACCCTGACCTGGATGAACTCGAACGTCTTCGCCGACGCCGCGGGGGGCGAGCGGCTTCACGGCGGGCTCTCGGACCTGGGGCGCCGGCTGGTCGACCGGCTGAACGAATTGGGCGTCCTGATCGACCTGTCCCACGCCTCCACCGAGACGTTCGACGATGTCCTCGACCGCTCCGCAGGGCCCCCCATCGTCAGCCACTCGGCCACCGAGGCCATGGGCGCCCATCCCCGGAACCTCTCCGACGGGCAGCTCCGCGCCCTGGCGGAGCGGGACGGCGTCATGGGCGTCAACTTCTTCCCCCGCTACCTCGCGCCGAAGACCGGGGCCTGCGACTGGACCGCGATCGTCGACCACCTCGAGCGGGCGATCCAGGTGGCGGGGCCCGCGCACGTCGCGCTCGGCTCCGATCTGGACGGCATTCCGCGGCTTCCCGACGGCTTCGCGGGCGCCCAGGACTTCCTGCGGATCGCCGCCGGGCTCGAGCAGCGGGGTGTGACCGGAGACGACCTGGCGGCGGTCCTGGGCGGCAACTGGATGCGCATGCTGGAGAGAACGGCATCGACGGCCTGAACCGCCCGGCGGCCCACCTTCCTTGGGGTCACTACAGGCTCGGTTCTTGCTAAAGAGACCGGCCGCCGCGCTTTCACGAGGGGAGTCATCGCGCCCTTGCCTGACGATCTTCCGCCCACCCCGACGGATTTCCCGCCCGATCGGCCCGAAGTCGGCCGGACGCTGAGGGACCGCGAGCGTCAGCTCGCCCTTCTCCGGACGGTCACCACGGTCGCCAACGAGGCGCCTTCGATCGAGGAGGCGCTCGGGCGGGCGCTCGCGGAAACCTGCGGCTACGCCGGCTGCCCGGTCGGGCACGCGTACCTGCGGGACGGCGACGCGCTCAAGTCGAGCGGGGTCTGGTTCCTGGCCGATCCGGACCGCCACGCGGTCTTCCGCGCCTTCACCGAGAGCGCCGTCATGCCGGTCGGACGGGGCCTCCCGGGGCGGGTCGCGAGGGACGCCCGGCCGCACGAGATCGCCGATCTCGAGACGGACGACAACTTCCCGCGGATCGAAGCCGCACGGGATGCTGGCCTCAGGGCCGGCTTCGCCTTCCCCCTCCTGGCGGGCTCCGACGTCGTCGGCGTTCTCGAGCTCTACGCCGAGAAGGCGGGCTCCGTCGGGCAGGACCTGCTCGAGGTCATGGCCTTCGTCGGCACGCTGCTGGGCCGGGTGGTCGAGCGCGCCCGGGCCGAGGAGCAGCTACGGTTCCACGCCCTCCACGATGCGCTGACCTCGCTCCCCAACCGGTCGTTCGTCCTCGAGCTCATCAAGCAGGCGATCGGCCGGGCGCGCCGCCATGCCTCGTACCGGTTCGCGGTTCTGCTGATCGACGTCGACGGCTTCCGCCGGCTCAACGACACCCTCGGGCATTCGGTCGGGGACCGGCTCATCGTCGAGATCGGCGAGCGGATGAAGGAATGCCTGCGGAGCGAGGATACGATTGCGCGTCCCGTCGAGGAGGGCGGGGCCCCTTCCGGCCCGCTCGCCCATCTGGCCGGCGACGAGTTCCTGGTCATGATCGAGAACCTGCATGACGCCAGCGACGCGATCCGCGTGGCACGGCGGATCCAGGACCGGCTCGCGCGGCCCTTCCAGATGGCCGGCCACCCGATCCTGGTGAGCGCGAGCGTGGGAATCTCCCTCAGCAGCCCCGATGACGAGGCCCCCGAGGAACATCTGCGGGCCGCGCACCTCGCGCTCGACCGTGCCAAGAGCCAGGGCAAGAGCGGCTGCGCGGTGTTCGATCTCACCATGCACGAACGTGCGGTGCGGCGGCTCCAGCTCGAGGTCGACCTGCGCCGGGCGATGGAGGAGCGGGAGTTCCGGCTCCACTACCAGCCGATCGTCTCTCTGCCGAGCGGCGACATCGCCGGGGTCGAGGCCCTCATCCGGTGGCCGCGTGCGGGGCAGATCGTGATGCCCGGGGAGTTCATCCCGGTGGCCGAGGAGACCGGCCTGATCCTGCCGATGGGGGTCTGGGGCCTCGAGGAGGCCTGCCAGCAGCTCGCCCGTTGGACGTCGATGCTGCCGCCGGAGCGGGCGATGAGCATGAGCGTCAACTTCTCGCCACGGCAGTTCGCGCAGCCCGACTTCGACGATCTCGTGCGGCGGGTCCTCGACGAGACCGGTCTTCCGCCCGAGCTGCTGCGTCTCGAGGTGACCGAAAACGCCGCCATGGACGACGTCCGCCACACCCAGATCATGCTGGGGCGCCTCAAGGACGCCGGCGTCCGGATCAGCATCGACGATTTCGGCACCGGCTTCTCGTCGCTGGCCTATCTCAAGCGCTTCCCGGTCGACACCCTCAAGATCGATCGGTCGTTCATCGCCGCGGTCGACCACGACACCGACAGCCGCGAGATCGTCCGGACGATCATGGAGCTGGCCCGGACCCTCCGCATGGACGTGATCGCCGAGGGCACCGAGACCCCCACCCAGGTGGAGTTCCTGCAGGGGATCGACTGCGAGTACGCACAGGGGTTCTTCTTCTCCCGGCCCATCGACCCGGCCGACCTGGAGCCCGTGCTGGCCTGCGGGACCACGGCCTGATAGGCAGCGCCGGGCGACCGGCGCCGGCGCCATGCATCTTTTCCCGGGATCGGGTGTAGATTAGCGGTCGATTCCGGTTCGCCCACGACAACCCGCCCTATCCCCGACGCTCGCCCATGGCCCGACGCCTCGCTCGCTCGCTCCGCCGGCCGCCCCGCTGGGCCCTCGTGGCCGTCCCGGTCGCGCTCTTCCTGGCGCTGCTCGGTCTCGCCGCCTGGGTGGTCGTGCTCGAGCGGCAGGTGACCTCCAAGTGGGAAGGCCGGAAATGGAGCCTTCCCTCCCGGGTCTACTCGGACGCGTATCTCATCTACCCCGGAAAGCGGGTCGACGCCGATGACTTCGAGGCCCGGCTCCGCCGTCTCGGCTATCTCGAGCAGGCCGGCGGTGTGGACGATCCCGGGGAGTATGCCCGGGAGGAGGGCGAGTGGCTGGTCTACCTGCACGCGTTCCACTACCCGGACGGCGCCAACCCGCCGCTGCCGATCCGGATCCGGACGGGCGGAAGCCGGGTCAGCGGCCTGACCCAGGCCCGGACCGGCGAGACGCTGGCCAGCGCGGCCCTCGAGCCCGAGGTCATCGGCGTCATCTTCGACCAGCACATGGAGGACCGGACTCCGGTCGACCTCGAAGAGATCCCGCCCCACGTCGTGGACGCCATCCTGGCCGTCGAGGACGCCCGATTCTACTCGCACCCCGGGATCGATCCCATCCGGATCGTGGGCGCGGCCCTCGCCAACCTGCGCGCGGCCCAGACCGTCCAGGGCGGATCCACGATCACCCAGCAGCTCGTCAAGAACTACTACCTGACCGCAGAGCGCACCTACCAGCGCAAGGTCAAGGAAGCGCTGATGGCGACGATCCTTGAGTTCAAGTACTCCAAGCGCGATATCCTCGAGGCGTACGTGAACGAGATCTACTTCGGGCAGCGCGGCGCGAGCTCGATCATGGGGATCGAGGAGGCCGCGCAGCACTACTTCGGCAAGTCGGTCCGCGAGATCGACCTCGCCGAGGCGGCCACGCTGGCCGGCCTGATCCGCGACCCCCGCCGCTACAATCCCGCTCAGAGCCCGGAGGCCACGCGCGAGCGGCGGGACCTGGTCCTCGAGCTGATGCACGACCAGGAGCGGATCACCGACGACCAGTACGCGCGCGCCCGCGGGGCCAGGCTGGCCGTTCGCCGGCGTGATGCCCGCGTCAACGACGCCCCGTACTTCGTCGATTACGTCCTCCGCGAGCTCGCCGACCGCTACCCGCGCCAGCTCCTCCAGAGCCGGGGTCTCAGGATCTTCACCACCCTCGACATGGGCGAGCAGATCGCCGCCCGGCAGGCTCTCACGAAGGGGCTTGCGCATCTCGAGGAGGGATATCCACGGCTCGCCAAGCGAAAGGGAGATCTCGAGGGCGCGGTCGTCGTGCTCGACCCCCAGACCGGGTTCGTCCGCGCGATGGTCGGTGGCCGGGACTACCAGGAATCGCAGTTCAACCGCGCCGAGCAGGCACGCCGGCAGCCTGGATCGACGTTCAAGCCGTTCGTCTACCTGACCGCCTTCCTGACTCCCGGCCGGTGGAGCCCGGCCACCACGATCGACGACGAGCCGTTCGAGGTCATCAGCGGCGGACAGACGTGGTCGCCCGAGAACTACGATCGCACCTACCACGGCACCGTCTCGCTACGGAACGCGCTCTCCCAATCCATGAACGTGGCCACCAGCCGGCTCGCCCTTTCAGTCGGGCTGGACCGCGTGAGCAGGACCGCGAAGGAAGCCGGGATCGAGAGCCGCCTGCGACCCCTCCCCTCCCTCGCCCTCGGAGCGTTCGAGGTGACGCCGCTCGAGCTGGCGTCGGCCTACGCCACGCTCGCCAACGGCGGGATCCGCACCCAGCCCTTGTCGATCCTGGCCGCGGTCGACGACGGGGGGGAGGTCGTCCAGCACCGTGAGGTGAAGATGGACCGGGTGCTCCCCGCCGATGCCGTCTATCTGGTCAACGACATGCTGCAGGACGTCTTCGACAGCGGAACCGCACGTCGCTCGCGGAACCTGGGATACGGAGGTCACGCCGCGGGCAAGACGGGGACCACCAACGACACCCGCGACGCCTGGTTCGTGGGCTACACGACCGAGATGGTCGCGCTGATCTGGGTCGGCTACGACGACAACAGCCCGATCGGCCTGCACGGCGACCGCGCGGCCCTGCCGATCTGGGTCGAGTTCATGAAGGCCTCCGGCTACGGCGACCGGAGCCCCGACTTCCCGGCGCCGCGGAATATCGTGCTGGTGGAGATCGATCCGGAGACCGGCGAGCTCGCCACGCCGGGCTGCCCGGTCACACGATTCGAGGTGTTCGTGGAGGGGACGGAGCCGCAGCAGGAATGCGCGCTGCACGGGCACAGCGACGACGGATGGTGGATCTTCTGACGTTACGGGCGCTGATGCGGCGTCTGGCACTTCTGGCGCTGGCCACCGTCGTGGTCGCGTGCGGGGGCGCGGACCGGGAGCCCCCGCGCACGAGCCCGGAGCGGCGCGCCGCGCCGTCCGAGGAGCGTGCGGAAGACGGATCCCCGGCCGCCGACGCCGAGCCGCGCGAGATCTCGACCGACACCGCGATCGCCGACGACGCCGGCGCCGGGACGCCCGAGCGGGATGCGAGCCAGCAGGTGGTCGAGGAAGGCAAGGGGTATCTGATCACGGGTCGGGCCGTCGAGGCGGAGGGCCGCTTCGAGCACGCCACCCGGATCGATCCCACCAACGGGTTCGCCTACTACTGGCTCGGCCGGGCCCGTGTCGAGGCCGGAGATCCGGCCGCCGCGACGGGCGTCCTGGAGAAGGCCGAGAGCCTGCTCGGGCCGTACCCGGAATGGCGTGACCGGGCAGCGCGGCTGCTCGCGTCCGTCCGCTGATCCACGCGCGGAAGGAGGCGCCGCGATCGACTTCGAGGACGCCCGTCAGCGCATGCTGAGGCGTCAGATCGCGGACCGGGGGATCCGCGACCCGGCCGTCCTGGGCGCCCTCTACAGCGTCCCGCGCCACGAGTTCGTCCCCGTCGAGTACCTCGACCTGGCCTACGAGGATCGCCCGCTGCCGATCGGCGACGGCCAGACGATCAGCCAGCCCTATATCGTCGCCTACATGACCGCGGCCCTCGAGCTGGGACCCGACGACCGCGTGCTCGAGGTCGGCACCGGCTCGGGCTACCAGACGGCCGTCCTGGCCGAGATCGCGCGCGAGGTCTTCTCGATCGAGATCGTTCCGATGCTGGCGCGGCGCGCGGCGCGGACGCTCGAGCGGCTGGGCTACCGGAACGTCCACGTGGTGGCGGGTGACGCGCACGTCGGCCTCCCCCGCGCGGCCCCTTTCGACGCCATCGTCCTGACCGCGTCCCCGCCGGACGTTCCGGCGGCGCTCTTCGAGCAGCTCGCGCCTGACGGGCGGCTCGTCGCGCCCGTCGGCCGCGGCGGAGGCCAGCGCATCGTCAGGTGGCGGAGGACGCCCGCCGGGTTCGCCTCCGAGAACCTGATCGGGGTCCGATTCGTCCCCATGACGGGGGGAGCGGATGACCGATCCAGCGACTGAGGCGGAGGCGCCCGGGGACCCGCCGGCCGGCCGTTCGGTCCTGGCGGGCCTCGGGCTCCTCGGGATCGCGGTCGTCGTCGCCCTTCTCGCGGGCGGACCGGACCCCCGCGTCCTGCCGCTCGAGCCGGCCGCCTGGTTCGATCCCGGCTTCCGGCATCTATCGGCGGAGTACGCGGAGACCAAGTACGCGCTCTGGGCGGCGGCGACGATCCTCCGCTGGGGGGTTCTGGCCGGGCTGATCGTCCTAGGCGCCGGACCGGTGCTGGCCGTGGTCGGCAGGCGGCTGGGGCGCGGTCGGGTCCTCCCGTCGGCGTTCCTTGCTACGCTCCTCCTCCTGGTCGCCCTCGCCCTGGCCGTCTTCCCCCTGAACCTGGCGAGCGGCTTCCACATCGAGCACCTGTACGGCCTCTCGACACAGTCGATCACCGGCTGGCTGCTCGACATGGCCCGTCGGCAGGGGTTCTGGATCGCGACCTACGCGGCCGGCGCTGCGGGGTTCCTGGCGTGCCTCAGGAGATGGCCCCGCCGGGGCTGGCTCGTCGCCGCCTTCGGAGGGGTCCTCGTCGCGGTCGCCGGCACGACCGTGGCCCCCGTCGTCATCGACCCGCTCTTCGCCGACTTCACGCCGCTCGCCGACCGTGGCCTCGAGGCCGAGATCGTGGCGATGGGGGCCCGGGCGGGTCTCGAAGTCGACCGGGTCCGGGTCGTGGATGCGAGCCGGCGGACGCGGCGATTGAACGCCTATGTGACGGGGCTCGGCGCGACCCGCCAGGTCGTTCTCTACGACAACCTGCTCGAGCGGGCACCGCGGGACGAGCTCAGGCTGGTGGTGGCCCACGAGCTCGGTCACGCCGCCGAGCATCATGTCCGGAAGGGGCTCCTGTGGGCCGTCCCGGGGATCGTCTTCGGCGCCTGGCTCCTGGCCCGGATCGCCCGCTGGCGGGCGGGTCGCGACGCCCGACTGACGGGTCCGGGCGATCCGGCCGGGATCCCGCTCCTCTGGCTCGCAGTCACCCTGCTCCTCTTCGTCTCGAGCCCGATCGAGAGTGCCGTCTCCCGGCGGATGGAGACCCGCGCAGACTGGCTGGCCCTTGAGCTGACGCGCGACCCGGACACGTTCGTGGCCGTCGAGCGGCGTCTCGCCCGCACGAACCTGACACCCGTCACGCCGCCCGGCTGGATCGTCGCCTGGTTCTTCACCCACCCTCCGGTCCTCGAGCGGATCGGGATGGCCGCGTACTGGCGACGGGAATCTGGCGACCCGCGGTAGCGCTTCTCATATTCGACAGGTTCCACCTTTCCCTCCGCAACCCCAGAGAGGACGTTTCATGGGCGTTCATCCACGGCTTGCCGTAATCCTCAGCGTGCTCGCCATCCTCGTCGGCCCTCCGCGAATCTCGGGGGCACAGGAGTCAACCGGGTCGGCAACCACGGCCGCCATCGACATCCCTTACCAGAAGTTCGTCCTCGACAACGGCCTGACTTTGATCGTCCACGAGGATCACAAGGCGCCGATCGTGGCCGTGAACGTCTGGTACCACGTGGGGTCGAAGAACGAGAAACCGGGGAAGACCGGCTTCGCCCATCTCTTCGAGCACCTCATGTTCAACGGGAGCGAGCACTTCAACGACGACTACTTCCAGCCGTTCGAGCGGGTCGGCGCGACCGACATGAACGGCACGACGAACCCGGACCGCACGAACTACTTCCAGAACGTCCCGACGCCGGCCCTCGACCTCGCGCTGTGGATGGAGTCGGATCGGATGGGGAACATGCTGCCGGTGGTCGACCAGGCCAGGCTGGACGAGCAGCGGGGGGTCGTCCAGAACGAGAAGCGCCAGGGCGAGAACCAGCCCTACGGCGTCACCCGTCAGCTCCTGTCCGAGAACACCTATCCTGAAGGCCATCCCTACTCGTGGACGACGATCGGTTCGATGGAGGACCTGGACGCGGCCGCTCTGGAGGACGTCCACGAATGGTTCGAGACCTACTACGGCGCCGCCAACGCGGTGATCGCAGTCGCCGGCGATGTCGAAGCCGAGGCAGTGCGGGGAAAGGTCGAGCGCTACTTCGGGTGGATCCCGTCCGGGCCCCCGATCGCCAGGCAGGACGTCTGGATCGCGAAAATGGAGGGCACCCATCGCCAGCGAGTCCAGGACAGGGTGCCGCAGGCCCGGGTCTACATGACGTGGAACGTGCCGCCGTTGGGATCGGCGGATCACGACTACCTCGACCTGACCGCCGGCGTCCTCTCCACAGGCAAGACCTCACGGCTCTACAAGCGGCTGGTCTACGATGACCGGATCGCGACCGACGTCGACGCGTTCGTGATCGGGCGCGAGATCGGAAGCCAGTTCCGGATCCAGGCGACCGCCCAGCCCGGCCAGGACCTGGCCGCCGTCGAGCGGGCGATCGAGGAGGAGCTGGCGCGGTTCCTGGAGGAAGGGCCGACCGCCGAGGAGCTGGCGCGGATCCAGACCGTGATCCGCGCCGACTTCCTGACCGGAATCGAGCGGATCGGCGGCTTCGGCGGCAAGAGCGACGTGCTCGCGATGAGCGAGGTGTACGGCGGCAGCCCCGACGCCTACAAGGCCGTCCTCGATCGGCTCGCCGGGGCGACGACCGAGGACGTCCACGAGGCGGCCCGGGAATGGCTCTCCGACGGAGTCTACATCCTCGAGGTCCATCCCTTCCCCCAGTACGCTACCGGTGCTTCGGACGTCGACCGGTCCGGCCTCCCGTTCCCGGACTCGATCCCGGCCGCCGTCTTTCCAGAGGTCGCGCAGGCCACGCTCGCCAACGGGCTGGAAGTCCTCCTGGTCGAGCGTCACGACCTGCCGCTCGTGCGCTTCCATCTCCAGCTCGACGCGGGGACGGCCTCCGACCAGGGCGCCGCCCCCGGGACGGCGAACCTGGCGATGGAGATGCTGGACGAAGGGACCGCGAGCCGGGACGCGCTCGAGATCTCGGCCGAGCTCGACCGGCTCGGGGCCGAGCTCTTCACGGGCTCCGATCTCGACGCCTCTACGGTGACGATGAGCGCGCTCGGCGAGAACCTCGAGGCGGCGCTCGATCTCTACGCGGACGTCGTTCAGAACCCTGCCTTCCCGGGCTCCGAGCTGGAGCGCATCAAGTCCCAGACCGTGGCCGCCATTCGGCGCGAGATGGTTGATCCGTTCGACATGGGCCTCCGCATCCTCCCCGCCCTCCTCTTTCCCGAGGGGCATGCCTATGAGCAGCCCCTGACCGGGACCGGCACCATCGCCTCCGTCGAGGCGATGACGCCCCAGGATCTCGCCGATTGGCACGCGGCCTGGTTCAGGCCCGGCAACGCGACCCTGATCGTCGTCGGCGACGTCACGCTCGAGGAGCTCCGGCCCCGGCTCGAGACCGCCTTCGGCGCGTGGCCGGCGGGGGACGTGCCCGAGAAGGAGATCGGACCCGTCGACCTGGATGCCGAGCCCGTCATCTATCTCCTCGACCGCCCCGGAGCCGAGCAGAGCGTCATCTTCGCCGCCGATCTCGCGCCTCCCAAGGCCAACCCCGACGAGATCGCCTTCGAGACGATGAACCTGATCCTCGGCGGCTCGTTCACATCACGTATCAACATGAACCTGCGGGAGGACAAGCACTGGTCGTATGGCGCGCGCACCGCGGTGATCGACGCCGCCGGGCCGCGGCCCTTCCTGGTCGGCGCCCCCGTCCAGACCGACCGCACGAGCGAGTCGATGGTCGAGATCGCCAAGGAGCTGCGCGGCATCCGCGGCGAGATCCCGATCACCGGCGACGAGCTCTCGAAGGCCCAGGCGCGGCAGACGCTGATGCTGCCGGGGCAGTGGGAGACGTCCGAGGAGGTGGCGGACGCGATCGCCGAGATCGTCCGCTTCGGTCTGGGGCTGGACTACTACGACACGTACGCCGCAAAGGTGCGCGGCCTCTCCCTCGATCAGGTTTCGGCGATTGCCGATGCCACGGTCCATCCCGACGACCTCCTCTGGGTGGTGGTCGGGGATCGCCAGGAAATCGAGGCCGGAATCCAGGGGCTGGACTGGGGGCCGATCCGGGTGCTCGATCCTGACGGAAACCTCGTCGTGGAGGGGCCGGCCGCCCGCTGAGGGCGGGAAATGGCCGTGGAGCCGGGCTCCGTGCAGGCGCCGCTGGGCGCGGTCCTTCCCCTGTGGACCGTCCTCCCCTTCGGCCTCCTGCTGGCCGCGATCGCGATCCTGCCGCTGGCCACCCCGCGGTTCTGGGAGACCCACGGGCACAAGGGAATCGTCGCGCTCCTTCTGGCCGCGCCGCTCGCGGCCTACCTCGTCTTCGCGCACGGAGCCGAAGGCGGGGAAGCGCTCGCCGAGTCACTTCAGGATTATCTCTCCTTCATCGCGCTCCTGGGATCGCTGTTCGTTATCTCGGGCGGGATCCACGTCGGGGGCTCGCTCCCGGGCACCCCGCTCGCCAACACGGCGTTCCTCGGGACGGGTGCGGTGCTCGCCAACCTGATCGGCACGACCGGCGCGTCGATGATCCTGATCCGGCCTCTCCTCCGCGCCAACGCCGAGCGCCGCCGGACCGCGCACGTGTTCGTCTTCTTCATCTTCGTCGTGTCGAACTGCGGCGGGCTCCTGACCCCGCTGGGTGATCCGCCCCTCTTCCTCGGCTTCCTGAAGGGCGTGCCGTTCATGTGGCCGCTGGGCCTCTGGAAGCAGTGGCTGGTCGTCAACGGGCTCCTTCTCTTCGCCTTCCACATCATCGACGAGATGCTGCTCCACAAGGAAGAGCGGGAGCGACCGGAGGGCCTTCTGGACATCGTCCTCGAGAAGAGGCCCATCCGGGTCACCGGTCTCCACAACCTGCTCTTCCTTGGCGGTGTCGTGACGGTCATGCTGGTGCGCGGAGAGGGGTTGGGGACGGGCGGCGAAGCATGGCCGTTCGGAATGCAGGAGGGAGCGATGGCGATCCTGGCGGCGACGGCCTACGTCACGACCGGCACCCAGCTCCGGGTCGCCAACCGGTTCGGGTTCGGCCCGATCGTCGAGGTGGCGGTCCTGTTCCTGGGGATCTTCGTCACCATGACGGCGCCGCTCCTCATCCTGAACGCCCGCGGCGCGGCGCTCGGCCTGGAGACGCCGTGGCACTTCTTCTGGGCCACCGGAGCGCTCTCGAGCTTCCTCGACAACGCCCCCACCTATCTCACGTTCGCGGCCACGGCGGCGGGCGAGGTGGGGGTGAGCGTGGCCGGCGAGAGCTACCTGGCCGATGTGCTCGCCACCGGCCGGGGAGCGGACCTGCTGGCGGCCATCTCGTGCGGCGCGGTCATGATGGGCGCCAACACCTACATCGGGAACGGACCCAACTTCATGGTCCGCGCCATCGTCGAGGAGAACGGCGTCCGGATGCCCTCGTTCTTCGGCTACATGGCGTGGTCGGCGGCGGTCCTGCTGCCGACCTTCGTGGTCGTGACGCTGATCTTCTTCCGCTGACGCCACCGGGAGCGATGGACCCGACCCGGCTGACGCTGGTCGAGCTGGCCGCTGCCTATCGCGAGAGGCGTCTACGACCGGCGGACGCCGTCGAGGCCTGGCTGGAGAGGATCGAGGCCGGGCCGGTCTACCGGATCGTGACGGCAGGGCGCGCGCGCCGCCAGGCCGAGCGGGCGGACGCGCTCTTCGAGGCCGGGGTCGACCGGGGACCTCTCCAGGGCATCCCGATCGCGCTGAAGGACCTGATGGACACCGAGGGCGACGTCACGGCCGCGGGATCCGCGGTTCTGGCGGACGGCCCGGCGGCTCTACGCGACAGCCCGGCAGCGACGCGGCTCGACCGCGCGGGTGCCGTCTTCCTCGGCAAGACGAACATGACCGAGCTCGCTTTCAGCGGGCTC
>DASRVA010000188.1:0-17601 GCA_035687745.1 Gemmatimonadota bacterium
GCTGCCGGCGGGTGTGGAGATGGTGATGCCGGGCGACAACATCACGCTGAAGGGCGAGCTGATCACGCCGGTGGCGATGGACGACGGGCTCCGGTTCGCGATCCGCGAGGGCGGACGCACCGTCGGCGCCGGCGTCGTGACGAGGATCGAGCAATAGATGGCGAACAAGATCCGCATCCGGCTCAAGGCGTTCGACCACGCGATCATCGACCAGTCGACGCAGGACATCGTGCGGACGGCGCAGCGGACAGGCGCCATCGTCTCGGGGCCCGTGCCGCTGCCGACCCGCACGCAGATTTTCACCGTGCTCCGCTCGCCGCACATCGACAAGAAGTCGCGCGAGCAGTTCGAGATGAAGACCCACAAGCGGCTGATCGACATCCTGGACGCGAAGCCGCAGACGGTCGACGCGCTGATGAAGCTGGACCTTCCGGCGGGGGTCGACGTGGAGATCAAGGTCTGAGATGGCGGGATTGATCGGAAAGAAGATCGGGATGACCCAGGCCTTCGACGAGGACGGCCGGGCGTACGCCGTCACCGTGATCCAGGCGGGTCCCAACTACGTGACCCAGGTCAAGACGGTGAACGGCGACGGCTATCGGGCGGTCCAGCTCGGGTATGGGGAGACGTCCGAGAAGCACGTGACCAGGCCCGTGCTGGGCCATCTCGCCAAGGCAGGCGTGGGGCCGGTCCGCAAGCTGGTCGAGTTCGAGGTCGCCGAGGACGCCTCGTTCGAGGCGGGCCAGGCGCTGTCGCCGGCCGACGTGCTGGCGCCCGGCGACCGCGTCGACGTGGTCGGCGTCTCCAAGGGTAAGGGGTTCCAGGGCGTCGTGAAGCGGCACGGTCATCACGGCTACGACGCCTCGCACGGAACCAAGACGCATCACCGCCGGCCCGGATCGATGGGCTCGGCCGCCTTCCCGTCCCGGTCGCTCAAGAATCGAAAGCTCCCCGGGCAGACGGGCGGGCGGCGGACGACGGTCCGGAACCTCGAGGTCCTCAAGGTCGACGCCGAGCAGCAGCTCGTCTGGGTCAAGGGTTCGGTCCCGGGGGCGCGGAACAGCGTCCTTCAGCTCAGGAAGCGGGAGGCGTGATGGCCGGGGTCCAGGTTCATACGATGACGGGGGTTTCCGACCGGAAGGTCGACCTCCCGGAGGAATGGTTCGGGGTGGTGGTCAACCGTCATGCCCTCTACCAGGCGACCCGGGCCCAGCGGACGAACGAGCGCGCCGGGACGGCCTCGACCCAGACCCGCGCCGAGGTCCGCGGAGGCGGAGCCAAGCCGTGGCGCCAGAAGGGGACCGGGCGGGCCCGCGCGGGCTCGATCCGCTCGCCTCTCTGGACGGGCGGCGGGGTGATCTTCGGCCCGCGGCCCAAGACGTGGCGCGAGCGGCTGCCGAAGCGGGTCCGCCAGATCGCGTTCGCATCCGCGCTGTCCGACCGGGCCGCCCACGGACAGGTCCGGGTGGTCGCGCTCGACGCGTTCGACGAGCCCAAGACCGCGCGGCTGGCCAAGGCCCTCGCCGGCTGGGAGACCGAGGGGGGGAAGGTCCTGATCCTGACGGCGGGGCATGACGAGAACCTGATCCTGTCGGGCCGCAACCTGCCCAGGGTGACGATCAAGAAGTTCAGCGACGCCTCGGCCCTCGACGTCCTGCTTCACGACGTCGTGGCGGTCGAGGACGGGGCCTGGGCGACACGCCCGGCGCCCGGCGCCGGAAACGGCGCGGAGGAGAACGATGGATAGGAAGCGCTATCGCGTGATCCAGCGGCCGCTCTTCACGGAGAAGTCGACGCGGCTCCAGGAGGAGCTGAACCAGTACGCCTTCGCGGTCGATGCGGGGGCCAACAAGCACGAGATCGCCGACGCGATCGAGAAGCTCTTCGGCGTGACGGTCCGGAGCGTCCGGACCCAGGGCCACATGGGCAAGGTGCGCCGCATGGGCCGCTTCGCCGGCCGTCAGGCGGACTGGAAGAAGGCGATCGTGACGCTCGCGGAAGGCGAGTCGATCGACTTGTACGAAGGGATCTAGGAGAGCCATGGGCATCAAGAAGTTCAAGCCGGTCACCCCCAGCTCGCGATTCCGGACGGTCCACGACCGCGCCGAGATCAGCGGCGGCGTGGAGCCCGAGCGGTCGCTGGTGGAGCCGATCCGGAAGTCGGGCGGTCGCAACAACGACGGCCACATCACGAGCCGCCGCCGAGGCGGGGGGCACAAGCGCCGCTACCGGCGGATCGATTTCAAGCGCGACAAGCTGGGCGTGCCGGGGAAGGTCGCGTCCATCGAGTACGACCCGAACCGGTCGGCCAACATCGCCCTGATCCACTACGCGGACGGCGAGAAGCGGTACATCCTGGCCCCCAGCGGGCTGACGGTCGGAACCACCATCGAGGCCGGCCCGGAGGCTGACATGAAGGTCGGCAACTCGCTGCCGCTGGCGCGGATCCCGCTCGGTACGACGATCCATAACGTGGAGCTGAAACCGGGCAAGGGGGGCCAGCTCGGGCGGGCCGCCGGAGCCGAAATCCAGCTCGTCGCCCGTGAGGGCGACTTCGTCCTCCTGCGGCTGCCGTCCACCGAGCTGCGCCGGGTCCATGGCGTGTGCCGGGCGACGATCGGGCAGGTCGGGAACCTGGACCACGAGAAGGTCTCGCTGGGCAAGGCCGGCGCCAAGCGCTGGCGGGGGCGCCGTCCCGAGGTCCGGGGCGTGGCGATGAACCCGGTCGACCACCCGCTCGGCGGCGGCGAAGGCAAGTCCTCGGGCGGCCGGCACCCGGTGACGCCGTGGGGCAAGCCGACCAAGGGATACAAGACGCGGAAGAAGCGGAAGGCGTCATCCAAGTACATCGTCCGCCGTCGCGGACAGAAGTAGCGAGGAGAGACCGATGGCACGTTCGCTCAAGAAGGGACCCTTCGTGGAGGACCGGCTCCTGGCGCGGGTCCACCAGATGAACCAGAAGGGTGACAAGCGCGTGATCAAGACCTGGTCGCGGGCCTCGATGATCACCCCCGACTTCGTGGGGCACACGATCGCTGTCCACAACGGCAACAAGTTCATCCCGGTCTACGTCACCGAGAACATGGTCGGCCACAAGCTGGGCGAGTTCGCCCCGACCCGGATCTTTCGTGGCCATGGTGGCCGCCTGGCGTCCGAGAAGAAGGTCAAGCTCGTCTGATGGAAGCGCGCGCGATCAGCCGCCACGTCCGGGTCACGCCGCGCAAGGTGCGGACGGTGATCGATCTCATTCGCGGCAAGACCGTGGAGGAGGCGTACGCGACGCTCCAGTTCACCAAGAAGGGCGCCGCGATCCCGGTTCTCAAGACGCTCCGTTCGGCGGTCTCCAACGCCATGCAGGCCGAGGGGGGCTACGGGCCCGAGGACCTGATCATCACGGAAGCGTTCGCCGATCCCGGTCCGACCTGGAAGCGCATCCGCCCGCGGGCCATGGGGCGCGCGTACCGGGTGCGCAAGCGGACCAGCCACATCACGGTCGTCGTGTCCACGCGAGAGGAGTAATCGAGTGGGACAGAAGACATCACCGATCGGTTTCCGGCTCGGCATCGTCAAGCCCTGGCGGTCGCGCTGGTACAACCACAAGAACATGCCGGAGTGGATCGCCGAGGATCAGATGATCCGCCGCTACCTCAAGAACCGGCTCTCGCACGCGGCGATCTCCCGTGTCGACATCGAGCGGACCCCGCAGCGGATCACCGTGATCGTCTTTACGGCGCGGCCTGGGGTCGTGATCGGCCGCAAGGGGTCCGAGGTGGACAAGCTGCGCGACGAGCTGGCCCGGCTGACGGATGCCGACGTCTCGATCAAGGTCGAGGAGGTGAAGCGGCCCGAGCTGGACGCCCAGCTCGTAGCCGACAACATCGCCTTCCAGCTCGCCCAGCGGATCTCGCACCGGCGCGCCATGAAGAAGGCGGTGACCTCCGCGATGCGGATGGGGGCCGAGGGGATCAAGATCCAGTGCGGCGGCCGGCTGGGTGGCAACGAGATCTCGCGCAGCGAGGGGTACCACGAAGGCCGTGTCCCCCTGCACACGCTGCGGGCCGACATCGATTTCGCGAAGTCGACGTCCCGGACGACGTTCGGGACCATCGGCGTGAAGGTCTGGATCTTCAAGGGCGAGGTGCTCGGCGCCGAGTCCGAGCGCGTGGGATAGCATCATGTTGATGCCGAAGCGGATCAAGTACCGGAAGCAGCATCGTGGTCGCCGCCGTGGGCAGGCGACGAGGGGCAACACCGTCGCCTTCGGCGAGTGGGGGCTGCAGTCGCTGGATCCGGCCTGGATCACGAACCGCCAGCTCGAGGCCGCCCGCGTGGCGCTGACCCGGCACATCAAGCGCGGCGGGAAGGTGTGGATCAGGGTCTTTCCCGACAAGCCGGTCACCAAGAAGCCGGCCGAGACCCGGATGGGTAAAGGGAAGGGCAATCCCGAGGGCTGGGTCGCGGTCGTCCAGCCCGGGCGCGTTCTGTTCGAGATCGAGGGCGTGGACGAGAAGCTCGCCCGCGCCGCCCTGCGGCTGGCTTCGGCGAAGCTGCCGATCAAGACGCGCGTGGTGAGCCGACACGGAGCGACGGAATGAAGACCGAGGAGATTCGCGAGTACACGGACGAAGTGTTGGCGGACCGGATCCTCGAGATGGAGGAGGAACTGTTCCGCCTCCGGCTCCAGAACGAGACCGGACAGCTCGAGAATCCGCTCCTGGTGCGCGCGATGCGGAAAGACCTGGCGCGGTGCAAGACGATTCGCCGCGAACGTGAGCGGGAGGGGCGTGAATGAGCGATCGCGACAACAATCGGAAGGTGCGCCAGGGGCGAGTGGTCAGCGACAAGATGGACAAGACCGTCGTCGTGGCCGTCGAGAGCCTGGTCCAGCACCCTCTGTACGGGAAGCGCATGAAGCGGACGAAGAAGCTTCACGCGCACGACGAGCAGAACGACTGCCATGCGGGAGACCTGGTCGAGGTCATGGAGACCCGCCCGCTTTCGAGGACGAAGCGCTGGCGCGTGACCCGTGTCGTCGAGCGGGCCCGGTAGCCCATGATCCAGCAGGAATCGATCATCCGGATCGCGGATAACTCGGGCGCCAAGCGCGCTCTGGTGATCAAGGTGCTGGGTGGCACCCGGCGCCGCTATGCCGGGCTGGGCGACCTGGTGGTCGTGACGGTCAAGGACGCGTTGCCCGACGGCACCATCAAGAAGAGCGAGGTCGCCAAGGCGGTGATCGTCCGGACCACCAAGGAGACGCGGCGCCGCGACGGGACGTACATCAAGTTCGACGAGAACGCGGGCGTGATCGTGAACGACGCCGGCGAGCCGCGGGGCACGCGGATCTTCGGACCTGTGGCGCGGGAGCTCCGCGAGAAACGGTTCATGAAGATCGTTTCGCTGGCCCCCGAAGTGCTGTAGGAGGCGCAGGATGGCCAGGATCGTCAAGGGCGACGTGGTGCTCGTCGTATCGGGCAACGATAGGGGAAAGACCGGCAAGGTCCTCGCGATCTTTCCCGACAAGCAACGAGTCATCGTGGAAGGAGTGAACTTCATCAAGCGGCACACGCGGCCGTCGCAGAAGAATCCGCAGGGTGGCGTCGTCGAGCGCGAGGCCGCCATTCACCTGTCGAACGTGATGCCGTACGACTCAGGCGCCGGGCGCGGGACTCGCGTGCGGGTGCGAACGCTTAGCGACGGCAAGCGCGTGCGCGAGAGCGTGACGAGCGGCGAAGTGCTGGAGAAGCCGAAGGGCTGACATGGCGCGCCTCAAGCAGACCTACGAAACGTCGATCCGCTCCCAGATGATGAAGGAGTTCGGCTACGACAACCCGCATCAGGTTCCGCGGATCGAGAAGATCGTGATCAACGTGGGGATGGGAGACGCGATCGACAATCCCAAGCTCCTCGACACGACCGTCAGCGAGCTGGCCGCGATCACCGGCCAGCGTCCGACCGTGACACGGGCCAAGAAGTCGATCTCCAACTTCCGTCTCCGCGAGGGAATGTCGATCGGCGCCAAGGTGACGTTGCGCGGCAACCGGATGTACGAGTTCCTGGACCGGCTGATCAACGTGGCGATCCCGCGGATTCGCGATTTCCGTGGGGTCCCGACGCGCTCGTTCGACGGGCGCGGGAACTACACCCTGGGGATCAAGGAGCAGCTCATCTTCCCCGAGGTGGACTACGACAAGGTGGACAAGGTCCACGGCATGGACATCACGATCGTGACCACGGCCGAGCGCGACGACGAGGCCATGGCGCTGCTGACGTCCTTTGGCATGCCCTTCCGCCGTCAGGCGGCGCGGCAGGCCGGTGGAAACGCGTAGGCCCGGAGGAGGCAAGGCTTGGCCAAGAAGTCCTGGATCGCGAAGAACAAGAAGAAGCCGAAGTTCGAGGTGCGCAGGGTGAACCGCTGCAACCGCTGCGGCCGCGCGCGGGCCTTCCTGCGTCAGTTCGGGCTGTGCCGGATCTGCTTCCGGGAGCTCGCGCTGAGCGGAGAGATCCCCGGCGTCCGCAAAGCCAGCTGGTGAGGTCGCTGAAAATGACCAAGCTCTGCGTTGCGCTTCCTCGGCCAGCCTGCGGCGCACCTTTCAGTGCGCCTCGGCTGTCCTCGGTCACGCGCCTTGATCTTGGTCATTTTGAGCGACCTCGAATCCGTAACAGGAGAATTTGAAATGGTGATGACCGATCCCGTCGCCGACTGTCTCACGCGCATCCGGAACGCCTGCCGGGCTCGGCAGAAGCGCGTCGACATCCCGGCGTCCAAGATCAAGGTGGAAATCGCCCGCATCCTGCTCGAGAACCACTACATCCAGAACTACAAGGTGCTGGATGACGGGAAGCAGGGGGTCCTGAGGGTGTACCTGAAGTACCACGACGACCGGCCCGTCCTGCACGGGATCGAGCGCGTCTCGCGGCCCGGGCTCCGCGTGTACCGGAAGCGCGACGGGCTGCCACGGGTGAGGGGCGGCATCGGGACCGCGATCGTGTCCACGTCCAGGGGGTTGCTGACCGACCGCGAGGCCCGCGAGGCGGGCATCGGCGGCGAGGTCGTGGCCCGCGTCTGGTAGGCGATTATGTCGCGCATCGGCAAGAAGCCCATCCCCGTCCCCGACAAGGTCGAGGTTTCGATCGAGGGGCATCAGATCCGGGTCAAGGGGCCCAGAGGCCAGGTGGCCACGCGGATCCCGGCCCGCATCGAGGCCCGTCTCGAGGACGGCCGGATCGTGGTGACCCGCCCCACCGAGCAGCCCCGCGACAAGGCGCTCCACGGTCTCGCGAGGACGCTGGTCGCCAACATGGTGCAGGGCGTCACCGAGGGATACTCCCGCCGGCTCGAGATCATCGGGGTCGGGTACCGCGCCGAGGGCAGCGGCCGCAAGATCAAGCTGAGCCTCGGCTTCTCGCACCCGATCGAGTACGAGGCGCCGGAAGGGATCGAGTTCGTGACCCCGCAGCCCACCGTGATCGAGGTGCGCGGAGCGGACAAGCAGGCGGTGGGCCAGGTGGCGGCGGAGATCCGCGGCTACCGGACGGCGGAGCCGTACAAGGGCAAGGGAATCCGGTACGAGGGCGAGCACGTGCGTCGCAAGGCCGGCAAGACCGGCGTCTAGCGGCGCGGGAGGAGTCATGAGCAGCAAGACACAGCAGCGCGAACAGGTCCGCCGCCGGCGCCATCGGCGCATCCGCCGCCGGATCTCCGGCTCGGAGGAGCGGCCCCGGCTGGTCGTCCATCGGAGCCTGAAGAACATCGCGGCCCAGCTGGTCGACGACGCGCAGGGGAAAACGATCCTCGGCGTGAGCAGCCAGTCGGTGCGCGCCAAGGGGACCAAGGTCGAGCAGGCCCGCGCCACCGGGAAGCAGCTGGCCGAGCTGGCGCGGGAGAAGGGGATCCACGGGATCGTGTTCGACCGCGCAGGCTACATCTATCACGGCCGGGTCAAGGCCCTGGCCGAGGGCGCCCGCGAGGGCGGCCTGCACTTCTAGCGGAGGAGCATACTTGGCGAACGGTCGAGGCAGCAGAAGCGAGTACATCGAGAACGTCATCTTCATCAACCGCGTGTCCAAGGTGGTGAAGGGCGGCCGGAGGTTCTCCTTCAACGCCCTGGTCGCCGTCGGTGACGGGGATGGCCAGGTCGGGATCGGCATGGGGAAGGCGAACGAGGTCGCGGACGCGATTCGCAAGGGGATCGAGGCCGGAAAGAAGAGCCTGGTGCGGATCGCTCGCGTAGGGACCACGATCCCGCACGAGATCCACGGCGAGTTCGGCGCCGGCCGGGTGCTCCTGAAGCCGGCCTCGCCCGGCACGGGCGTCATCGCCGGCGGTCCCGTGCGCGCGCTGCTGGAGTGCGCGGGGATCGCCGACATCCTGACCAAGTCGCTGGGATCGAACAACCCGCACAACGTGGTCAAGGCGACGATGAACGGGCTGACGCGACTGCGGACGGTCGCCGACGTGGCCAGGGAGCGCGGCATATCGGTGGCCGAGATGAAGGGCCTTCCCGTGGCACCTGCCGGAGCGCCCGCCGTCGGTGAGTCCGCGGTGGAGCCCGTGGCCGGGGAGCCGGTGGTCGCCGGGACGCCGGCCGGCGCGAACGGGAAGGAGTAGCAGAACCATGGCGAAGAAGCCGGCCACGCTCGTCATCCGGCAGGTCAGGAGCGCCAGCGGTCATCCGGAGCGTCTTCGCCGGACGCTGCGGGCCCTCGGCCTCAGGGGCCACCAGAAGAGCGTCGAGCAGAAGGACAGCCCCGCGATCCGCGGGATGATCGAAAAGGTCCGTCACCTGGTCCAGGTCGAGGAGAGATGAAGATCCACGAGCTCAAGCCCCCGGCGGGCGCGCACAAGTCCAGGAAGCGGGTCGGACGCGGCAACGGGTCCGGCCATGGCACCACCTCGGGGCGGGGCGGGAAGGGCCAGACCGCCCGCAGCGGCGCCAGGATCCCGGCCTGGTTCGAGGGCGGCCAGATGCCGCTCCAGCGGCGGCTGCCGAAGCGCGGCTTCAGCCGCGCCCGGTTCAGGATCGAGGTCCAGAACGTGAACCTGGCCGATCTGGCCCGATTCCCGGACGTCAAGCTGTTCGATCGCGAGCGGATGGGGGCCCTCGGGCTGATCGACCTGGGCGGCGGGCCGGTCAAGGTCCTGGCCCGCGGCAAGCTCGAGCGTGCCGTGACCGTCCGTGCGGAGCGCTTCAGCGAGGCCGCCCGCGTGGCGATCGAGGCCGCCGGGGGAACGATCGAGACGCCGGAAGGCGACGCCTGACGTGGCTGGTCCTCAGATCCCGAACCTGTTCAAGATCCCCGAGCTCAGGAAGAAGATCCTCCTCACGCTGGGGGTCCTGGTGCTGCTCCGGGTCGGCGCGCACATCACCGTCCCGGGCGTCGACCGGAACGCCCTGACGCTTGCCGTCGGCGGCCAGAACAACCTGTTCGGGCTGCTGGACCTGTTCACCGGCGGGGCGCTGCAGCGGGCGACGGTGTTCGCGCTCGGGATCATGCCGTACATCTCGGCGTCCATCATCTTCCAGCTCATGACTGCGGTCTTCCCGTACTTCGAGAAGCTGCAGAAGGAGGGCGAGGAGGGGCGTCGCAAGATCACCCAGTATACGCGCTATGCCACCGTCGCCCTGAGCGCGGTCCAAGGGTACGGCTACGCCGTCTTCATCGAGAACCTCAGCCCCGAGGCGATCGTCTTCCCGGGCTTCAGGTTCAAGCTCCTGACCGTCCTCGTGCTGACCACGGGCGCCGTGTTCGTCATGTGGCTCGGGGAGCAGATCACCGAGAAGGGGATCGGCAACGGCATGAGCCTCATCATCACCTTCTCGATCATCGAGGCCTTCCCCGGCGCGGCCGCACAGGTCTGGACGCTGTGGCGCACGGACGTGATCGGTCTGATCACGATTCTGGCCTTCATGGCCATCATGATCGCCATCATCGCCGGGGTCGTGGTGATGACGATGGCGATGCGCAAGATTCCGATCCAGATCCCGCGCAAGGTGGTGGGCAGGAACCGCATCCGTCAGGGTCAGAAGACCCATCTGCCGCTGCGCATCAACTCGGCGGGCGTCATGCCGATCATCTTCGCCCAGTCGATCATGTTCGTACCGCCCACCCTGGGGACGTTCTTCCCCGACAATGGGCTCCTGCAGCGTTTCGCCGGCGCCTTTCAGTTCGGCTCGGTCTGGTACCTGCTCCTGTTCGCCGCGCTGATCGTCTTCTTCACCTATTTCTACACGGCCATCATCTTCAACCCGATCGACCTGGCCGAGAACATGAAGAAGCAGGGCGGTTTCATCCCCGGAACGCGACCCGGGGCGCGGACCGCCGAGTACATCGATCATGTGCTGACGCGGGTGACTCTGCCGGGGGCGGTCTTCCTGGCCGGGATCGCGATCGTGCCGATGCTGATTTTCTCGTGGGGCCCGTTCCAGTCGATCCCGCAGTTCATCGGTGGCACGGGGCTCTTGATCGTAGTCGGGGTCTCGCTGGACACGATCCAGCAGATCCAGTCGCATCTGATCCTGCGGCACTACGAGGGCTTCATGGCCAAGGGCGGGCGCAAGGTGCGCGGCCCGCGCTACCGCTGATGGCGCGCCGTTACCTGATCGTGATGGGCCCTCCCGGCGCCGGGAAGGGCACCCAGGCTTCCCGCGTGTCCTCGGAGCGGGGCCTGTGCCGGATCGCCACCGGAGACCTGCTGCGGGCGGCCCTGGCCGACGGCACCCCTCTCGGGCTCCAGGCGAAGTCGTTCATGGAGGCCGGGAACCTGGTCCCGGACGACCTGATTCTGGGTATGGTCGCCCAGGAGCTGGACCGGGAGGGCTGCCGGGCGGGGGCCGTGTTCGACGGCTTTCCGCGGACGGTCGAGCAGGTCCAGGGGCTGGGCGGCCTCCTGGAAGAGCGGGGCGCGAGGCTCGAGCGGGTGCTCGTGATCGAAGTCCCCGAGGAGGAGATCGTGCGCCGCATCTCGGGGCGCAGAGTTTGCCAAAAGTGCGAAAAGCTGTATCATATGAGCTTCGACCCGCCAAAGGTCGAGGGGCGGTGCGACGCCTGCGGCGGCGAGCTCGTCCAGCGGCCTGACGACCGGCCGGACACGATCCGGCGACGTCTGGCGGTCTACCGCGAAGAGACCCAGCCGGTCATCGAGTTCTACGAGCGCGAAACTTCGGTCCCGGTGACGGAGATCGACGGCGATCGACCGATCGACGAAGTCGCCGACGTCATCCGCCGCGAGCTCGAAGCGGTCGAGGTGGAGTAGGTGCCGGCCGTGGTGACGCTGAAGAGCGCGCGCGAGATCGACCGGATGCGCGCGAGTGGCATGATCGTCGCAGAAGTGCTCGAGGCGATGGCGGGCACGGTGAAGCCGGGCGTCACGACGGCCGAGCTGGACGAGCTGGCCGAGGCCATCATTTGCTCGCATCCGGGAGCCCGTCCGGCCTTCAAGGGGTACGGCGGTTTCCCGGCGTCGATCTGCGCGAGCGTGAACGACGAGGTCGTACACGGCATCCCCTCGCGGCAGCGTCGCCTGGAGCCGGGCGACATCATCGGCATCGACGTGGGAGTCCTGCTCGATGGCTACCACGCTGATGCCGCACGGACGTTCGCGGTGGGAGACGTCTCCCAGGGAGCGCGGGAGCTGCTCGAGGTGACCCGCGCGGCGCTCGAGGCCGGCATCGAGGCGGCCCGCCCGGGGGGTTTCCTGGGCGATATCTCGAGCGCGATCCAGCGGGTCGCCGAGCGGTCCGGGTTCTCGGTCGTGCGCGACCTGGTGGGTCACGGGATCGGCCAGCACCTGCATGAGGATCCGCAGGTGCCGAACTACGGCACGCCGGGTCGGGGCCTCGCTCTCGAGCCCGGGCTCGTCATCGCGATCGAGCCGATGGTGAACTGCGGGTCGAGCACGGTCCGCACGCTCGATGACGCGTGGACGATCGTTACGGTTGATGGAACGCTCTCAGCGCACTTCGAGCACACCGTTGCGGTCATGGACAAGGGCCCCGAGATCTTGACGCGGGCCGCTTGAGGAGGGGATCGGGATGAAGGTGCGAAGCTCGGTCAAGACGATCTGTGAGCACTGCAAGATCGTGCGCCGGCGGGGGGTTGTGAGGGTGATCTGCAAGAACCCCCGACACAAGCAGCGACAGGGGTAGGAGGGGAGCATGGCACGTATTGCGGGTGTCGATCTTCCGCGCGAGAAGCGCGTCGAGATCGCGCTGACGTACATCTTCGGGATCGGCCGCTCGTCGGCCGAGCGCATCCTGCGCCGGTCTGGCGTGGATCCCGACATCCGGGTTCACGCCCTCTCGGACGCCGACGTGAACAAGCTGCGGCAGGTGATCGAGAAGGATTACCGGGTCGAGGGGAGCCTGCGGCAGGAAGTGAACATGAACATCAAGCGGCTGATGGACATCGGCTGCTACCGGGGACTGCGTCATCGCCGCGGCCTGCCGGTCCGGGGTCAGCGGACCCACACGAACGCGCGTACAAAGAAGGGTCCACGCAAGGCGATCGCGGGCAAGAAGCGGGCGACCGCCAAGAAGTAACCTCAGCGAGTCGGGAGATCCATGGCGAAGGGCGCAAAGAAGAAGAGAGTCATCGAGTCCGAGGGTGTCGCTCATATCCAGGCGACCTTCAACAACACGCTGGTCGCGATCAGCGATCTGGCGGGCAACATCGTCGCCTGGGGGTCGGCCGGAAAGAGCGGCTTCAAGGGCTCCAAGAAGTCGACGCCGTTCGCCGCGCAGATCGCCGCCGAGAACGCCGCCAAGGAGGCGCTGAACCTCGGCGTCAAGCGTGTCCACGTGCGCGTCCAGGGGCCTGGCTCCGGGCGCGAGTCGGCGATCCAGGCCCTGCAGGCGGCGGGGCTGGCAATCCGTTCGATCAAGGACGTCACTCCGATACCGCACAACGGATGTCGGCCGCCGAAGCGACGCCGGGTGTGAGCACGGCCACGAGAAATCGGTACCATAACAGGAGAATGGGCTAGATCATGGCAAGACACACGGGACCTGTTTGTAGACTGTGCCGGCGCGAGGGGCAGAAGCTGTTCCTCAAGGGCACGCGCTGCTACACCGAGAAGTGCGCCATCGAGCGGCGCGCGTATCCGCCAGGTCTTCACGGACGGATGGCGGCCCGGCGGCGCAAGCAGTCCGAGTACGCCACCCAGCTCCGGGAGAAGCAGAAGGTCCGGCGCATCTACGGCGTGCTGGAGTCGCAATTCCGGAACTATTTCCAGAAGGCGGCGGCGACGCCAGGCGTGACCGGCGAGAACCTGCTCGTCATGCTCGAGCGTCGTCTCGACAACATCGTCTACCGGCTCGGGCTGGCCCCTTCCCGCAAGGCGGCCCGCCAGCTCGTCCGACACCGCCATATCGATGTGGACGGTCGCCCCGTGGACGTCCCGTCGTATCAGGTCTCTCCGGGGCAGGAGATCCGTGTCCGCGAGAAGAGTCGGGAGATGCCCCTCATCCTCGGCGCGATCGAAAGCCGGGGGAAGGAAGGCACTCTGCCCTGGCTGGACGTCGACTTCAAGTCGATGACGGGACGCATGGTGGTGCTGCCGACGCGGGACACGATCCCGATCGCAGCCGAGGAACAGCTCATCGTCGAGCTTTATTCGAAGTAAGCGATTGAGGAGGATTCCGAGATGTCCATGAAGAGTTTTGTACTGCCACGCCGGGTCGAGAAGACCGAAAGCTCCACCGAGACATACGGGGAGTTCGCCGTCCAGCCCCTCGAGCGGGGGTTCGGCCTGACCCTCGGCAACGCCATGCGCCGGGTGCTCCTCTCGTCGCTGGAGGGCGCCGCCGTGTGGGGCGTCCGCATCGACAACGTGCTCCACGAGTTCTCGACCATCCCGGGCAGCGTCAACGACACGGCCGAGCTGGTGATGAACCTGAAGCGTCTGGTCTTGACGCTCGCCGACGACGTCGACGAGACGACCCTCCATCTCCGCACCAAGGAGAGCGGGGAGATCACCGCCGCCGACTTCGAGGACAACCCGCAGATCGAGATCCTGAACCCGGATCTCTATCTGCTCACACTGGACCAGAACCGGAAGTTCGCGATGGAAGTCTTCGTGAAGCGCGGGCGCGGGTACGTGCCCGCCGATCAGCATGACGACGAGCGCCGGAAGGAGATCGGCTTCATCGCCGTCGATTCGATCTTCAGCCCGGTCACGCGGGCCAACTTCATCGTCGAGAACACCCGCGTCGGCCGGCGCACGGACTACGACAAGCTGACGCTCCAGGTCACGACCGACGGCTCCGTGGATCCCGAAGACGCGCTGGCGGCCGGGGCGGAGATCCTGCGGAAGCACTTCGAGTACTTCCTGTCGGTCGAGGAGGAGGCCGGCGAGCTGGATACCGAGCTGGAGGCCAAGCACAACCGGCTGAAGGCCCTCTTCCTGCGGCCGGTCGACAAGCTCGAGCTGTCTGTGCGGTCCAGCAACTGCCTCAAGGCGTCCAACATCCGGACCCTGGGCGATCTCGTGCAGAAGAGCGAGCCCGAGATGCTCCAGTTCCGGAACTTCGGCCAGAAATCGCTCGAGGAGATCGCCGAGATCCTGCAGAGGCACGGCCTCCACTTCGGGATGTCGGTCGAGGGAACGCCTGAGTCCGGTTACATCCTCAAGAACCGCGAGGAGCTCCGGAGCCTTCCCGAGGTGGCGTTCGAGTTCGAGGAGACCGATGGCGGCGATGGAAACGAGGAGTCGGCCGCGGCGGCGGAGGAAGAGGAATAGGCCATGCGCCATCGGAAGAAGGGCAACCGGCTCGGGCGTGGCGCCGCGCACCGCACGGCGATGACACGAAACCTGGTCACCAGCCTCTTCGAGCACGGTCGCGTGGAGACGACGCTGGCCAAGGCGAAGGGGGTCCGCCCGACCGCCGAGAAGCTGGTCACGCTGGCCAAGCGGGGCGATCTACATGCCCGGCGCCAGGCAGCGCGCTGGATCCAGAGCCCGCTCGTCCTCCAGGGCCTGTTCGACCACTGGGCGGGCCTGTACGCGGACCGGGACGGCGGCTACACGCGCGTCCTCAAGGGCGGCTTCCGGCAGGGCGACGGCGCCGACATGGCCTTCCTCGAGCTGATCGGCCCCGACGGCGGGACCGCGCCGCCGCCGAGTTCCGCTGAGCCGGCCGAGGAGAAGGGGAAGTAGCCCGCAGAACGATCCTGAAGTCCGCGTTCGCGGCCTGCCTCACCCGCGCGCTCGCGATCCCGCTCTTCCTCTCCGTTTGCTTCGGCGGGGCTCGCGCCCAGTCAGACATTCCCGACGCGCCCGCCCGCGGGGCCCCCGATCCGATCATGACGATCGTCGAGTTCGGCGACTTCGAGTGCCCTTCGTGCGCGCTTGCCGCGCCGGTCGTGGACTCGCTGATCGAGCTCCACGGGGACCAGGTACGACTCGAATACCGGCACTACCCCCTCCCCATGCACGAACACGCTGCCCGCGCCGCCCAGGCCGCCGTAGAGGCGGAGCGGCAAGGGGCCTTCTGGCCGTACCACGATCTCCTTTTCCGGAACGGCGAGCGTCTGACCGACGCCGACCTGGTCGGGTACGCGGATTCGCTGGGGCTGGACGCCGGGGCCTTCGCCGACGCGCTGGCCGACGGCCGTCACGCCGGACGCGTCGAGGCGGATCGCGTGCTCGGGACCTCGCTCGCCGTGACCGGAACGCCGACCTTCTTCGTGAACGGCTATCGGATCGTAGGGACCCCGCCGAGCTGGGTCTTCGAGCTCGCGCTGGAGGCGTTTCGGGAGGGGAGGGTGGAGAGCCGCCCACTCGAGCCGTCCCGCCCGCCCGGTGAAGTCGGGCGGGACGACCGTTGAGCGTCTACGCGGCGGTCGGAGCTTCTTCCGGGTCCGGCTGACGGACGGTGCGGGCCTCCGTGCAGTGGGGGCTCAGGAAGATCTGCCGGACCTCGTCGCGGTTGGTGCACACCTGGAGACGGAAATCGCCCGTGTCGCGCACCTTGTACGTCACGATCGTCCCCGACCGGAAATCCGGGTGGCGCTTGAGGAGTCGGCTCAGGAGGACCCGCATGTTGCGGGACTTGTACTCGCCCTGAAGCGCCGTGAGGTCGAAGTTGGGCATGTTCGGCTCCCTCTGGCTATGGAATTCGCTGGAAGCCCTTAATTTAGCGTCTTTTAGGGCGACCGTCCACACACCGGGCATGGCTCCGCGAGGCCGTCTCCGTCATCCGCGAGGCCGGCTCCGTCCGCCTGCCATGGCGGCCGCAGTGGCTGCCATGCTGGCGGCCTCCGGGGGGGTCCCGGGGGCTCCCGGAGCTGCGGCAACCATGGCGATCGAGGCGGTCACCCCGGCGGCCCCCCCGGCACGCCCGCGACCGGCGGGCCCCCAGACGCCCGCCTGCGACGTGTGGGTCGTACGTAACGCGCTCTCTTCCCCGACGGCCTGGGAGGAGGCCCTGGAGGCCGTCGAGCGCGTCGGATGCCGCCGGATCTACCTCCAGGTCTCCGGGCGCTGGGACGCCTTCTATCCGAGCCAGGTCTTCGGTCCTCCGGCCACGACCCCGTTCGCCCCCGGCTGGGAGGATCCCTTCGGAGAGGCCCTGGCCGAGGCCCGGGCGCGGGGGATCGAGGTCCACGCCTGGGTCAACGCCATGCTCGCCTGGTCGGCCGAGGAGCCGCCGCCCGCCGGCCACGTCTTTCGGAACCACCCGGACTGGTTCGTGACCGACGCCGGCGGGCGCTCGATGCGCTCTCTCTCCCGCGCCGAGCTCGACCGGCGCGGTCTGCGGGGGGAAGGATGGTTCCTCGACCCCGCCGTCCTCGAGGTCCGGACCGAGCTTCGACGGTTCATCCTGGAGCTGGTTCTCCGCTACCCGGTGGACGGCGTCCACCTGGACTACATCCGCTATCCGGCCGGGTGGGCGCCCGAAGGCGGCGCCGGGTCGGTCGGCTATCTGGTCGGGCTGATCCGGGACGATCTCGCGCAGGTCCGGCCGGGCGTACGGCTGACGGCGGCCGTCCTTCCGGTACCGGAGCTGGCCCGCGAGACCTTCGGGCAGGACTGGGCGGACTGGCTGAGGCGCGGGATCCTCGACGAGGCGGTGCCGATGGTTTACCGGGAGGACGCCGAGGCGGTCCTGGAGGTCGTCGACGCCTACCCGGACGAACTCGAACGCGGGCGGCTCCGGATCGGGGTCCGGCTGGACGGGATCGCGCCCGGCGAAGTGCGCCGGGCGGCCGCAGAACTGGCCCGGGAGGGTGTCCCGGGGGTCGCCCTCTTCAGCCACAACCTGCTGATGGAGGCTCGGACCTGGCGGGGGGTGACCGATCTGTTGGCCGGCCTCAGCCGGCCTTGACCACCTTGTCGGCCCGGATGCAGCTCGCGCAGACCCGGATCCGGCGCGGGGCTCCCTCGACCATCGCCCGGACGGTCTGGAGGTTCGGCTCGAACCGCCGACGCCGCTTGTTGTTGGCGTGGCTCACCGTATTGCCGAACTGGGCGGCCTTGCCGCAGATGAAGCATTGTCTGGCCATGGGGATGTCTCCGATGGAAGGGTATGAAGACCGCGATTCAGAACCTCAATTTAGGTCGCAGCAGGAAAGGGAGCCAGATTGTATGGGCGAGCAGGC
>DASRVA010000189.1:0-8256 GCA_035687745.1 Gemmatimonadota bacterium
CCCCTCGATGATCCCCCGCGCCCGGCGCAGGTCGATGAAGAAGTGGTCGTCCGTGAACAGGAACCCGCGGATCCCGTAGTCCCGGATGATGCGCTGCAGATGATCGAGCACGGTCTCCGGCTCCATGGCCCGCCACTTCCGCTTGTGCATGACCGGGTCCCAGCAGAAAGCGCAGCGGAAGAGGCATCCGCGGCTCGAGTTGAAGGTCACGTGGTCGACCCCGAACATGCGCCGCCGGTAGAGATCCATGTCCAGCAGGTGGTAGGAGAGGGGCGGCTCCTTGTCGAGCTCGATGAACGGGCGCTCGCCCGTGGCCCAGGCCCGCCCGTCCTCTTTCTTGTAGACGATCCCGGCCACGTCGGACAGCGGTCTCCCTTCCTCGAGCGCCTTCACGAGATCCGCGAACGACGCCTCGCCTTCGCCCACGACCACGGCGTCGATCGCCGGGTTCCCCAGCGTCTGCTCGGGGAGGAGGCTGGCGTGGATCCCGCCCCAGACGACCGGCAGCCCCGGGTGGAGCTCCTTGGCGGCCCGTGAGGCCTCGATCGCCCGCAGGATCTGGGGCCCCGTCATGCAGGTGACCCCGAGGCAGATCGGGCGCTCGGCGAGGGCAGCCCTGAACTCCCGCTCCCAGTGCGGGTTGGCGAACTGGTCGACGATCCTGACGCGATAACCTTGCCGGTCGAGGGGCGTCGCCGGGCACAGCACGCTGAGAGGAAGCTCGACCCGCCGGTGCGCCTGGAAGCCGCTCCGCGGCGCGGGGTTGAAGAGGACGACGTCCGCCCGGTCGCTCATCTGGGGGAGCTCCTTTCGTGCTCGACCAGGCCCGGGTCGAACGCCTCGAATTCCGTCGGCGCCTCCACGTGCGCCGGCGACTCGTGATCGAAGACGTGACGGCCGACCACCGGGGCGAGGTCCGAGACCGGCACACCACTCGAGGACTCGACCAGACGGGAGAGACCCTGCAGCGCGGATGGATCCACGCCGGTCGCCCGGCCGTGAAGCCGGAGGAGCATGACGAGCTGCTCCAGGCTGGCGTTACCGGCGCGGTCGCCGAGCCCGTTGACGGTCACGTCCAGCCCCGAGGCGCCGCCCTCGACGGCCGCCCACGCATTGGCGGTGGCGAGGCCGAGGTCGTTGTGAGCGTGGAAGAAGATGGGGACCGGCACCTCGGACGCCACCTGACGGATCAGCCGCCGGACGCCGAACGGCTCGGCGCCGCCGTTGGTGTCGTAGATCGTGATCCGCCCGGCTCCGGCCTGGACCGCCCTCTGTGCGATCTCGATCACGAAACCGGCCTCGGCCTGGGTCGAATGCGGAAGGCCCGCGCCCATCTCGAGCGGAAGGGTCCGGCAGAAGACCAAGGCCTCTTCGAGCCGCGCCGCCTTCTCCAGCCGGTCATGGGGCTCGCGGCGCTCGGAAAGCGGCATGAGGAGGTCTACCCGGTCCAGTCCCTCGCAGGCCGCCTCGGCCTCGCGCCGCCAGTCCGGACGGTGGGCGTAGATCAGGCCCGAGACGCGGCTCGGAAGCTGCGACTTGATCTGGCGTGCAACAGGCAGGTCGTCAGCCACCCGGCTCGGCGCCACGACCTCGATCTCGGGTACGCCCGCCCGCGCGAGCGCGCCGGCGATGGCGATGCGGTCGGGGACGGTGAACGACACATGCGGAACGTCCAGGCCCTCCCGCAGGGTCGCGTCCCTGAGGACGACGGAGCGGGCGGACTCAGCCACGGCCGTCCTCCAGCAGCTCCTCGGCCCACGGGGTGGCCTTGACGCGGCCTTCGGGCCGGGCGGTTCCGCCCGTCACGCAGACCAGGACACGGCTGCCCGGCGCGATCCGGCCGGATTCGATCTCCCTGAGCATCCCGGCCAGCGCCATGAGACCCGCCTTCTCGATCACCTCGCCCTCCCGGATCGTGACCTCCACGCCGCGCTCGGCGAGGCGATCCAGGACGGTCCTGCCGTCGATCTCGGTCCAGAGCTCCCGCCGGAAGTCTTCGCGGTCGATCGTCGTAAGATCGCCTCCCGATTCCACGAGGACCTGGCGCAGCGCCCCGAAGGTCCCGTAGGTGCCGGGGTTCCCGTCGTACATGACCTTCGCCAGGAGTCCGCCCGTCGACTCGACGGGCTCCTGTGCCGCGGCCTCCGTGCCCGCCCTCCAGGCCCGGACCATGGGAGAGTTGGCCGCCTGCTGGACCCCCAGGAAGGCCGGAAGGCGGCCGATCCGCTCGCGATGCCGGCCGATTTGCCGGTAGATACCGACCGGGCTGAAAGCCGCGCTGATCGACTGGGCGAGCACGTCGTAAGGCTCGCTCGCGAGGAGGTGCTCGAGCACGAAGCAGCCAACGAAGCTGGAAGCCTGGAGACGCCAGTCGAGCACGGGGATCCGCGTCAGGCCGTGCCGCGCGGCGAACGCTCCGGCGGCGGGCTTGACCTGCCGCGGGTCGTCCACCGCGATCACATGCGAGGTCCCGCCGGCGAAGGCCTTGCCGTCCAGGAGAGGCAGGTTCTCCGCGGGGAGGAAGAAGAACGTCTCGAGCCCGGCCCGCGTGCCGTAGACCGTGAGCGCCGTCCCCGTGTTTCCGCCCGACTCGAACACCACCCGCCGGTGCCCCCGCAGGAGGCACTGGGCGGTGGTCACGCAGCCGTCGATCGACTTGAGCGTGCGGGTCGCCATGAGGGAGGTCTCGTCCAGGACGTCGATCTCCACGTCGCGATAGCTGAGGAGCGGGAAGACCCGGAGGCCCTCGGCGATGCTGGTCCGCTCGAGGACCTCCTTGAGGCGGGCGTCTTGCTCCTCATCCGGTTCCAGGCGCAGGGCGTGGCGGTAGCGGAGGACGACGCTTCGCGAGGCCTCGTGCCGCCGGTCGATCGCGCGGGCGAAGGCCTCGGGCGACGGGCTCGAGGCCGGAAGCCGGGCCTCGAGCGTACCGGTCGGCGCCGCCGTGTCGCTCATCCCCGGGAGGCCCCGCCGTAGGTCTCCTCGTGGATCAGCTCCCCCAGCGGCCGCAGCTCCCGGGGCGCGGGCCGCTCGTCGGGGAAGCCGAGCGGGACGAGGGCGATCGGATCCACGTCAGCCGGGAGCCGCAGGAGGAGCCGGATCTCGCGCTCGAGGCCCGGGTCGTCGGGCTGGTAGGCGGTCAGGTAGGTCCCCCCCAGCCCGCGGGCGTGCGCCGCGAGGAGCAGGTGGGAGGCGGCCAGGATGCCGCCCTCGCGCCCGCGGCCGTGCGCCCGGCCGCGCTCGACGCAGACCGCCACGACCAGCGGCGCCCGGGCCAGGAAGCCCGCCGGGTACGCCTCACGCTTGTCGGGCGCGCAGTGGGCGTCCTTGATGGCGGCCAGGCGCTCCAGGGCCTCCCGGCTCCGGATCACGACGAAGCACGAGGGCTGGGCACCGAGGGACGAGGGCGCGCGGCGGGCCAGGTCGAGGATCTCCCGGACGAGCGCGTCCGGAATCCCTCGCGGAGCGAACCGCCGGATCGATCGACGCCCCCGCAGGGCCTCGTCCATCGTGGAGGGAGGTCGATCACCGATCGCCAGGACTTCGAGGTCCTCTCGCATGCCTCCGCAAGCTAGGACACCCAGCCATGTGGGTCGAGAGACCGTCTAGGGAGCGAGGCCGCGGGCAGTCTCGCCGAGCGCCTCGACGGCGTCTTCGATCTGCCGGTCCGAGAGGTAGGGGGCCGGCCCCATTCGGAGGGTCACTCCCCGGTAGTCGGTGAAGACCCCGCGGGCGTGCAGGCCGCGGTGCAGGTCGCCCGCCCGGGGCGAGCCGAGGGCGAGGAAGCCGCCGGTCCCCTCCATGGGAACCGACCGGTCACGGTCCACCAGACCAGGGTTCAGGTCCAGATCGTCGAACGCTCGTGCCAGGAGCCCGACCTGGTGCTGGCTCACCTCGCGCAGGAACCCGGGCGCGAGCCCCATCTCGGCGAAGAAGTCGAACACCTCGCTGGCCCGGTAGTTCGCGGTCGGGTCGTAGGTCCCACCCGCGAAGCGCCAACCGCCTTCGCCGTAGGCCACGTCTCCGCGCGGGACGTCGGTCAGCGCCGCGAACTCGCTGAACCAGCCGGTGACGACCGGCCGGAGCCGGCATCCGGGGGGCAGACGCAGGAAGGCGTTCCCCTCGC
Organism: Gemmatimonadota bacterium; assembly: GCA_035687745.1. Lineage (GTDB taxonomy): Bacteria > Gemmatimonadota > Gemmatimonadetes > JACCXV01 > JAHWKZ01 > DASRVA01. The sequence goes on from DASRVA010000189.1 coordinate 4,127, forward strand.
CGAGCTGGCAGTACTTGTAGCCGCCGCCGGTGACGTAGGCGTCCTCGATCCCCTCCATCGAGAAGGGAACGACGTTCAGCGAATGGTAGGCGTCGACGAGGAGGAGCGCGCCCTCGCGGCGGCAGGCCCGGGCGGCCTCCGGAAGGCCTCCCGCAAGGTGGGCGTTCCCGTAGAAGACCGAGGAGAGGAGAGCGGCCGCGGTCCGGGCGTCGACCTCGCGGGCCACCCGCTCGCCCACGTCGGCCGCCGGGACCGAGGGCACGCGGACGACCTGGAGCCCTTCCTCCTCGAGCCGGGCGAGCTGGCGGCGGAGGGAGTGGAACTCGCCGTCGGTCGTGACCACCTTGGGCCGCTCGCGGAGGGGAAGCGCCGAGAGCCAGGGCAGGACCAGGTGGTGGGTGCTCTCGGCCAGGGCGATCGAGCCGTCCGGGTCGCCCAGGAGCCGGGCGTACCCCGCCCGGACCCGGTCGGCCCGGGCGAACGCCCGCTCCCACTTGTCGTCCACCAGCTCGGCCGCGTCCAGCCACGCCTGGCGCTGGCCCTCGAAGCCGCGGTCGGGCCACGCCTGGTGGGAGTGACCCGACAGCAGCAGGCGATCCGCGACCCGGAATCGGCTGTAGGAGGGCGCGAGCGCGTTGGGGCTCGAGTAGAGGGCCTCGGGTCGAAGAGCCGGTCGCTCGAGCGCCGCAGCCCTCCCCGTCACGACCTCGTGCCGCCCTGGTTCAAGCCTTCGAGCCCGTCTTGGCGTAGAACGGGGTGAAGAGCTGGTGCGTGTGGTGTCCGTGACACCTTGGGCACTCGGTCCGCTTGCGCTTCTTCTCGACGTGCTCGGAGATCCGCTCGCGGACGGCGAACGTCTTCCGGCAGTCGTCGCATTGGTACTCGTAGGTTGCCATCGTGGCTCCTCTGAGAGACAGCAGCGCGTCGGGGGGCGTCGGTCGCGCCGCCCCCCTACCGAGCATATCCCGGGATCCGCGCGACGGTCAAATTCCCGCCGCCGGGATCGGAATCGTCAGCCCGTGGGGCGCCGGTCGCGTCGGCGTGCCCATCTCCGCCGAGAGCACCTGCATGCGCCGGCAGGCGTCCTCGAAATCGAGCCCGCGGGCAAGGCCGACCCGGGTGCCTTGCTGGAGGATCGGCACGAGCCGGAGCGCCCGCACGCGGGGGCCTTCGACGTCCGCCAGGAAGACGAACGAGCGGTCGTTCCTGAGGACGGGATCGACCGCGTAGTCGTCGAGCGCTTCCCCGGTGTCGTAGAGGATCGGCTTGCCGTGATGGATTTCCACTCCCTGGAAGATGTGGGCGGAGTGGCCATGGATCAGATCGACGCCCCTCTCGAGCGCCGCCCGCGCGAACCCCCGGAACGGACGCGGTGGCCGCTCCACCATGTTGTACCCCCAGTGCAGGGAGAGCACGATGAACGAGGCGCCCTTCTCCCGCGCCCGGGCAACGGACCGCTCCACGATCCGCAGCGCGCCGGGGGTGGGGAGGAATCGGAGCTGGCTCGTGCCCGGGCGGCCCGGCCCGGCCGCCCAGCCGGGCTCGTTGTCGGTGAATGCGGCGATCCCCACCGCGAGGGCGCCCGCGGCCACCACGGCCGGTTCCCGAGCCTGGTCGAGGGTCTCTCCCGCGCCCGCGTGCGCGATCCCGGCTGTGTCTAGGTGGCGCAGGGTGTCGAGAAGGCCCTCCTCCTCGAAGTCCAGGACGTGATTGTTGGCGAGCGCGACGGCCCCCACCCGCCCGGCCCGCAGGACCTCGACGGCGTCGGGCGGTGCGCGGAAGTGGAAGGCCTTCCGGGTCCGGGTCCAGGGAACCGTGAGCTTCGTGATCGCGCATTCCAGGTTGGCGACCACGAGGTCCGAGGCGGCGAGGATGGGCACGAGATCGCCCCAGAAGCTGGCCGGCTCCCGGCGACCGACGTCCTCGGCCACGCCGCGTCCCAGCATGACGTCGCCGAGAAAGGCGATCGTGATGCTCGACCGGCCGGACCCGGCTGCAGGGGACGAAACCCGGAGGGGGTCCCCTGACGTAGAATGGGATGACATCTCCGCCAATCTCCGACCTCCACGCTGGAGTGACCATGCGCCCCAGGACGCTGCCGTTCCTCGCCCTGCCGCTCCTGCTCCCCCTCTCCACGGGCGTCTCGAGGGCCCAGACCACGGACGTCCCGCCCGGCTACACCGTGTATCAGATCCTCGGGCCGGGCGTGAACGCGCCACCCCTGCCGTTCAAGATCGAGGGCGATCGCCTGGTCGCGCCGGAAGGCGGGATGGTGACCGTGACCGGTGGCCGCGTCACCGAGGATCGGATCGACGTCACGATGGAGGTCCCGGGGGCCACGGTGAGGTTTCTGGGTACGCGCGACGGGGATGCGTTCACGGGCTATTCCTTCCTGGTCTCGGAGGACGACCGGGACATGATCCCGTTGTCGATGACGCCGGTCGGCCAGGAGACGGACTTCACCCCCGATCCGGGCATCCTCGCCACGGCCCCCGGGATCTCGCGGGTCGAAGTCGTCCCGGGCGGGGTGACTCTCCAGGCCGGCGAGCCACGGCGCTTCGTCGTCCGCGCCTTCGACGAGTCCGGGGCGGAGATCGCCGATCCCGACGTCGAGTGGTACGCGGCGGGCGGCCGTACCCGGATGACCGTGGACGGTGAGTTCACCGGCTTCGAGGCCGGCGAGAGCCAGATCGCGGCGCTGGTGAGCGGTGCCGCGATGGGGGTGACGACGGTGAATGTGAACGAGCCCGAGATCGCGAGCCTGTCGGTGCAGACGGAGGTGCCGTCGCGGCTGGCGGTGGGGAGCCGTGTGACCCTGGAGCTACATGCCCTGAATTCGGTCCACCGCTGGGAGCTTGACCCTGAGGTGACGGTCGAGTCCAGCGCGCCGGAGGTGGTGTCGGTGGACGGTCGGACGCTGGTGGCGACGGCCCCGGGACGCGCCGACGTGACGCTCTCGGCCGGTCAAGCGGAGGAGCGCTACGCGATTGAGGTGGTGGAGGCGGGAGGTGATTTCAGGGTCACGGGCCTGCCGGTCGACCCGGTGCGCACGGGCGACTTGGTGACGCTGTCGACCTCGATCGCCGACGCGCGTCCGGTGTGGTCGGTGGGAAGCCCCGGGGCGGAGATCCATCCGCCGAGCGACTTCGTGGCCGAGCAGCCGGGCACCTACCCGATTCTGGCGACCCTCGGTGATCGGGTGGCGAGGGCCACGATCACGGTCCTGCCGCGCGACGTTCGCGGGCGCTTTCACGTGGTCGGCCGGGGTCTGAACGCGGGGCTCTTCACGGCCGACATCTGGCCCCAGAACGATTACGTCTACCTCGGCACCCATCAGGCGAACCAGATCCGGACGTACGACGTCTCCGACCCGGCCAACCCCGTCCTGACCGACTCGGTGACGGTGGATGCGAGGGTCATCAACAGCGTCAAGGTGTCACGCAACGGCAAGTGGCTCGCGGCGACGCGCGAGGGGGCGGCCGACCGGCGCAACGGCATCGTGCTCTATTCGCTGGAGGATCCCGCGCACCCGAGGCCGATCAGCGAGTACACCGAGACGGTAACCTCAGGAGTCCACAATGTCTTCTGGGCCACCGACTCGATCTTGTATCTGACCAACGACGGCACGGGCGACATGAACATCCTGGACGTCAGCGATCCCCATCTTCCGAAGGAGATCGGGCGGTGGGGACTGCCCGTCGAGGGGAAGTCGCTGCACGACATCTGGGTCCAGGACGGGTTCGTCTGGATGTCGTACATGATGGACGGGCTCGTGATCCTGGATATCGGCGGTGGCGGCAAGGGAGGGACCCCTGCCGAGCCGGTCCTCCTGTCGCGGCTCTTCTACCCCGACGGCCCGACCCACAACGCGTTTCGCTGGGGCGACTACCTGTTCCTGGGGGACGAGGACTTTGCGAGCTCCCAGGGCACCAAGCCCGCGCTCCCGGCGGGGATGTCGGCGGATCCCCGCGGCGAGGTCCACGTCATCGACGTCCGCGACCCCGAGCATCCGATCTATGCCGCCCGCTACGAGGTCCCCGAGGCGGGGGCGCACAACCTGTGGGTCGAAGACGGCGTCATGTACGTGGGGTTCTATCAGGGCGGCCTGCGGGCCGTGGACGTGACCGGCA
>DASRVA010000190.1:0-27622 GCA_035687745.1 Gemmatimonadota bacterium
CTCGGGGCCGGCGGGGCCGGCTCCGCGCGGTCGGGCTCGAGCCGCAGCGTGTCCCGGCGCACGATCCCGTAGTCGTCGACCTCGAACACCGCGGCGTCGGGGAGGATCGCGAGCAGGCGGGCCTGGCCCAGGGACTCGCCCGCCCGAAGGAAGTGGCCGCGCCGGGCCGGATCCTCTAGAACGACGAGGCTGTTTCCGGGGGCGCCCTGGAAGATGCCGGTCAGAACGAGCTGGTCCAGCCGCGGCGGCTGCCCCTCCTCCCCCTCCGAAGCCCCGATCAAGGGCTCGAACGGATCGCGCCCCGCGGCGACGTAGGCCGCGGGGGTCGGAGGAACGGGCGGGATCACCCGCGCCCCGTCCAGGTCCTGCGACCGGGCGGAGCCGGGAAGCGCCAGCCACCCGATCGCGAGGGCGAGCGCCCTACCCCTCATCGGCGCCTCCCGCCGGTCGCACCGCGTGTCCCCCGGTCTTCCTCGGGAGCCCCGCGTTGCGGGCCGGCGCCATGCGGACGTCGTCCGGCCGGACGTACGCCGAGAGAACCAGCGTTCCCAGCACCTGGTGCTCGGGCTCCCCGCGCGGCGGGCTTTCGACCGGCACGCCGATCAGGGCGACCACCTCCGGGCGCACGAGCTGGGGCAGGTTGATCACCCCGGCCAGGAAACGACCCACGTCGTGGTACGATCCCTGGACCTGGACGTCGTACGGGATCTCGACCAGCACCTCGCCGGCGATCTCGTCTCGGGGAGCGAAGCTCACGATGTCCACGTCGGCGGACAGGGCCGCGCCGGCCACGCCGGAGAGCAACGCCATAGCCTCCGAGCGGTCCGGCAGCATCGCTTCGTAGACGGCCAGCGCGACCTCGATCCGGCTCTCCTCCCGCTCGAGCTCCGTCACGCGCGCCGGCTGGGTGACCGCCCGGGCCTGCCGGTTGGCACGCTCGAGGCGCGTCCGATGGGTCTCCATCGCCAGTCGCTCCGCGTGGAGCGGGGACCAGGCGTAGCGGTGAAAGAGGAGCCCCCCGCCCACGATCACCAGGGCCAGGAGCGCCGCCCGCTGCCGTTCGGGCGAATCGAGGCCGAACATCACTCCACCGTCACTCCCAGCTCGTCGAGGAAGATGGGGCCCAGGTCGTACAGCCGGCCGGATCCGATCGTGAAGCCGGTCTCGATGAACGGCACGATCTCGCCCTGATAGATGAACGTGATCGCGACGTCCGCGAAAATCAGCGGCGGGGGCAGGTCGAGCGGGTTCTCGGGTCCCTGGTCCTGGGAATCGCCGCCGCCATCGCCGCCGCCGTCCTGCGGGTCGTCGAAGCCCGGGAACACGCGGGCGATCGCGATCCCGTCGTCTCCCGAGATGGCGAGCACGTCGGGACCGTTGTAGGGACGCCCCTGTTGCTGGTTCTGCCCCTGGGCCGGGGATTCGACGAGCATCCGGACGCCCGCCACCGGGACACGGTTCGTCCGGGCGGCGAAGAACTGCACCATGACCACGGCCTCGTTGGCCGAATTCTGGACCTCGTCGGGCTCGCACGCCGCAGGGATCGCGGTCGCCACGGCGAGCCAGAGCCAGCGCGCAGGGCGATGGGGTCGCGTCATCGGTCCTCTCCGTCTTCGGGTCCGTCGGCGGGCTCGATCTCCGGCTTGCCGCCGGCCGTCGAGTCCGCGGTCACGGTCGGGATGCGATGGCCCTCGAACGTGGCCACCAGGGTGAACTGCTGAACGTCCAGCGAGTCGCGCCGGGCGCGGACGATCTCGACGAGCCGGACGCGTTGGAGCTCGGACGAGCTCTCCAGGTCGCGCATCAGGTCGGTGACGGCGGCGTTGGCGAACGAGACCCCGGCGATCCGGACCTCGTCCGCATCCAGCTCCTCCCGATCGACGCGCTCCAGCCAGACGTACGCCGGGAGCGAGCGCGCGAGGGTCTCCATGAGCCGAAGCCCGTAGAGGCGTCCGTCCACCACGTCCTCCAGGAGCTCCATCCTTTCCGCCAGCCGTGCCTGGGTCTGCTCCATGCGCGTCACCCGAGCGACCGCGTCGTGCAGGCGGGAGCTGTCGGCGCGCGCCTCGACGACCGCCGCATGGGCGTCGGCCAGCGTCCGTCGCTCGCCGACGAAGAGCAGGGTCGCGGCCAGGAGGAGAAGCACGCCGAGACCTCCCAGGAAGAGCTCCGGGGACGGCAGGCCGACGGGAAGCGCGACGCGCGGTCGGCGTCTCTCGCGGCGCCGCTCGGACGGGACCAGGTTCACGCGAACCATTGCGTCATCCCTCCTCCCTGAGACCGAGACCAACCGGGATCGCCAGGGACGCCCTAGTGGCGGGGTCGAGCAGGGACGCGCGGATGGCCGGATCGACCTCCATCTCGCGCAGCGGGTCCAGGATCGTGACCGGGGTCCCGAGCCGGTCGGCGAGCGCGTCCCGGAGCCCCGGAAGGCATGCGCCGCTGCCGGCCAGAACGACCTCGTCCAGGTCCTGGGCCTCGCCCTCACTGGTGGCCAGGTAGGCGCGGGCGCGCTCGACGGGCGTGACGAAGCCGTCCAGGACGGCCGCCAGCGCGTGCCGCGCCGGCGGATCCAGCAGATCCGGTTCCTGCAGCCGGCGGCGGGCCTCCTCGAGAGTCACCCCCAGCGCCTCGACGAGAACCTCCTCGAACCGCCGCTCCCCGGTGGCCACGTCGCGGGTCAGGAGCGGCCGCGCGTCACGGACGAGGCTCAAGCTGGTGATTTCGTAGCCGATGTTCAGGAGGCAGAAGGTCCCGTAGCGGGCGTGCTCGTAGCCGTGCTCGAAGACGGTCTGGACCGCAAACGCGTCGATCTCGATGACCGCGGCCTCGAACCCGCTCTCCTCCAGGAGTCGCATCCGGCTCTCGACCAGGTCCTTCTTGGCCGCCACGATCACGACCTCCATCTGCGGGCTCACCCCGTCCGGGTCCAGGATCTCGAAGTCGAGGCTCACGCTGTCGATGTCGAACGGCACGTGCTGCTCGGCCTCCCATCGGATCACCTGGCGCGCCTCGGCCTGCCGCATCCTGTCCATCCGGACGCGCTTCACGATCACGTCGCGTCCCGACACCGAGGTGGCGGCCGGCCGTCGCCGGATGCCGGAACGCTCGCGGACACGCCGCAGAGCCTCCGCGACGCGATGGAAGTCCATGATCTCCCCGGCCACGACGCTCTCCGGATCGATCGGCTCGCGCTCGAAGGCCACCAGCCGCGGCTTCGAGCCGCCCTGTTCGATGGCCACCAGCCGGATGTGTCGCGAACCGAGGTCCACGGCCACGGCGGTGCGGGATCGTCGAAGAATCATCCTCTTCCTCTCACGACGCGCAGCCGGGCGTTCCGAGCCCGACGCGCACGGGTACGTCGCGGAGGGGCAGCTTTCTGCCTCTCTCTGGCGGATGGGGCGGGCTTTCAGCGCCTACGGTGCAATTTCGAGGCCAGATGCCCAGGATAGGCGACGTGGGCGGGTGATCGTCCGGGACGCGAGCTGCACGGCGGTGCACGAATACTGGATATGGACCTGCCCCGACAGCGAGCTCTCGTGGGTCCGGCTCAGGCTCATCACGGAGCCGTAGATGCTCGCCTGCCCGGTGAACTTCTCGATCCGGTCGGCGATGATGAGGCCGCGAAAGGTGCCGCCCGTCTTGTTGCCGAGCGATGCCGGCGCATAGCGCGGATCGGCCACCCTGGACGGATCGTACCGCGGGTCGTGCGGGTCATGCTCCCGGGGATCGAAGAGCGGGTTGTGCACGATCAGGACTCCCATGCCGTCCAGCGTGGGACCCGACCCGGCGCCGGTGCCGAAATCGTCCGTGATGTAGACGATCCCTTCCAGCGGGTCGACCGGATCGGCCGCGAACTCGGCGGCGGTCCGCCGATACTCGTCCAGCGCGCCGGCCGGCAACCCGAGGACCTCTTCGGGCGAGGCCGGCGTCGGGGCCGGGTCCGCCACGACGTAGGGCGGGTCGTTACCGGCGTAGGCCGGATTACCATCGAGGTCCGCGCTCCCCTTGGCCTCGATCGAATCGCCGTCCTCGGCGAGGAACGCGGCCTTGTTCTCCTGGCACGCCCCCGATGTCGAGAAGTCGCCCGGGTCGACCGGATGGCCGCTCTCGTCCACGTTGACGCCGGAGACCGTGACGTTGCCGGTCAGGCTGAAGCCGCCCCCCGAAGCGATCGCCGCCGAGCTCCGGATCTCGAGGCCGCTGGCCGTCACCCGCAGGACCTCGGAAGCGCGCCACGATCCGCGCTCGGCCCGGGACGTCAGCACCCAGACGGGCTGGCCATCGCCCACATCGTTGAGATGCAGACCCGCGCTCCAGTGCACGGCCTCGCGGCCCGACCCGAAGTCGAAGCTGTCGGCGACGATCGTCACCTCGTAGTCGAAGCCGTCCACCTCGCCCTCGACCGGCCACCCGGTCGTCGGGCCGCTCTGGCCGAAATGGGCGACGGCGTGCTCGAGACCCGCTCCGGCAGCGTCCTCGGCGCGGTGGCCAATCCCGGTCATCCCCGCCACCCGCACCTCGGTCGAGGTGAGGAGCGCCGCCGCTCCGCCGACCAGGCCCAGGGCCAGCAGGATCACCAGGACGGCCGGCAGCACGAACCCGGCGTGCCGCGGGACCGGGCGGAGGGCCGTCATCGCCAGAGCCGGTTGCGCAGGGCGACCCGGGTTTCCAGGGTCGCGCTGGCCACTCCTCGTGGGGTGTCGTAGGCGAGGCGCACCGTCACGAGCGCGATCTCGTCGGCCGAGGTCGCCGGCGTCACCCCGGCATCGGCGAAATAGTCGAACCGCAGCTCGGTAACGTGCTCGGCGACCGCCACGTCGACGTCGTCCTCGCGACGGATCAGCGTCCCGTCCTCGGCCAGCCGGTACTCGACACGCTCGCGGTCCCCGTCCGCCGTTCCGTCCGCGTCCAGGTCGGCGGTCCAGCCGAAGGCCTCGACCGACCACGTCGTCACGCCGGCCGCGGCGGTCCCCCGGGGGTCGTACCCGGCATTCCGCATCTCCCGGGTCATCAGGTCGAACCCCGCGCGAGCGTTCTGCGTGCGCCGGATCCCCTCCCCCTGCCGGACGAACGCCTGGTGCTGCACCACGAAGAGGCGGACGGCGGCGACGCCGAGGACGCCCGTCAGCGTCATGGCCAGGAGAAGCTCGACCAGCGTGAATCCGACCCGCCGGCCCGGGCCTCTGGTCGGCACGACATCCAGGAGCCTCATTCAGCGCTCCGCATCGTCGTCGCGTGGACCGAGAAGTCCCGGCCGCGTTCCTCCCAGGATGCCTCGAGCAGGATCGTCTTCACGCGCGGGATGGGCTCGTCCTCCGTGACCTCCCACGTGCGCTCGAAGACCTCACCCGCCAGGGACTCGGCGTCCGAGCCATCGACGACCTCGGCGTAGGCGGTCGACTGGAGCTCCTCCACCTTGGCCCGCAGGAGCTGATCGGCCTGCCCGCGACGACCGGCCCCGGCCTGGGCCCGGACCGAGACGAGCAGGAAGGCCGCGACGGCGAGCGAGCCGATCAGGAAGATGACAAGGGCGACCATGACCTCGATGAGGGTCGAGCCGGCCTCTCCGGCGGAGCGGAGTACGATCCTCGGAGGGCTCACGGTTCCGGTCCCTGCCAGCGGAGGAGCCCGCCGGCGAGGATCCGGATCTCGTGCCGGGATGGCGGATTCCCCACCGTCACGCTGGCCGGCGCTTCCACCCGCCCGTCGGGCTCGAACGTGACCGTGCCCCCGCTTCCCCCCACGACGGCGAGCGGCTCATCGACCGGCAGGGAGGTCAGGTAGGGGATCCACGTTCCCGCGTCGTCCAGGGCCTCCATGCGGAACCGGCCGTCGTCCTGGATCCGGAAGCGCTGCGGCCGCCTTTCCGCCACCGCTCGGGCGCGCGCCTGGGCCAGGGCGCCGTGGATCTCGCGGGCCTGGCGGACGATCCGATGGGATCGGGCGCCAGCGCCGAAGCTGGGGAGGGCGAGCGCGGCAAGGATCCCGAGCAGGACGAGAACGAGGAGGAGCTCGACGAACGTCACGCCGCGACGGCCGAACACGCCGCTGAGCGCGAGTCGGGTGGTCTGCATGGAACGTGGATCCATGGTTCTCCGGAAGCGAGGGGCGGCGGTTGCCCGGAACGCCTTCTCCTCCGTGCAAACTTCATTCCATGGAATCAAGCCTTTTGATTAGCATTAGATATGAGCTCTCTGGATCGAGGCTCGCGGCGTCCCCTACGGCAGGTCGCCGTCGTTCAAAACGGCAGTATCAAGGCGCGCGACAGAGGACGCCTGAGGCGCACGTGTCTGTGCGCCGCAAGGCGACCGAGGGAGCGCAACGCAGAGCCTGGCCGTTTTCAACGACGGCCTAGAAGAGCTCCTTCCAGGCGATGATCCGCACCTCTCCCCCCTCCCCCCTCAGGACCCGCGCCTCGATCCGCCTCCGCATCCCGCGGCTGTCACCCTCGGAGAGGACGCGTGCCCCGTCCGGCGCCGGGGTCCAGGCGGCGCGCCAGACACCGGTCGACAAAGCTCCCTCCAGGCTGTCCTCACGCGCAGCGGCCATCGGATCGGCGGCGAGCCGTGCGAGGGTCTCGGCCACGCCCGCCTCGGCCAGCCCGAGCGCCACCGCGTGGTCGCGGTGGGCGCGGGCCAGCGCCAGGTCGGTGATCGACGCGACCGCGGCGACCGTCGACAGCGCCGCCAGCGCGACCAGCGCCCACAGGACGACCACGATCGCGCTTCCGTGGACGTTGGCGAGGGCCCCCGGCCTCGTCAGGGGCCGGGGTCTCCGGTCGCCCCGGCGGCACGTCGCGCAGCCGCCCACGTCACCGAGAAGCTTCTTCCGCCCGCCTCCAGGAAGCCCACCAGCTCGACCATGGCGATCCGTCCCGGAGCGGGCCGGGTACCCAGGTCCAGGCCGAGCGAGTCCCGGTAGGCGAACCGCGCCGAGTCCGGCCACGCCCATGGCAGCCGAGGCCCACCGTTGACGCCCCGCCGCCAGACGCCGGCGGTCAGAGCGTGAGCCAGCCGCTCGTTGGGGTTGGCATCGGTCGGCACGAGAGCCCCGTCGCCGTTCCAGTCGGCGCTGAACTCGAGCGTCTCCGGCGTCGCCCGGGCGACCCCCGCCCCCGAGGTCCCGGTCGGGTCGTGCCCGACGCCCCGCCACTCGGTCCGCCACAGGTCCGCCGCGGCAAGGAGCTCCTGAAGGGCCCTCTGAGAGCTCGTCAGCCGCGCCACCAGCCGGTTCCCGGTCGAGCACAGGAGCAGGGCCGCCAGCGTCACCACGAGCCCGAGCGTCATCGCCACCAGGAGCTCGATCGAGGTGAAGCCGCGGCGGCCGATCAGGCCCCGCATTCCGGTCTTCCCTCCAGGTAACGGCGGGTCTCGACCAGGACCGCGATCTCGCTCCGCCGCCCCGTGACCGCCCGGACGCGCGCCTCCTGGAGGCAGGGGCCCAGGTCGGACAGCGCCCACTCGAGGTGCCCGCGGCGGGCGCCCCAGACGAGGTCGGTCGTACCGACCCCCGCTCCGGCGCGCCATGGCCCACCCCGCCAGCGCTCGATCCAGGCCTCTGCCGCCACGGCTGCAAGGGCGGTTCCGATGGCCTTCTCGCGGGCCCGAAGCGCGTGCACGATCGATCCGGCCAGCGCCATGGCGCCCACGCCGAGCAACAGAACGGCCACCGCCACCTCGAGAAGGGTCGCGCCGCGGCCGTTCACGGGACCTCGATCGCGCCAGTCGGCAGCACCCGGATCCGGTGCTCCCAGGCCCGCGGATCGCCGCGCACGCCGACCCACGCCGCCGCGTAGAGGTTGCTGGTGCCCCGCCCGCTGAACAGGATCTCCTGCCGGTGAGCGGTCGTACCTAGCCGGAGGTCGGAGCGCAGGCGGCGTCTGGGGAGGGGCTCGCCGTCCGTCGGTCGCACTTCGTAGCTCCCGTCCAGGGTGTCCAGGATCACCCGGACGGTTCGCCGGTCCTGAATGGCCCGCTGGCGAGCCCGGGCCACGTCCGCCGCGAGCGTCCGGGCCGCGGTGTAGGCCGCCCACCGGCGCTCGCTCCTGCCGAAGGGCGGGACCGCGAGCGCGAGCAGGATGGCCAGGACGAGCGACGCCAGGATCAGCTCCACAAGCGTGAAGCCGGCCTCCTCCGGGTCCGTTCTCGACACGATCGTCTCCCGAGGGATCGAAGCCGGCGGGAAGCTGGGACGGCGGCGCGAAAGCAAGGAGGGTGCCGCCCCCTGACACGGGCGGGAAAGACGGGATCCAGGATCGGGGGGTCCCGATCGTGTCGGCCGTTCGACACTCCGAACGGGGCCCGGTCGGTGGCAGGAGACCCCGCCGGGGACGCGAAGAGGCGGCTCCGGGGGACCCCGGGCCGCCTTCTCGCTAGGAATGGCCGGAGCTTACGAGCCGCAGGTGCAGGCGGCGTCGCCGACCTTGCAGATCTCGCCGACGTCGGTGCTCACGCACCACGAGTTGCTGCTCGAGCTGTGGGTCGAGGTCATGTCGTACCCGGTCCCGTCCGCCGAGTTGACCGTCAGCGTGACGCCCTGGGAAGCCTCCCACTCGAGCTGGGTCGCGTCCGAAGTGTAGGTCTGGTTGTCTGCGAAGAACGCCTCCTGGGCCGTCATGGCGTTTCGCAGGTCGCTCTTCGCGGCGGCGTCGAAGGCCTTCTCCTTCGTCCCGGCGAAGCGCGGGATGGCGATCGCGGCCAGGATGCCGATGATCACCACGACGATCAGCAACTCGATGAGGGTGAACCCCTCGTTTCTCCGGATTCTCATGGGTGCCAGATCTCCTTGTCTCTCGGTGCAGGTCAGCCGGTCCTCGTCGCGATGAGCGGCATCCGCGGGTCGCGGGCCATACTGAGCAAAAGCGGTGCCAAGCGGCTACCCAAGAAGGATCGCCTATCTCAAACCCTTTATCTGTAAGGAATTAGACGAGAGTAGACGGCTCCCGAAACGCTCCTCGGCGACGGATGAGCGGTGAAGCCGCCGACGGAGCCTTCTCGCAGTTTGCGACGCGCTTCACGACGCGATCTGGATGTTGTAGCGATCGATCTTCCGGTACAGCGTGGAAGGGTCGATCCCCAGGATTTCCGCAGCCCGTGCCTTGTTGCCCTCGGTCTTCGCGAGGACCCACTGGATGTACGCCTGCTCGATGGTTTCCATGGTCGGAGTGGGGTCGGCGGCCTCCGACACCAGCGGCTGGTCGGGCCTCTCCCGGATCTTCTCGGGCAGGTCCTCGAGATCGATCGGCCGCCCCGACCCGCGGTCGTCCAGCCACCCGGCGAGCACCAGCAGGCGCTCCACGACGTTCTCCAGCTCGCGCACGTTGCCGGGCCAGTCGTACATGCTGAGGGCCTCCCAGGAGCGCTTGCTGAAGATCTTGTCCGTGGTGCGGTTGCCGCCCGGCAAGGAATCCGGGAAGCCGGACCGGGTCAGCACGTAGTCCAGCAGGAGCGGGATGTCCTCGGGCCGGTCCCGCAGCGGCGGGATCACGATCGGGATGACGTTCAGACGGTAGAAGAGGTCCTGCCGGAAGTGCTCCCGCTCGACCTCACGTTCCAGGTCCTTGTTGGTGGCGGCCAGGATCCGGACGTCCACCGGCACCGCTTCCGTGGCCCCCACCGGGATGATCTCCCGCTCCTGGAGGACGCGCAGCAGCTTCACCTGGATGGCCGGGGTGGTGTCGCCGATCTCGTCCAGGAAGATCGTGCCCCCGGCGGCGACCGTGAACAGCCCCTCCTTGTCGCGGATGGCGCCGGTGAACGACCCCTTCACGTGCCCGAAGAGCTCCGACTCCAGCAGCGGCTCCGGCAGGGCGCCGCAATTGATGGGCACAAAAGGCCCCTTGGCGCGCCCGGATCCCAGGTGGATGTAGCGTGCGAACAGCTCCTTCCCGGTCCCGCTTTCCCCCATCAGCAGGACCGTGCTCTCGGCTGGGGCCACCTGGCGCGCGACGTCCAGGACGCGCTTGAAGACCCCGCTCTCCCCGATCGGCATGACCTCTTCGGGCGAGCGCTTCCGCCCGTGGGCGCGGCTCTCCCGCGAGAGCTTGACGTTCTTCTCCTCGAGCGCGTGCATCTCGAGCGCCTGGCGGGCGCTCAGGACGAGCTCCTGGTTCTTGTATGGCTTCTTCACGTAGCGGAAGGCGCCCTCGTTGCAGGCCTGCATGGCGAAATCCTCGTCCCCCTGGGCGGTGATGACGATCACCTTCGCCAGCGGATCCTGTGCGCGGGCCTGCTTGAGGACGGTGATCCCGTCGCGCCCGGGGAGTCGCAGGTCGGTAATGACGAGGTCGACCGGACCGTGCTCCTCGAGCCAGCCGATGGCCTCGTCACCCGCCTTGGCGGTCGAGACCTCGAAGCCGTTGCGCTGGAAGAGCACCGACAGCGCCTCGAGCACGCTCGGCTCGTCGTCTACGAGAAGGACCCGGGAAGACCTTTGCTTCGTCAAGGCATCGACTCCAGGAAGAACATGCGGAAACGGGGGCGGACGATTATACCGCCCTCGACCGCCCGCGCGCTATCCGCTCGACACCAATGGGCGTGAATGCGGGGTGGCGGGGTTCGAATCGTCACCCGAGCGTTCCCGTCTGGCGTGGCAGGGCGATCCGGAACGTGGATCCCCGCCCCGGATCGCTCTCGACCCATACCATGCCGCCGTGGAGCTCGACGATCCGATGAACGATCGCCAGCCCCATCCCGAAACCCCCGGGTCGGGTCGTGAAGAAGGGGTCGAAGATCCGTTTCTTCTCCTCGTCGTGGATCCCGACACCGTTGTCCCCGACCTCGAGCGCGACGAACGGGCCGACCCGCTCCAGCTCGGGCAGCAGATCCTCGTAGCCCACCCGGATATGAATCTGGGGTTCCCGAATGCCCTCGACGGCGTGACGGGCGTTGGAGAGGAGGTTCACGCAGACCTGCTTGAGGAGGTTGTGGTCTCCCTCGATCCCGACCTGGAAGCGGGGCCGCGCGAACGTCACCCGGACGTGGTCTCCCCGTGCCGCCATCCGCTCGACCTCGATGGCGTCGTCGAGGATCTCCCTGAGGTCCAGGCGCTTCCGGTCCCGGATCCGCATTCCCGAGAACGCCTTGAAGTCCTCGACCAGCGCCGAGAGCCGGTCCGATTCGCGGACGACCAGTTCCATGAGCCGCCTGGTCTGGGGGTTGGAGCTGGATCCATCGGCTTCGATCAGCTCGACGGCCGAGCGGATCGCGGCCAGCGGATTCTGGATCTCGTGGGCGAGGCCTGCGGCGAGCTCGTGCATCGCCTGGAGCCGGTCGGTCTGCCGGGCCAGATCCTCGAGCCGCTGGCGCTGCTCGAGGTCGCTCAGAATGGCGGCCGCGCCCCGCTTCCTTCCCCGCGGGTCGTACAGCACGGTGGTCGTCACGCTGTAGGTTCGCGGGCGTCCTTCGGCGTCGGCGATCGAGATCTCCGAGAACTTCTCCTCCTTTTCCTTCCGCAGGGTTTGGAGGAGAAGGTTGTAGAGTACCCCCAGCGCGCGCTTGTCTCCGCGCACGGCCTTCTCCGTCGGCAATCCGACGATGCCGAGCTGGGTACGTGCGGTGAGATTCACGAAGTCGATGTTCTCGTCGGCGTCGATCGAGAGGATCCCGCTCTCCAGCGTGTCCAGGATGTCCTGGGCGTCGATCCTCGAGGCCGCCAGCTCCTGCTCCAGCTCCGCCAGCCGGTCGCGCTGGGTCCTGAGCCGGCGTCCGACGATGCCGCTGACGACTCCGACCAGGAGGAAGACCAGCGACGTGAGCGAGAGGCTCCAGAGGATCGTGGTCGGCCGTCCGGCCAGGTTCGGGAGCTCGATCACTTCCGTCGACCCGGCCAGGGCCGGCGCCACCTGCATGTAGGCGATCGAGAGGTAGACCGCCACGCAGGCCACCGCCGTCACGATCGCCCCGCGGAAGCCAAGCAGGAGCCCGGCCACCGCGGTCAGGATCACGTAGACGAGGACGAACTCGCTCCCGAGCCCGCCCGTCAGGAGGACGGCCACGGTCGCCAGGAGGAGATCGTGCAGGACCTGAGCGGCCATGAACCGGCTTCCGATCGGCCGGTGCCGGGTGTAGAGCACCGAGACGATCGTCCACGCCGTGGGGACCCCGACGACCAGGACAGCCAGCGGGAGCCACGAGAAGCCCTCGGCCTGGGTCCTCACAACCGTCGCCGCGACCGCCAGGGCGTTGGCGATCGCGAGCCGGGCGGCGTAGACGCCGGCGAGGATGGTGCGCTCGTCGAGCGGCCGGACGTTGCTCTGGAAGGGACGGGCCATCTGCCCTAAACATGGCCCGCGGCGAAGGCGGGGGACAGTCCCCTCAGCGTCCGACGGCCTCCAGCCCTTCCGGGGTCCACTCCGGGGGATCCGCGTCGCCTGCGACGGCGGCGGCCGTGTGGAAGATTAGCCGGGCGACACGGGCAGCCTTCTCGGGGTCGATCTTCTCGACCTCGTCGGAGGGTCGGTGGTAGTCCTCGTGGGTGCCGGCGAAGAAGAAGATCGCCGGGATCCCCTTGCTGGCGAAGCTGTAGTGATCGCTCCGGAAGAAGAACCCCTCCTCCCGCCATGGGTCGGACAGGACGGCGAGCCCCAGCTCGGGGCGGTCGTCCGCGATCGACCGGACGAGCGGGCCCAGCGAGCTGTATTCCTCGCCGATCACGACGATCGTCCCGGGTGCGTTCCTGGAGATCATGTCGACGTTCAGGTCGGCGACCAGCCGGTCGGTTGGGATCGGCGGGTGATCCGCGAACCAGCGCGAGCCGAGAAGCCCCCTCTCCTCTCCGCTCACCGCCAGGAACAGGAGCGACCGGGCGGGCGCCGCGGGAAGGGAGGCAAAAGCTTCGGCCACCTCGACGAGGGCTGCCGTGCCGGAGGCGTCGTCGTCCGCTCCGTTGTAGATCGAGTCTCCGGTCGCGTCCGGAGGTCCGTGCCCGACGTGATCCATGTGCGCGCTGAAAACGACGTAGGTGTCCCGCAGAGCCGGATCGGCGCCGCGCAGGATCGCCACCACGTTGGGGGCCGCCGACTCGAGGTCGCCCTCGCCCGCGCTCCCGGGCAGCGGATAGCGCTGCACGAAGGTGCCGCCGTCGCCGGCCGGGTCGAGCCCCAGCCGTTCGAACTCGGCGGCCAGGTACTCGGCCGCGCGCTCGAGACCCGGGCTGGGGGTTTCTCGGCCGCCGAGCTCGTCGCTGGCCAGGAAGGCGATCCGGTCGAGCATGTCGCCGGCAGTGATCGTGGCGGCTGCCTCCTGGAGCGCGTCGGGGGGTCGGGCAGGCTCGCCCGGCCCCGGCCGGTCGCCCGCCACGGCGCACGCCGCCGCGACGAGGAAGAGGATGAGGCCGGGGCTCGGCCTCGAGTCGGGACGGCCCATCGCGACCTCCACGATCCCGGGCATTCGATACGGAAAGGAGCCGAAGCTGGGCGCGGTTTACCGGACCCTTTCCAGCATTGCCCGCGCCTGCTGCACCTCGGGCCGCTCGGGGCCATCGGCCTCCCCGCACAGGGCCCGCGACGCGTCGTAGTGGAGCCGGGCCTTCTCGAGGTCACCGCCCAGCTCGGCGGCGCGGCCCGCCCCATAGAGGGAGCGGAACCGGTCGGGCCCCTTCTCGAGGCTTGCCTCGAACTCCACCAGCGCTTCCTCCGGCCGGTCCTGGGCGAGCAGCATCTCGCCCAGGAGCTCGCGCGCCGGGGCCAGGGGACCCGGCGTGATGGCGCTCTTCTCGGTCCCGTCCTCCATCTCGGCCGCGGACCGGAGAAGCTCCACCGCTTCCTCTCCGCGACCCCCGGCCTCCGCCAGCCATGCGTTGGCCACCAGGCGCTGGATCTCGACCTGTCCGGCCCAGTAGTCGTCCTTCCTCTCCTCAAGAACCTCACGCAACCGCTCCAGCTCGGCGATCTCCGCGGTGGCTGCGGCCGTATCTCCCGAGCGGGCCGCACCCAGCGCCCGCGCGAAGCGCGTGACCGCATCGGCGGGGGGGAAATCGGTCGGGCGCACGGACAGCATGGCGGCCTCGTCCCACTTGCCGCGCTCGAGCGCGTAGCGGGCGGGGATCGCCGCCAGGGCGAAGAGCCCGGCCGGACCGGGCGCTCCCCCGCCCGCGGCCTTGACGTCGAGCCGCTCCGCGGCGTCCGGAAGTGCGTCGACCATGCGGCTCGCGGAGGCGTCCCGGCAGGTCTGCAGATAGGCGTACGCCTGGTAGTCCATGGCATGGAGCTCCTCGGCGACCGAGTCTTCCTCCCGGGCCACCTTCGCCGAGGCCGTGTTCGTGTCGATCGACTCCTGCCAGAGCCCGGCCAGCGTGAAGGTGTGGGACGGCATGTGAAGGGCGTGCGGCGCCGCCGGGGCGATCCGCGCGTAGCTGCGTGCCGCGTCGAGCGCACGCGAGGCCAGCGCCGGCACGTCGTAGCTGTGGATGATGTAGTGGGCGATCCCTGGATGGTCGGGCTGCTCCGCGAAGAGCTCCTCGAGGAGCGCGCCCGCCGCGAGCCGCCCGGCGTACGTCTTGTCGGGCGGCACCTCGGAGGCGGCCGACTGGTCGACCGCCAGCGCGTAGAAGACGGCGGCCTCGGAGTCGTGGGGGTGCGCCCGGTGGACCCCCTCCATGGCCCGCTCGTAGGCGACGATCCGGCTCCGCTGGCTGGTCGACGCGAAGTCGCGGTACAGCTCGCCGATCGCGGCCACGTAAGCACGTTCGCGATCGGTCGCCGCCCCCATCGCCTCGGCCTCCTGAACCGCGGCCGTCCCGCGCTCTAGCGCCTCGGTCGTCCGGATCCCGCCGAACGGGTTCCCCCACTCGGCCATCGCGATCCCCCACCAAGCCATGGCGCAGCCGGGATCCTTCGAGAGCACCCCATGGAACCCATCGATGGCGGCGCCGAACCAGAACGAGTGAAGGAGCGCCACCGCGCGATCGAAGTCCGGCTGCGCGGCGGCAGCGCACGAGGTCGCGAAGTGGACGGTCCCGATCTGCGAAGGATCGGGCGAACCGTGCTCGTGCGGGTCCTGGGCCCGTACGGGCGGTGCCATCCACAGAATCGCCGTAAGCGTCACGGCAAGGATCAGGCTGTGCTTCATGGACTCCTCCCGTCTTTATCGATCTACCCGAGCGGATCACCTAAGATATGCGAATGGGGAGGCGACGTGCCTCAAGTCCACTCC
This sequence comes from Gemmatimonadota bacterium, assembly GCA_035687745.1. Classification (GTDB taxonomy): domain Bacteria; phylum Gemmatimonadota; class Gemmatimonadetes; order JACCXV01; family JAHWKZ01; genus DASRVA01. The sequence continues at coordinate 15,156 of DASRVA010000190.1, forward strand.
CAACCCCCCCTTTTTTCGCATCATCATGGGCCGTCTCTTGCACGCATATATTGCACGGATCCGCCTCGCATCAACACGGGATGAGTTCCTGACCCACGTGCAGAAGCGGGATATCTTTAAAACAACGCCGCGTGATTCCTTCGACTGCGCGGCCCCGCTCCTGATGTCGAGCATCGGTAAGCGCCATCGTTTCTGCAGAGCCGTATGTCGAACGACGACGTCTACGCGACAGGGTTACTGAATCGGGCTCTGGATCCGGCCACCCAGCCACCCGAGATCCAGGGCTTTCTGCGCGCCGAACTCGACCTGCTTCAGGAGGTGATCAAGGAAGGCATGCGGGTGGTGGACGTTGGCTGCGGCACGGGCCGCCATCTGATCGCCCTCGGCGACCGTATCCGACTCGGAGTCGGCGTTGATTACGAGCACAGCTACATCGCCGAGGCAGCCCGTCGCGCAAGAGCTCCCCACTTGCACTTTATTACCTGCGATGCGATCGCTATTCCCGTCGTGTCGACGTTCGATCTCGCGATATGCCTCACGAACACATGGGGAACGATGAGTGACAAGACGGGCGTCCTGGGGGAGATGCGGCGACTGGCACCCACCCCGGGCACCCGCCTTCTGTCGGTCTTTTCGCCAGCCTCCGTAACCTCGCGGCGGGAGTGGTATCGCCGGCTTGGGCACAACGTGGTGGAGGAGACCGACGAATGGCTCGTCTGCGAAGGGGACTTCCGGTCCGAGCACTTCTCTGCGGCCCGCATTCGAGGCATCGTGGGCGACTGTGCTATCCGTCCGCTCTCTGAAATTGCTTATGTCGTCACGTTCTGAAGCGCAGCTCGACCCGCGCTTTGGAGCCGACGGACGCGCATGCGTAGATACTCGGCTCGAGCGCTCGATGAGATTCGCCGTCCAGCGCAGTTTCTACTGCACCGTCTGGATGAGATCGAAGATCGGCAGGTACATCGCGATCACCATCCCGCCCACGACGGCACCCAGCACGACGATCATGACCGGCTCGATGATCGAGGTCAGGGCGCCGACGGCGGCCTCCACCTCGTCGTCGTAGAAGTCGGCCACCTTGGCCAGCATCGCGTCCAGGCCGCCGGTGTGCTCGCCGACGTGGATCATCTGGGTGACCATGGGCGGGAAGACCCCGCTCCGGCGCAGCGGATCGCTGATCGTGTCCCCGCCCGCGATCGACACGCGGCTCGCCAGGATGGCGTCCTCGATCACCCTGTTGCCGGCCGTACGAGCGGTGATCTCGAGGCCCTCCAGGATTGCCACCCCGCTCTCGACCAGGGTGCCGAGCGTCCGGCTGAAGCGGGCGATCGCGGCCTTCCTGAGGACGGCCCCCAGGATCGGGACCGACAGGAGCCGGCGGTCGATCGTGAGGCGGCCGTCCGGCGTCCGGTAGTAGGCGCGCAGGAGCCAGATCGCGATCCCGATCCCGGCCGCCACCGCCCACCACCAGGCCAGCATGAAGTCGGACATGGCGATGACGATGCGTGTCGGCATCGGCAGCGGCACGCCGGCGCCGATGAAGAACTGCGCGAAAGTCGGGATCACGAAGATCAGGAGCACCGCGATCGCGATGATCGCGAAGGCGAAGACGGTGACTGGATAGACCATGGCGCTGCGGACCTTGCGCTTCAGCCGCGCCGTGTCCTCGAGGTAGTCGGCCAGCCTCCCGAGGATCGTGTCGAGCACGCCGCCGACCTCGCCGGCGGCGATCATGCTGACGTAGATGTCCCCGAAGAAATCCCGCTGCCGCCGCATGGCATCGGCCAGGGTGGCCCCCGACTGCACCTCGCGCAGGACGGCCCGGATCTTGTCCGCGACCTTGGGCTTGCTCTGCTGGACGCTCAGCGTGTCGAGCGACTGGACAAGCGGCAGGCCCGCGCTGATCATGGTGGCGAACTGCCGAGTGAAGACGACGAGGTCCTTGGTGCTCGCGCCCCGGCGGAGCGAGATCTCGAAGGACCTGGGCTTGGGCCGCACGCTGACGATGGACAGCCGCCGCCGCCGGAGCTGGCCCAGGGCCTCGGCCTCGCTGGCGGCCAGGATCTCGCCGGTCTGGCTGCTCCCGTCGGCGCCGCGCGCCTTGTAAAGGAACGTCTGCACGGCTCAACGGCCTTCCGGCGGGGCGGGGCCGAGCTCGATCATGCGGCGGAGCTCCTCCGGATCCTCGCTCCGGCTCAACGCCTCGTCCCGCGTCACCCACCCCTTCCGAAAGAGTCCCATCAGGGCCTGGTTCATGGTCTGCATGCCGTGCTTCGACCCGGCCTGCATGGCCGAGTAGATCTGATGCGCCTTGTCGTCGCGGATGAGCGCCCGGACGGCGGGCGTCACGACCAGCACCTCCGACGCCACCACACGGCCGCCACCGATCTTCGGGAGGAGCTGCTGGGTCACGATCCCCTCGAGGACGCTCGAGAGCTGCGTGCGGATCTGGGCCTGCTGCTCGGGCGCGAAGACGTCGATCATGCGGTCGATCGACTCGGCGGCCGAGTTGCTGTGAAGGGTGGCAAAGACCAGATGCCCGGTCTCGGCGGTCGTGATCGCCGCGGCGATCGTTTCGTTGTCGCGCATCTCCCCGATCAGCACGACGTCGGGGTCCTGGCGCAGCGCGTGCTTCAGCGCCGTCGCGAAGGAACGCGTATCGGTCCCCACCTCGCGCTGGTTGACCATCGCCTGGCGGTGGTTGTGCACGTATTCGATCGGGTCTTCGATGGTCAGGATGTGGACCCGTCGCTCGTGGTTGATGCGGTCGATGAGGGCGGCCAGGGTGGTGGACTTCCCCGATCCTGTCGATCCGGTCACCAGGACGAGACCGTTCGGCCGCTTGGCGAAGTCGGCCACGTGATCGGGCAGGCCGAGGCTGTCGAATCTGCGGATCTCGTACGGGATCTGCCGGATCGCCATGCCGACCGCCCCCCGCTGCCGGTAGATGCTGGCCCGGAAGCGGGCCAGACCCGCGATCCCGAACGAGAAATCGAGTTCGTTGGCAGCCTCGAACGCCGTCCGTTGCCGGTCGTTCAGGAGCGACCACGCGAGGGCCAGCGTTTCGTCGGGCCGGAGCGCCCCCGGCGACAGACGGCTGTTGACGAGCTCGCCGTCCAGGCGGAGCCGCGGTGGCAGCCCGACCGTGACGTGGAGGTCGGAGCCGCCGGCCTCGACGAGCTCCCGGAGGAGCGCGACCATGGAGCCGTCCGTGGGCGACTCGATTCCCGGCGCCAGGGGCGGGGGAACGGCCTCGGAAGCGGGCGCCGCGCCGCGCGGGGACAACGGGTCGCCGCGCTCCGCGTCAGACCAGTGCGGTCTCACGCAGCACCTCGTCCAGGGTCGTGATCCCGGCCTTGACCTTGGCCAGGCCGTCCTCCCTCAGCGTGATCATCCCGTCCTCGAGCGCCTGCTGGCGGATGGCCTCGGTGGTCGCGTGCTCCGTGATCAGCCGGCGGATGGCGCGGGTGACCGGCATGACCTCGAAGACGCCGATCCGCCCCCGGTAGCCCGTATCGTCGCACTCGCCGCAACCCGCCCCCTCATGAAAGGGCACCTCGAGGTCCGGACCCGTGAACCCGGCATCCTCGAGGACGGGGCGCGAGTAGCGGCGCGTCCGCCGGCAGGCGTCGCAGATCCGCCGGACGAGGCGCTGCGCGACCACGCAGTTCAGGGCGCTCGCCGCCAGGAACGGCTGAACGCCCATGTCGACCAGACGGCTGACCGTCGACGGCGCGTCGTTCGTGTGCACGGTCGATAACACCAGGTGCCCGGTCAGCGCGGCCTTGATGGCGATCGAGGCGGTCTCGGTGTCGCGGATCTCCCCGACCATGATGATGTTGGGGTCCTGACGGAGGAACGCGCGCAGGGCCTGGGCGAAGCCCAGGCCGATGTCCTCCCGCACCTGGAGCTGGTTGATCCCCTTCAGGTTGTACTCGACCGGGTTCTCGGCCGTCATGATGTTGACGCCGGGCTGGTTGAGCCGGCTGAGCGCCGAGTACAGCGTCGTCGTCTTCCCCGATCCCGTGGGCCCCGTGACGAGCAGGATGCCGAACGGCGACGCGATGCTGTGGGTAAGCCCCGCGAGCCCGCGCTCGCCGAGGCCCAGCTCATCCAGGTCGAGGGCCACTCGGCCCACGTCGAGGATCCTGAGGACGATCTTCTCCCCGTAGAGGGTCGGAAGCGTGGAGACCCGGAAATCGATCACCCGCTCTCCCATCTTGAGCTTGATGCGGCCGTCCTGCGGGATCCTCCTCTCGGCGATGTTCAGATCCGCCAGGATCTTGATCCGCGAGATGAGCGCGGCCTTCATCTTGAGCGGCGGGCTGAGCGTCTGCCGCAGGACGCCGTCCACGCGGTAGCGGATCCTGAGCTCGTCCTCGTACGGCTCGATGTGGATGTCCGAGGCGCCGTGGTGGACCGCGTCGGCCAGCAGGGAGTTGATGAACTTGACGACCGGGGCCGCCTCGACCTGGGCGGCGAGCGTGGTGGGATCCTCCTCTTCCTCGTCCTCGATGACCTCGAGCTCGTACTCGCCCAGGTTGTCGAGCAGCCGCTGGTAGGAGCTCTCGTCCTCGTCGTAGTGGGTCTCGATCGCCTCGAGGATCGAGTACTCGTCGGACAGGACCGGGTCGATCTCGTAGCCGGTCAGGAACTTCAGGTCGTCCACCGCGATCCAGTCGGCGGGATTGCACATGGCGAGGACGATCGTGTCCCCTTGCCGGCGGATAGGAAAGACCTGGTAACGCCGGGCGATCTCGCGCGGGATCACCTTGAGCACGGTGGGGTCGGTCTCGGACGTGGCGAGGTCGACCCCGCGGACCCCGAGCTGCCGCTCGAGCACCTCGCGGATCGTGCGCGGCTCGACGAACCCGAGCTCGATCAGGTTGTACCCCAGACGGTGGCCGTTGGCCCGTTGACGGGCCAGCGCCTTGGAGATCTGGTCGGCGGTGATGTGGCCGTCGCGGAGAAGGATGGCGGTCATGGTGGGACGGCTCCGGATCGGCCCGTGGGAGCCGGGAGCCCCCTCGTCCGTCCGTCCGGTCGGGATCGCCGGTGCAGGCACGGTGCGAATCATCGTCGGCCTTCCAGAGCGGTCTATCGTCGTCGCACGGGTTCGACGGCAGCCGCCGGGCGCGCCTCTCCGAGGCGGGTCGCGTTTTGCAACACGCGCAGCTTCGCCGGTCCGATCCCCTTGATCTCGAGGACGTCCGGCCAGGCCCGAAATCCGCGCCGTCGTTGGCGCTCCTCGAGGATGTTTTTAGCAAGTTCCGGACCGATTCCGTCCAGTCGCTCCAGGAAGACGCGGTCCACGGCATTCAGGTCGGGCCGTCCGGACCCGCCTCCCCTTGCCGTACGACCATCTTTCGACACCCCCTCCGGCCACCGCAGCCACGGCCGGATCTTCGCCAGCGTGACCGGGCCGATCCCGCGCACCTCGAGCAGGTCCTCGGGCGAGCGGAACGGACCTCGGGTGGTCCGATGTTCGAGGATCGCCTCCGCCGTCCGCGGCCCGATTCCGGGCAGCCGGTCCCAGGACGGGCGGTCGGCGCCGTTGGGATCGATCGGCGTCGGGGCTCCGGTGGCGAGCTCCCTCTCCCGCCGGGCCGCCAGGCCGGCGGCGTAGAGGCCCGGCCGCGGGTCGCCGGGCGGAAGGATCCGGGTCAGCGCCTCCGGTGTCGGGAGCGGCGGATGGAGGCGCCGCTCGCTCCATGCCACGAGACCCTCCGGCCAGCCGATCCAGCCGGCGACGACCCCGAACAGCCAGGCCGCGGCGAGGCCGCCGAGGAGCTGCCGCTCGGCCGGGGTCAGCCGGCCCTCCAGCCACGTCACCAGGCCGTCGGTCGGAGTCATCCGGGACGTCGTCGGATTCAAGAGGTGGGCCGGCGGCGCGGGCGCCGGTTCGACTCGGAGCTACTGCACTCCCCCCTGACGCCGGATGACCTCGAGGAGGACGTCGCCCACGGCCTGGAGCGTGACGGCCGAGAGCTTGTCGGGCGTGTCCTCGAGGGTGTGCCAGAAGGGGTAGTCGAAGTCGATGATGTCGATCGTGCGGATGCCGGCCTGGTTCAGCAGGAGGTGGTCGTCGGTGACCGGGCGTCCGACGCGGTCGGAAAAGATGTCACCGTACCCCAGGTCGGCGGCCGCCTCCCACACCCGGCTCACGACCTCCGGAGCGAGCTGGACGCTGTTCGCCTCCTGCGGGAACTCCGCCCCGTCCTCCCCCACCAGATCGACCAGGATCCCGAACAGCGGCCGGTATGTCGCGCCCTCGTTCGCCGCGAACTGCCGCGCCCCGAGCAGCATGTCGGGGATGAAGGTGCTGAACGTGACCGGGTCGTGGCCCCAGTCCTCCCCGTCGGTCAGCAGGAGATCCACGCCGATCGCGGGAGGCTCGGTGGCGAGAACGTCGGCCAGGGCGAGGATCACGGCCGTGCTCGATCCGCCGTCGTTGGCACCGGGAATCGGGCGACCCCGGTTCGCCGGATCGGCCTCGTTCTCGGCCACCGGCCGCGTGTCCCAATGGCCCGTGACCAGGATCCGCTGCCCGGCCTGGGGATTGAACTGCGCCCACACGTTGGTGAGCTCGAGCGTGTCTCCGACCTGGGTCACGTGGGTGAAGGGCCGTTGCTCGACGAGATCCGCTCGCTCGCGCAGGTATTCGGTCATCCAGGCGAGCGCCTCGGCGTGGGCGTCGGTTCCCGGCACGCGTGGTCCGAAGGTGACCAGCCGCCGGACCAGGCTGTCCGCCAGCTCGCCGCTGAAGCGGGCCCCGGCCGGCGTCTCGGGCCCCTTGCCGTCGCCGCCACAGGCGAGGACGAGCGCCAGCGCGGCCAGCGCCATCGTACCCGGCGGCCTCGCCCGACGGATCACGGTTACGAGCATCCGCGCAAGATAGACCGCGACCCCTCTCCGGTCACCATGTAGAAGATGAGAGGGCCGTCCTCGCCAGCCTTAGAAAAGGAAGTCCAGGAAGGCTTCCATTCCGATCGTGGTGTTGCGGATGTCCCTCTTGACGTCGTTCCGCGACTGGTAGTTGATCGCGAAGCCCGACACCACGCGGCCGAATTCGTACGCCACCGACGGCCGGACCTCGGTGGTCACCGTCTTCAGGTTCAGGACCGGCGTTTCGGACTGGACGGTCGTCGTCTCGTCCAGTCGGTGGCGTCGCGCGACGGTAAGCGAGGTCAGCAACGGCTGCTTGAGCTTCACCCCCCACAGGGTCGGGAACGGGATGTAGAGCGTAGTGCCCGGCTTGATGTTGTAGTTCAGGTTGAGCAGGTAGTCGATAGAGTTCTCCTCCCGACGGCTGTCCACAACGCCGCCCCGGACCTGCGTCGTGAAAAGCTGGCTGTTGGTGGCGCGGAGGTCGGTCGAGAGGCCGTTTCGCAGCGTGAACCCGATCGAGAGGATCGGGTCCCACTGGCGGCGGTCGAGGTCGCTCAGTAGCTGGTTGTTGGAGATGTTGTCGTTCGTGCGGCGCTCGTAGCCCGACGTGATCGATGCGCTCGCCACCCAGGCATCCAGCAGGTTCGGGAGCTGGACATTCCGCCACTGGAAGTCCAGGCTCGGCCAGATCCGCGTGGAGGTCTGGTTGACGCCCTCCAGGTAGCGGCGGGTGTCATCGGACTCGCGATACGACCCACGCAGAATCATCCCGGTGAGCGGCTCGATCCCTGTCGAGACCCCCCACTCGTCCAGCCGGCCGAAGTTCTGGGGCCGGCGGCCGTTTTCTTCGTCCAGGTCGCCGAAACCCCAGCCGAAGCCGAACGTGGGATCCTCCACCTGCTGGACGTAGAACACGTTCTCGTTGCGGCGGGCGTCGTAACGGACGGGCTCGAAGAAACGCTGCCACCAGCTCGTCCCGGAGGGGCTCACGACGCCGCCGGCCTGGGTCCCGTCCGAACCCAGGAGCCGGACGAGTTCGGGCAAGCCGACCTGGATGCTGAAGGTGTGGCTGGCCGTGACGCCGAAGTCACGCAGATCCAGGCTGTCCAGGCTGCGGCTCGCCTCCCGCGTGTGGTTGCGGGAGAAGTCGCTCGTGTACGTGTAGCGCGGGACGAGCCAGCTCGCGAGCGGCGGAGTCCAGTCGAAGCTGAAGTTCTGCGACCTCAGCGCGTCGGTCCCCCAGGTCGGTCGCCGGATCGCGGTCTCCGGGAAGACGAAGTCGCGCGTGTTGTCGTAGCCGATCCGGGCGCGCATCGAGTTGAAGGGCTGGAACTCGACAACTGCGCGGCTGACCAGATTGCGCGTCGTGTCGGCCGTGAAGTCGGTTCCGCCCGCAAACAGCTTGGACTCCGAGCGCTCCTCGAACTGGGTATTCGCGCTCAACGTGACGTTGGCGGGCGCCAGGTTCAGGTTCGCCGACGACAGGCGGCTTATCATCTCGCCCTCCTTCAGGAACGACGGCAACGGCAGGCGTGCCAGCCAGTCCAACGGCAACGGCAGCGCCCGTCTCCGGAATCCGTTGTTATATCCGAGATAGGTCTCCCAGCGCCCGCGATCGGTGTCGAGATCGACGGAGCCGAACGCGTCGTTGCGGTAGGTCATGCGGAGCTCGAGCCGGTCCAGGGTCGCTCCGATCAGGGGATTCAGCGACTGGCGCGTCCGGAAGGCCCGCAGCGTGATCAGGTCAGACTGGTTCGTGCGCTGAATGCTGTCGCGCTCGGCGTCGCCCGTGACCAGGATGTCCGAGGCCACCCGGTACAGGGGGACGTCGTTCGCGCCGAAGTGGTTCCAGGTGAGTGGAAGGGACATGCCCCACGACTCGGGCAGGAGCTGATCCAGGCGGAGCACCGCGTTCACGTCCAGGTCGCCGCTGTCGAAGTTGTTGCGGGTGGCGTTCAGGTTCCGGTAACGGCCGCTCCGGGTCTCGAACGTGAGGTCGACCTGAGCCAGATCGGCGAGACGGGCCTGCGCGTTCACGTAGCCGGCCGCGCCGCCGTTACGGAGGGGCGAGGTCAGCCGCCACTCGTCGATCCAGAAGGAGCCCGTCACAGGCCCGCCGGTCGAGTTCTCGACACCGATCGTGAGCTGGCCCACCTCGGTTATGGTGGGCGGGGGCGAATCGATGGTCACCACGCGCACCCGGTAGCGACCATCCTCCGAGATCCTGACGCCGGTGTCGTCCCCGACCTGCGCGAGGCTGTCGAGGAGAGCCCGCTTGAGCTCCGTGAAGACGGCGAAGTCGATCACGTGCTCCTCCCACTCCCTGTCCCGCAGCGGCGCCGAGTACTCGTAGACGTTCAGGGTGTCGATACCGAACGAGACGAGGAAGTTCGGCTGGGCGGCCCCCGCCTCGCCCCGCCCCTGCACCCAGAGCCGCATGGTCTCGTAGTCGATGTACGACTCGCGGTCGAAAAGAGGCCGGAAGATCGTTCCCGTGGCGCCATCGGGAAGCCCCCTGTAGCCGAGCTCGAGCGACTGCTCGCGAACGAGGTTGTTCACGCCCGCGATCTCGTCAGCCCGGTCCTGCTCGGCGAAGACCCCGGGCGGGCTCCTGTAATCCGGGTTTTCGAGATCGTTGATCGCCGTGATCTGGAGGCTGTCGGTCTCCTGTCCCGCCAGCGGTGTTCCGTCCGCGGCCACGATCCCGCGCTTCAGGAAGGTCGATCCGACGATCTCCAGGTCCACGATCTGGAACTCGGCGATTCTCTCGGCGCCCGTGAAAGTGAGCCGCAGGACCCGCGCGTTGCGGAGGTCCGGTGCTCCGACGACCTGATCGGGCGTGACGAGAGGAAGCCGGATCCGGCGAAATCCCGTCGTGGTCTGGCTGCCTGGGACGACGTACCGGTCGTCGTTCAGGTCTACCACCCAGCGCAGGAGGTCCTCCTGCCGGTCCAGGAGCTGGTTCAGGTTGTGGTCCTCGGTGTCCAGAACGCTGTTGTTCTCGGTGCCATTGGGGTTGATCGGGAAGGAGCCCGGCCCGAAGGCTTCGTCGAAGTCGTCGTTCGCATCATCTCCCGGCACGTTCAGCGGATCCTGCCCGCGCACGGTGTCGAGCCCGACGTCCTCGTTGACGTCCAGGCTGTTGTCGCGCGTGTCGGGGTTGGACTCTTCCGTGTCGAGCTGCCCGAGCCCGAGCGGCGCCCGATTCAAATCGAGACGGATCGCGTCCTCATCCACGGTCCCCAGGTCGACGATCATCTCGCCCTGACCCCCACGGACAAAGAACTCGATGAATTCCTGCCGCGTCAGATCCTCGCCGGTCGGCGACAGCACGGTGGCCACCGAACGCCACGAGGCCAGACGCTCGGCGGGGGTCTCGCCACGCGGCTCGAAGAGCACGAAGAATTGGTTGTCCCCGACGTCAATGCCGCGTGGATTCTGTCCCGTCACCTGCTCGCGGGGAATGAAGAACGTGTACCAGCGCGCGTCGGCGATCCCGGTCAGCTCGAGGCCGCTCTGGGAGGGGACCGACGACGATCTCCAGGTCCGGAAGAAGAGCCCCAGGCGCTTGGCGATCTCGATGTTCTCGAAGTCGTGCAGGAACACCTGTCCGTCGGTGTTGGGGTCGGGCTGGCTGAAGGCCATCTCCCCGCGCAGCGAGAACAGCGACGGGGTGTCCCCGGTCGCGCCTGGCAGACCGTCGAGCCAGCGGTCCATGAACGTCATCGGTCGGGTCCACGAGCCGTCCAGCTCCGCGATCATGGTCCGGGTCGGCTCGGCGCCCAGGATCGGACGGTTGGCCAGGCTCTCCTTGCGCTGCAGCATGAAGGTGCCGTTCAGCACCGCGCCCTCGGCCAGCCGGTAGCTGCCGGCGGCTCCGTACAGGCTCGTCGGGGCCAGGTTGAACAGCGGCGCCACCTCGAACGCGATCGCCAGCCGCTCGGCGGGGTGGCGCTCCGCGAGCCCGGCCGGGTCGGTAAGGACGACGCGTCCCAGCTCGTAGACGATCTGGTAGTCCTCACCGCGAGTCAGGGTCTCCCCGCCGATCGAGATCCGCTCGGAACCCTCGATCAGGTTCGACGAGCCGAGCTCGATCTCGCCGGTGAGACCTCCCCGCGACAGATACACCGCTTCGATGAAGTAGACCTGATCGTCGAGCGCGGTCCGGTTGGGATCGCTGTTGAAGTACATCTGCCGGTTGGGACGCTCGATGGGGATCGGCGTTCCCGCCTCGTCGGTCGGCTGGAAGAAGGGCCGGACGTCTGGAAACACCAGGAAGTCGGGCCCTCCGAACGGATCGCGGAGAATGCGAGGCAGCTGGACGCGCCCGTTGAGATCGGTGAGCCCGAAGACCTGCGAGTATTTCCGCGACTCGCCCGCGATCGTCTCGAAGGTCTGTCGCAGGTCCTGATTCCCTCGATACACGGTCAGCTCCAGTGAGCCGAGCTGGATGTTGGGCTCGCGCAGGGAGTAGACGTTGCGGAGCGTGTAGTCCCAGGTGAAGTCGAGGGTGTCGGGGTTGATGGGCTTGATCAGCTTGAGGATCTGCTCCTCGCGGTCCTGGGGCGTGCCGACCTGGGTCCCTCCCACCGTCACGTAGGAGACGCCCAGCACCTCGCTGTCGTTGAGTTGACGCTTCATCTGGAGCACGAGACCGTCGGTGACGACGTAGTCCTGACCCTCCACGAGCAGGTCGAAGAAGCCCTGGGCGGTCTGATCCGGAATCGCGCCCGGATCGGTCGGGTTCACGAGGACCTGCCCGCGCTTGGAGTTCTCCTCCCGGTTGTTGGAGAAGTTGCCGTCGTCCAGCCAGACGTTGAGGGTTCCCGTGACCGGCTGAGAGGAGGGATCCCGGAGCGTGGTCCCGGGATTCGGGTAGACGAGCCGCCCCGGGGTCAGGGAGTCGGGGTGGAAGAGCAGAAAGAACCGGTCGCGTTGGAACTGGGTGTCCTTGATGTCGAGCGTCACCTCGCTCAGGACCCCCTCTCCGCTCGGGGCGATCGTCACCGTGCGGGTCGTGCTCTCCCCCTCCTTCCGGGTCCCCAGTACGCGCAGATCCAGCGGCCCGAGCTGGCCCACGGCCTGAGCTCCGAACGTGCCCGTCCCCACCGAGCCCCCGAGGAAGCGGGACGGCGGGAGGGCGACCGAGATGTCGCCCACCTCGACCTTCTGGAGGAGCTCGTCCTCGGTCCCCGTGTAGGCCGCGGTGATGAGCTGCTTCGACTCGAGCTCGCGCTGGGAGTTGAAGTCCACGGCCACGTCGAGCTTGGTCCCGACCGTCCCGAGGATCTTCAGGTCGAGGGTCTGGTCCAGGTCGAGGTCGAAGTTCCCCGATGCCCGGCGCAGGAGCTCGGTTCTCAGGTCGGGATCCTGCTTCGACCGCGCTCCCAGCGCACCCAGGTGCAGCTTTCCCTGGATGTCGAACTCGGAGCCCTCGCCGAACACCCTGGCAAGGGGCTCGGGCACCCGGAGCGGGTTCTCGAGCTCCGGTATGAGCCCCTGCTCCACGGTGTCACGCCCCGCCAGCCGGTCGGCCAGGATCTGCCTCCAGATCCGGTCCTGCCGGCGGGCCCGCTGGC
>DASRVA010000191.1:0-6009 GCA_035687745.1 Gemmatimonadota bacterium
GAGATCGCCTCGACGAATCGGCGCAGCCCGCCCGGATCGTAGCCCGCCGCGCCGGCCGTCCGGACGCCGAACGCGTCGGCGGCCAGCTCGTCCTCGCGCGAGAGCCCCATGAAGAGCGCGCTGGCGCCGGACTCGACCGCCTTCTGGAGGTATTCCTCGCCCGTGACGTCGACGCGGTCCGCGGCCTCCGTGATGCCGAGGTCGGTCCGCGCCCGGCTCTGGATCTCCTCGATGACGTCCTTGTGGTTGACGTGGCCCACCTCGTGGGCGAGGACGCCGGCCAGCATGGCCTCGTCCTCCATGATCGCCAGGGCGCCCCGGGTGACGAACACGTAGCCCCCGGGCGCCGCGAAGGCGTTGACCTCGTCGGTGTCGAGGACCGCGAAGCGATACCGCACGTCCGGCCTAGGATCCGCGGCGGCGACGGTGGTCCCGACCAGCCTCACGTAGGCGTCCAGCGGCGAGCCCTCGACGACCCCGTAGTGGCCCGCGATCGTCGCGGCGATGCCGCGTCCGATCTCGATCTCCTGCTCGGTCGAGATCGGGACCACCGCCGAGCCGACCTTGTCGGCGACCTCCTTGACCTGCTCGGCCTTGTCCAGGATCCGGTCGAGGATCTGCGCCCCGGCTGGAGCCGGGCCGGCCGCCAGGAAGGCGAGAGCCGCGAGCGTCGCCATACGGGTCTTCCCGGGCGCACTCACCGCTCGCCTCCGGGCACGGCCTCCGCGGCCGCGGGCAGCTCGTCGTAGGGGGCGAGTCCGCCCTCCAGCTTGAAGCCCTCGAGCTCGACCTCGGAGACCGTCTGGGCCTCCATCCGGCGCACCGCCTCCGGATCGGGCGTGACCGAGATCGTCCCGTCGGCGGTCCGGATCTGGTCCACTCCGCGGGCGCCGGCCGAGGCCGTGAGCTGGGTGCTCTGGGCGGCCGAGAACTGGGACAGCCCCGACTTCAGGAGCCCGCCGCCGACCTGGGGGAGGCGGAGCTGGAAGGCGTCCCCCGCGTCGAAGTCGGCGTCGACCGCGTTCCTGAGGACGACGGCCTGACCCCCCGACGGGACCGGCACGGAGCGGTGCTGGGGGGCTTCGCCCGCCGGCCCGGCGAGGACGAGCCGCACGAACGGCTCCTTCGAGGGCGCGCTCTCGGCGAACGGCGTCGCGCCGACCTTGGTGACGAGGTGATAGCTCCGGCCGTTGGAGACGATCACGATCGGTTCGCTCAGCCCCTCGCCCTCGACCTGCCGGATCTCGAGCCGCTCGCGGGGGCCGTCCTGGTAGACGGTGATCCGGCCGGCGAACCGGTTGGGCTGGGCGTCCGCCCCCTGGCTCGGCAGAAGCCACGTTTCCTGGAACGCGTGGCGGCCCTTCGGGACCGCCTTCTGGCGTTCGGCCAGCATGGCCCCGAGATCGTCCTGCGCCGATGCGGTCGCCGTCAGGAAGAGGGTCCACGTCCAAGCCGCGAGAAGGAGCGAAGCAGGTCGTGTCATGAGCTCTCCGTCGTCTTGAAGCCGAAGAAATCGCGGATCCGGGTCAGGATCCGATGCTTCTCATCGTCCATGTCCTGGGTATGAGCTTCGTGCAGCGCGGCATGGGTTTCCTCGAGCTCGCGCCGGCGCTCGGCGAGGATCTCAGAGATCCGTTCCGCGATGTGCGGGTTCCGCTCGAGGGTCTCACGGAACGCCTCGCGATCCACGACGAAGAAGCTGGTCGGGGCCAGCGTCACCACGGTCGCCGTCCGGTTCTCCCCGGTCAGGAGCGCCATCTCACCGAAGAACGACCTCGGCCCGAGCTGGGCCAGGCTCTCGCTGCGGCCGTTGTGGCTCACGATGACCTCGACGAGTCCGTCGTCGATGATGTACAGCGAGTCGCCGGCGGTCCCCTGCCGGATGACCGTCTCGCCACGGAAGTATTGCTCCACCCGTGCGCGCCTGGCCAGGTCCTGCGTCTCCTGCTCGCTGAGGGCGTCAAAGACTTCAACGCGACGCAGGTAACGGAAGATACGCTCCTTACGCTTGTCCGCCTCGGCCTCGAGGGTTTCCCGGGTGACTTCGTGCAGGAAAACGTCCCGGATGGGAAACGGGATCTCGATCCCGCGCCGCCTGAACGAGTACCAGATCCGGGTATTGAACGCGTTCTTGATATCCTCCAGGTCCTCGTAGTCCTTGATCCAGTACTTGGTCTGGTAGGTGATCGCGAAGTCGCCGAACTGACGCGTCCGGACGTCCACTCGCGGGCGCTTCAGGATCGTTTCCGTCTGGTCCGCGGCCTCCTCGATTGCGGCGATCACCTCGGCCGGTGGGTGGCGGTAATGGACTCCGATCTCCTCGGTGACGGCGTGGATCCGGGTCGGCGCGCTGTAGTTGATCACGATTTCCTTGCTGATCTGGGTGTTGGGGATGATGACCAGGTCGTTTTGCCGGGTCCGGAGCTTGGTCGCACGCCACGAGACGTCGACGACCACCCCCTCCATCTCCCCGAACCGCAGCCAGTCTCCGACGTTGAACGAACGCTCGGTCTGGATGGCGAGTCCGCTGAAGACGTTCCCGAGCGTGTCCTGGAGCGCAAGACCGATCACGATCGATAGGATTCCCGCCGTGGTGAAGAGTCCTGTCACGTCGAGGTCGGTCTGACGGTACAGGATGAGCAGGACCCCCACGAAGAAGAGGGTGAAGACGCTGGCGTCCCGGAGGATGTTCGGGATCTCGAACCTGAGCACCCGGACGAGCAGAAAGTCGACGATGACGGACGTCCCGATCAGGAGCGCCGCCAGGTAGCCGAGGATGAGGACGGTGACGCTGAGGACGACGTAGGTCAGGTTGTCGGGCCGGGCCATCTGCTCGGGGATCCGGCCAAGGAAGATCTGGAGCAGGGCGAACATCAGAACCAGCCCGGCCACCAGGAGGGCGCGGCGCCGGACGGCCGGGTCCCGGCTTGCCCTGAGGACCAGGAGCGCACCCAGGACCACCAGCGCCAGGACCAGGTACAGAGGCCCCGACCCCGAGAGGAGCGCTTCGGTGATCTGCTCCACGAACGGGTTGTTCATCGATGGCTAATCATAATCATGCCGATCGCAGGCGTAAACGTGCCCTGGGCCCGGTCCGACCGTCCTTCAAGCCGTCGACTCTCCCAGCGCGTACACCTCGATGGGCTCGGCGCGACCCTTGACCGCGCGCTTCCCGAGCGGGCGGGCGGGGACGCCGTCGCCGGCGGCCCGGAGGGTGGCGGCGGACGCCAGGATCGCAGCACCGGCCTCCTTGGTGAGACCCTCCAGGCGGCTCGCGACGTTCACCGTGTCGCCGATGGCGGTGTAGTCGAGCCGGCGCTCGGGGTCGCCGACGAAGCCCACCACGGCATGGCCCGTGTGGACGCCGATCCCGATCGCCAGGGGCGGCTTACCCGCCGCTTCCCATCCCGCGTTCAGCTCCTCCAGCCGGTCGACCATGGCGCTCGCGCAGGCGCAGGCGTGGCTGGCGTGGTCGGGATCGGGGAGTGGAGCCCCGAAGAACGCCATCAGCCCGTCGCCGATGAACTTGTCGAGCGTTCCGCCGTGGTCGAACACGACCCCGACCATCGCCGCCATGTATTCGTTCAGGGTCTCGATGACGAGCTCGGGGGTCGAGCGTTCGGAGAGGGTGGTGAAGCCGCGGACGTCGCTGAAGAGGACGCTGATCTCGCGACGCTCGACGCGGCGTGGATCGGTGCCGGCGGAGGTGATCTCGTCGACGACCGCGGGGGGGATGAACTTCCCGAAGGCGCTTCGGACCTCACGGTGGCGGCGCCCCTCGGTGAGCCAGTTCCCGGCCATGGCCCCGGTCGTGGCGAGCACGATCCCGGCCACCGGGGCGGCGACGGGGAGAAGCCACCCCGCCCCGAGGAACGCCCCCCCGGCCAGGAGCGCGACCCCGAGGATGAGGCCCGCGGCGGCCACGGCCGCCCGCGGCAGGGACGGGATCCGCGCCAGGAGAAGCCCGCTGGCCAAGGTCAGCAGAAGGGTGGCGGCCAGAGCGACGGCCGGGGGAAGGACCCGCAGGAAGTCCTTCGAGAGCAGGGTGTCGAGGAGGGTGGCGTGCAGGAAGACACCCGGCTCGACCGGGGCGAACGGGCCCGCCAAGAGGTCCGCCACGCCGGTCGCGCTCGAGCCCACCAGGACGATCCGGTCCTGGAAGATCATGGGATCCAGATCCGGCTCTACCCCCGTCGCGAGCTGGGCGTATGCGTTCAGGACGTCGTGCGCGGCGACCACCCGGTAGGGCCGGTCGGCGTAGGAGCCCCGCCAGTGCGGCCGGAGACGGCCGTCCTCGAGGGGCAGCCGCGCGCCGTCCAGAAACAGGGCGCCGCCCTGGGCGCTCAGCCGGTCGTAGCCCGATGGACCGCCCACGGTCAGTGCGAGAGCCATCCCCGGATAGGCGAGGCCGCGGAAGCTGGACACGAGGCGCTCCCGACGCGCCACGCCGTCCGGGTCCGGCGAGCGGTTGATCGCGCCGATCCCTGCCGCCGAGCCGAGGAGGCCCGCCAGCGGGAGGTCGGCGGTCGTGTAGGACGGCACGGAGAGCTCGTCCGGAGAGATCGGGAGCGCGAACCGCTCGAGCGCGGCCAGCCGGTCGCCCCGGTCGAGGAGGGTTCGCTCGAGGCGCGCCGCCTGGGCCGGATCGGCGTCCGGCTCGTCGAAGAGGACCGCGTGGAGGGTCGGCGGGGCCGCCCTTGCGGCCTCGAGGAAGAGCGAGTCGGCCGCCGGGCGGGCCAGGTCGGGCTCGCTGAAAAGGACGTCGTACCCGATAAGGCGCGGCTTCCCCAGCCCGATCAGCTCGAGGATCGCGCCGTGGGCGTTCCTGGGCCAGGGCCACCGCCCGAGGTCCTCCTGGTAGAGGCGGAGGGTCCGGTTGTCGATGTCGACGATGACGATCGAGGAATCGGCGAGCCCCCCGCTCGCGACCGCCCGCTCGATCTGAAGGAGCTGATCGCCCGTCCGGCGCTCGAGGGCCCGGAAGACCTCGCTGGCCGTGAGGAGCAGGACGAGGACGCACGCGCCCGCCCCGGCCGCCAGGCCGACGAGCCGCCGCTCGCGACTGGAGGGAAGGCTCACCCGCGGAACTTAGCCCGACCGTCGACGTCCGGGGATCGCCACCGTCCGGCGGTGGCCTGCGTTCAGGAGTTGGCAGCGGTGGCCGGAGTGGCCAGCACCTTCAGCTCGCGCATCGCCTCGCGGGTCACGTAGACCCGCTCCACGTTGTAGGCCCGGTTCAGCGGCCCGTGGGGATGGAGGAAGTACGCCCGGGCGTCGGGCTGGTAGTCGTAGACGACGCCGTCCATGACCTCCCCCCAGACGAAGCGCACGCGGACCATCGTTCCCTTCGAGGGGTCCGGGAGGGGCGGCTGGAAAGGAGCGTCGTGCATGGTGTGGCGGCTCGTCCGGTTGAGGGCCAGGTCGTGGACGAAGAAGGCCGCCCGGATGTCCTGCATCTCGACGTCCACGTACCCGGTCGGGTTCCCCGCCACGTCGAGCTGGCGCAGGAGCAGGAACGGCCTCTCGGGCTGGAAGCGGTCGGTGACGCCCTTCCGCCGGCGTCCATCCTTCATGAGCACGACGACGTTCATCATGCCCTCTCCTTCCTGCAAGTAGGAAGCCAGTTTCTCAAACTTGATGGAGATGACCACTTTTCGATAGGTCGCACTATTCGCCAACTCTCGCGTACTCCCGAACCGGTCGTTACGTTGCATGGGTGGGCCGTGGGTCGCGGCCCGACACCCATCCTTGGAAGGAGGAGGGAGATGGACCTTGTCCTCAACCTCGTCGGCGGGCTGATCGGCGGAAACATCGGTGGCCTGCTGGCTCGCTCGCGAAACCCCGGCGTGGCGATGAACTCGATCCTGGGGATCGTGGGCGGCGTGATCCTCGGCCTTCTAACCAGCGGCGGGGCGGGGGCCGAGATCGGCGCCGGCGCGCTCGGTGGGGCGATCCTGCCCATCATCGCCGCGCTCTTCAAGAAGAAGGCCGCCTCGGCGACCTGATCCG
>DASRVA010000192.1:0-17923 GCA_035687745.1 Gemmatimonadota bacterium
GTAGGCGGCCGCGGCGCTGCCGGCGTTCCCGGCGCTCGGGAGGACGATCCGCTCGGCGCCGAGCGCGCGCGCCCGGTGGACGGCGACGGTCAGGCCGCGCGCCTTGAAGGAGCCGGTCGGGTTCAGGGTCTCGTCCTTGAGGAGGAGCCCGCTGAGACCGGCCGCCGGCCCGATCCGCCGGGAGCGGAGGAGAGGGGTGCCACCCTCCCCGAGCGTGAGCGGCTCCTCGTCCGGGGCGACCGGCAGGACCTCCCGGTAGCGCCACAGGTCGCGCCGCCCGCCAAGGTCCTCCGGGCGCCAACGGCCGGCCAGCCCGGCCAGGTCGTAGCGGGCCAGAAGGGGACCGCCGCAGGGGCAGAGGTTCTGGAGCCTGTCGGCCGGTTGGGCCCGCCCGCAGCGGGCGCACTCGAGGCGAGCGATCACTCCGGGCGGCGCTGGATCGTCGCCACCGCCATGG
Organism: Gemmatimonadota bacterium; assembly: GCA_035687745.1. Taxonomy (GTDB): domain Bacteria; phylum Gemmatimonadota; class Gemmatimonadetes; order JACCXV01; family JAHWKZ01; genus DASRVA01. The sequence goes on from DASRVA010000192.1 coordinate 458, forward strand.
CCGCGATTCCCTCCCGGCGTCCGATCGATCCCAGGCCCTCCATGGTGGTCGCCTTGACGCCGACTTCGTTCAGCCCGATCGAGAGGGCGGCCGCGATCTCCGACCGCATCGCGTCCGAATGCGGGGCGATCCGGGGCGCCTCGGCGAGCACGGTGGCGTCGACGTTCACGATTTCCCAGCCGGCGTCCCGGAGGAGCGCGGCGACGACGCGCAGGAGGTCCCGGCTGTCGGCGTCCTTCCAGCGTGGATCGTCGGGCGGGAAGTGGTGCCCGATGTCCCCGAGCGCGGCTGCGCCCAGGATCGCGTCGGCGATCGCGTGGCAGACGACGTCGGCGTCGGAATGCCCGGCGAGCCCGCGTGGATGGTCGATCTCGACCCCCCCCAGGACGAGCCGCCGCCCCTCGGCGAAAGGGTGGACGTCGAAGCCGATCCCGGTCCGGACTACCATCGGACCCCGCCGCCCGCGATCGTGCGCTCTGCCCACGCCCAGTCGGCGGGCTCGGTGAGCTTCCGGTTGAGATCCTCCCCGGGGAGCCAGGTCACCGGATACCCGAGCCGCTCGCACAGCTCGGCGTCGTCGGTGGCCTCCTCGGGGCCTGCCTCGTCGTGGGCGCGGCTCAGGATCGCCTGCGGGAACCCCTGCGGGGTCTGGGCGGCCACGAAGCGGCTCCGGTCGCGGGTCGCGACGACCCGCTCCCCTGCCACCTCCTTCAGGGTGTCGTGGATCGGCACGGCCGGAAGGACGGCCCGGCCGGCGGCGGCCCTACGCGCGACCCTCTCGCAGAGCCCGCGCGAAGCGAAAGGTCGCGAGGCGTCGTGGACGAGCACCGTGCCGGCCTCCGGGATCGACCGGAGCCCCGCCCTCACCGAGTCCTGACGGCGGGACCCGCCCGGCGTCACCCGGAGTCGGTTCCCCGCGGCCGGCAGATGGGTGCGGAAAAGGTCCTCCCCCTCCTCCAGCCGCTCGGCCGGCAGGACCAGCACCAGGGGCCCCGACAAGGCCTCGAGGAGCGGCCGCGCCGCCCAGCACATGGCGGGTCGGCCTTCCAGGAGACGGAACTGCTTGGCCCCGCCGCCCATGCGAAGGCCGCGTCCGGCGGCGACCAGGACCGCCGCGGCGGGGATCAGGAACGACCGGCCCCCTCGACCGCTTCGTGCGTGCCGAGCTCCGCCTCGGAGGCGGGACCGTGGCCCGCCTCGCCCCGCTTCTTCGCGAAGATCAGCGTCCCCGCACGCGTCTGATGCAGTCCCGTTACCGCCACCCGCACCGTCCGGCCGATGTCGTCGCGCGCGTCCTCCACGACGACCATGTTCCCGTTCTCGAGATAGCCCACGGCCTGTTCCTTTTCCTTGCCGGGCTTCACGAGGCGGACGACCAGCTCGTCCCCGGAGAGGATCTCCGGTTCGAGCATGCGCGCGATCTCGTCCAGGTTGACGATCGGGATCCCGCGCCGGGCGGCTTCCTTGATGAGAGCCGGGTTGTGGGTCACGATGCGGGCGTCGTGCTGGACGGCGTAGTCGAGAACGCCTTCGATCTCTCCGTGCAGGAGGTCGAGCTCGCGTATGAAGATCGGCCGCAGTCGGTTCTGCTGGAGGCGCTTGAGGCTCTCCAGGCCGCGCTCGCCCCGGAACCTCTCCAGCGGGACGTGGCTCGCGGCCATCTCGTTGAGCTGATCGACGACGAAGCGTGGAACGATGATCTCACCCGAGAGCAGGGGGCTCTCGGCAAGGCGGACGATCCGGCCGTCGATCAGGGACTTCTCGCCGACCAGGAAGCGGGTCCCTCGGCCGCCCTCCGCCTCGGGCTGGCGGAAGAGGGTCAGGTCATGCGTGACCGCCCGTCCGACCACCGCTCCCAGGTAGCCGCAGACGAGCACGAATAGCGAGGTCGCGAACGTCGCGATCCGGGCGCCGCCGCCGACGTAGCCGGCTATCAGCGGCATCCCGCTCGCGATCGCCAGCACCAGGGCGGCCAGCGACAGCCCGAGGACGAGCCCGATGCCGGCGGTCAGGACCTGCCGCGCGTCGCTCTGCCGGATTCGCGCTTCCAGCAGCAGGGTCAGGAGGAGCACCGCGCCTCCCGTCCCGAGGATCGTGTAGGTCACCCAGTCGGGCTCCAGCAGCGCGGCCGCTACGCCCGCCCAGAGGATCAGGATGGCGAAGACCACACGCAGGTATCTCATGCGCTTCCTCCCGTGGAATGATGCGCCGCCGGATGTATGGGATGATGGGCGGCGCGTTGGGGCGGCCCGGATCCCTCATGGCTCGAGGGCGAGCCGTACGGCCTCGCGGACCGATGGGGCGGCTTCGAGACTCATTTCATTGTCCCCCGCCTGTAAGATCTCTGCCTCGACCCCCTTTCCGCCACCCCCGATCACCGCCCGCCGGAATCCCAGCCGAGCGGCCTCCCGGAGACGCGCGGGGGCGTGCCGTACAGGGCGGATCTCGCCGGTCAGGCCGACCTCGCCGAACACGACCGTGCCGGGCCGGACTGGCCGGTCGGCGTGGCTCGAGGCGAGCGCCACGACGACCCCGAGGTCGACCGCCGGCTCGCTCAACGTGAGGCCGCCGACGACGTTCAGGAACACGTCCCGCCCGCCGACGGCGTAGCCCGCGCGCTTCTCCAGCACGGCCAGGAGGAGCGCCATCCGGCGTGCGTCGAACCCTCCCGCGACCCGCTGCGGCGTCCCGTACGGGCTCTCTGCGACCAGCGCCTGGATCTCGATCAGGAGCGGCCGCGTCCCTTCCAGGCTCGCCACGTGCGCGGATCCCGGCGCCGGGTTCGCGCACCGCTCGGGATCCAGGAAGAACGAGGACGGGTTCTCGACCGCCTCCAGCCCCACGCCCGTCATCGTGAAGACGGCGATCTCGTGCGTCGAGCCGAAGCGGTTCTTGAGCGCCCGGAGGACGCGATGTTCGTGCTGGACGTCGCCGTCGAACTGGAGTACGGCGTCCACCGCGTGCTCGAGGGTCTTGGGGCCGGCGATACCGCCTCCCTTCGTGACGTGCCCGATCAGGAAGGCCGCCGTCCCGCTCGACTTGCAGAAGCGCTGAAAGGCCCCGGCCGCCGCGCGGACCTGGGAGACCGATCCGGGCGCGCTCGAGAGCGCCGGGTCGTAGACCGTCTGGATCGAGTCGCAGACGACGATCGCCGGCCGCGCGCGCTCGCACGCCGAGAGGAGGGCCTCCAGCTCGGTTCCCGCGGCGACCAGGACGCCACCCGTGTCGACGCCCAGCCGCTCGGCCCGGATCCTGATCTGCGCCGGGGACTCCTCGCCCGCCAGGTAGAGGACCGTCCGGCCACGTTCGGCCAGCCGCCCCGCCACCTGGAGGAGGAGGGTCGACTTGCCGATCCCGGGCTCGCCCGCGACCAGGTAGAGGCCGCCCGGCACGATCCCGCCGCCCAGGAGCCGGTCCAGCTCTGCCGTTCCCGAGCCGATCCGCACGAGCTCGGAGGCGTCCACGTCGGTCAGCCGATGGACCGGCGTTGCGTCTTGGGCCCGTCGCGCCGCGCCCGGCTCGACCCTCTCCTCGACCAGCGTGTTCCACTCCCCGCAGTCGGCGCACCGGCCCGCCCAGCGCGGAGCGACGGCCCCGCAGGAGGTGCACGTGAAGCGGGTCCGGGGGCGGGCGGTCACGGCATACGGGTGTGGAACGCGTCCAGGTTCTCGAACCGCATGAAGTTGGCGAGGAACGCCAGCTCGATCATGCCCGTCGGGCCGTTCCGGTTCTTCCCGATGATGATCTCGGCGACGCCTTTCTTGTCGGTGCTCTCGGGGTTGTAGTACTCGTCGCGGTATAGGAAGAGCACGAGGTCGCTGTCCTGCTCGAGCGAGTTGTGAACGATGATATCTGCCGCAACGAAGTTATGGAGTCCTGCCACCGTGAGATCGTAGACCGGGGCTTCTCCGTCCGCCTCGATCGACAGGATCGAATCCCAGTAAACGTCGCTGGCCGCCAAGCGGGCCAGATCATCGGAATCGACGGCGCGCGCCACCCTTGCGGCACGGTCGCGCCCCATGCTCGACTTGTAGAGGGTCGTCCCACAAAAGGAAGTGCCGATGGCCGCCTGCATTTGACGGGTAGTCATCCCGGCAGTCCGCATCGCGGGAACCACCAATCCCCTCCAAGCCTCTAACGGGAGGAGATCGCGGTTGGTATTCGAGACTCTTGTGGTGAGGTGGTGCTCGATAGCTACGCTGTGAACGATCTTCTGTTTTCCAACAGCTCCGACTTTCGTAAGGAAGTGGGTGAGATCGGCCTTGCCCGTTATGAGCACGTGGTATTGGTCCCGGCCCTTGCGACCTTGTGGATAACGACGAAGGACAGCGTTGATCTCAAGACGAAGAAGCAAGGATTGGACATCCCGTGCGAGACGTTCGCTGCTCGAGGCGTAGTACACCTGCGGATACCGACCGTTTAGCCTGATGCATCCATCGGTCGACCAAAGCTGTCGCAGGAATATGGCGATTCCTCGGTTGGACTGTTCGAACACCTTGTCGGGGACACGCTTTTCATACGAGCGGAGGCCGAAGACTCCAAGATCCCTCAACCACGATGAAATTGGATTGTGGCGTCGGTGTGTCAGACGGTCCGTGGCCGCCAAGTAGACTTGATACCAATTGCGTTCACGCTTAACCCGAGGAGCTACCCGGTCTCCGAACATCTCTTTTGCAAGCATCGAGACATCCTCGGCAAGGGCTTCCTCGTTCGTGGTGTACTGGATAGCGTGCTGCGGCAGGGTGCAACCATCCCCGATTAAGCGGCCCAGGAGAGCCAGTTCTTCATCTCCCATCGACGCTTTCACCATGGGCTCAGGAAGGCTTCGTGGCAGTGCGATCCGGTCCTCGGGTACCAACTCGTCGAGGCGCTTCCAACCGTCGATTGTGAGAAACCGATGATTCGCAGTAGCTCGAATTGACCTTCCGAGGCGTGTCGTCAGCCGGAGTACGGGTTTGTATCCAGTGGCAAAGGCGCGCTCGACCCGGGCGGATTCGAGTTTCCATGTCGCCGTGTTCAACCCGAGGACGCGGAACCCGCTCCGCCCCTCTAGCTCTCCGATAGGGCGATACCGGCCTGCCTCCGAAAGATAAACCAGGGTCTCGCCGGTCAGGCAGCCGCTCTCTCTCAAATCCGCCAACCTCGGCCTTTGGTCGGCGCGATGTTCCGGACCGCGCGAGAGCTGAGACAGCGCGATCACCGGGATGTTCAGCTCCTTCGCGAGCGCCTTCAGCGACCGGCTGATCTCGGTGATTTCCTGCTGCCGGCTCTCGGCCCGCATGCCGCTCTCCATGAGCTGCAGATAATCGACGATCACCAGACCGATGTCGCGCTGCTGCTTGAGACGTCGCGCCTTGGCCCGCATGTCGTGGACGCTCAGTAGCCCGCTGTCGTCGATGTAGATGGCGGCACGCCTCAGGCGGTCGCAAGCGTCGGCCACGCTCTTCCATTGCTCGCTCGACGCCTGACCGGTACGAAGCGTCTTCAGGGACACGAGGGCCTCGGTCGAAATCAGACGCTGAACGAGCTGTTCCATGGACATCTCGAGGCTGAATACGGCTACCGGCAGATCCTCCACGATGGCCGCGTGGGCCGCGACGTTGAGACAGAAGCTCGTATTGTGCACACAGACATCGTTGGCAATAAAATTGTGGGTGGAGGGCACTGTGAGATCATAGACCTGCTTCAGGCCCATGGCTTCGATGCGAACGATCTCGTCCCAGTAGATCGCCTTGGCGTCTTCTTCGCCGGCCGAGATCCCCTGGATCGAGTGCGCAAGCCCGCCAACACCAATCCGGCCCAAGAACTCCCGAAGAGATCCCGTGTCGTGAACCTCCAAGTGCCACGCTCCGGTCTTTAGAGACAAGCGGGAAAGGACGCCGAAGCGGAGAAGCAGGTGTTGAATCTGCCTCCCGATTCGCTCCGAACCGGCATCGTACCCAAGACGGGGCGGTGCAATCTTCGAAATGCGAACCCAACCTCCTTCGGCGAAGAGCTGACTGAGGAAGAAACCAAGCTTCCGGCGACGCAGGGTGAATACTCGGGATGGGATTTCCAGTGTCGTCGTCAAAGCCCCCACGGATGACGCTTCCAAGTCCCCGCATTCTTCTTCCAACATTGAAGAGCGAGGATAAGGGTCGGGCGCATCTCGAGAGACTCTGGTTTGAGGTTCTTCCTCCCTGGTCGAAGACACTTCTCTGGCCCATCTCTCCAGCAATTCCTCGGGGAGATCATCATCCCCGAAGACCTCGAGCTCGCGAGGAACAGCGACCCGGTCCCCGACTTGGATCTCATCGAGCGGCTTCCAACCGTCGATCGTGAGGAATGGATGGGTTAGCGTGGTTTCGACCTGCCGACCCAGCTGCGTGGTCACACGGAACACCGGTTTGATGCCGTCGTCGACGAAGTGACTGACGTCCGCCGCATGCAACCGCCAATCGTCCTCGAGCGTGAGCACGCGGGCGCGACGACGGCGGCAGATCTCCTCGATCGTCGCAACGCTGCCGTCGTCCAGCGTGATCTCGGTATCGTGCGAGACGCACTTGCCCATCGACGGACGCCCCGCCACGATGATCAGGTCGCTGAGCTGGAACCCGGCCGTCAGCTCGTCGAGGTCCTTGAAGCCGGTTGGGGCACCCGTGATCGACTCGCGCCGCGACGACAGGGTCTCCAGCTGCATGATGGCGCCCTGCAGAAGCTGGCTGATCGGCGTGAACGAACGCTTGAACCGGTGCTCCGAGAGACGAAAGATCCGTTCCTCGGCGCGATTGAGGAGCTGATCCGAATCGTCCACCGACTCGTACGCCTCGGACACGATCTCGGTACCGGCCCGGATCAACCGCCGCTTGACGGCCAGGTCCTGAACGATGCGCGCGTGGTAGGGAAGGTTGGCGGCGGTAGGCACGATGTCGACGATCCGGGCCAGGTATTCGCCGCCCCCCGCCTCGTCGAGGCTCCCGATACGCCTGAGCTCCTCGCGCACTGCCAGCGCATCGGGCGCATGGCCCTGATTGCGGATGCTCGAGGCGGCGCGAAAGATGTGGCGATGGGCCGGATGATGGAAGTCGTCCTCCGTGAGGATCTCCATCGCCCGGTCGGCCGCCGTCTCCTCGAGGAGCATGGCCCCCAGGACCGAGATCTCGGCCTCGTCCGAGTGCGGCGAGACGCGGTCGATCGATCGACCGGAGGGTTTCGAGGCGACGATCGTTTCATCCATTCACGGTCTCCCCCTCTCCCGTCGCCATTCGCTCGTCGTAGACCCGCCGGGCGAGCTGGACGTCCTCCCATGTCGGGCGCTTGAGCTGCGGGTTCCGAAGCAGCGCCGCCGGATGGTAGGTCGCGACCAGCGGCACGCCCCGGAACTCGAAGACCCGCCCGCGCAGCGCGGCCATCGAGCCGTCCACGCCGAGCAAGGTCCGCGCCGCGTGTCGTCCGAGGGCGAGGATCACCGCCGGCCGAAGGAGCTCGATCTGCCGCTCCAGGTACGGGAGGCAGGCCTGGACCTGGTGCGGCGCGGGATCGGCGTTCCCGGGCGGCCGGCTCTTCAGGATGTTGGTGATGAAAACCTCGTCTCTCGAGAACCCGATCGCCTCGAGGATCTTGGTCAGAAGCTGTCCGGCCTTGCCGACGAACGCCTCTCCCTGCAGATCCTCGTGGAACCCCGGCGCCTCTCCCACGACCATGAACCGGGAGGCCGGGGTGCCGCTGCCGAAGACCCCCTGGGTGCGGGTCCGGTGGAGCTCGCAGCGGGTGCACGTCATGACCTCGCGGCGGAGTTCCTCCCACGCCGCGGCGTCGAATGCGCCACCGGCTTCGTCCTCCGTCGGCCCGCTGACGGCTTCCGGGATGACGGCGACCTCCTCCGGCTCCGATCCCGCCTCTCGCCCCGGGCTCCGATACAGAAAGCGTTCGCCGAGCATCTGGGCGTGGACGAGCCGCCGCCGGACCTCCTCGCGATCCCCCCCCGTCACCGGACCGGGCTGGCGGCGCCCACGCGATCCACGACCTCGCGAAGCAGGCGGTCGGCGAGGGCTTCCTTCGGCATCCGGTCGAAACGCATCCGGAGCCCGTCCGGTCCCAGAAGCGTCACGGCGTTGGTCTCGTGGGCGAAGCCCGCCCCCTCCTCCAGAGGGTTGTTCACCACGATGTAATCGCATCCCTTGGCGACCCGCTTCTCCTCAGCGCGCCGCTCGGGATCGTCGGTCTCGACCGCGAATCCGACGACCACGGTGCCCGGCTCCCGCTCCACGACCGCGCGGGCGAGGATGTCGACGGTCGGCTCCAGCTCCAGGATACCATCCCACTCCGACTTCCTGATCTTGCTCGGGGATGCCTCTACCGGGCGCCAGTCGTTGACGGCCGCCGTCATCCAGAGCTGGGCCGCGCCCGGCAGGGCCTCGAGGACGGCGTCGGCCATCTCCTCGGCGGTCCGGACCTGAACCGTCCGCACGTACGGCGGTGCCTCCAGCCCCCCCGGTCCGTGGATCAGCGTGACGTCGGCCCCGTGTCTCCAGGCCGCCCGCGCCACCGCGAACCCCATCCGGCCGGTGGAGCGGTTGGTCAGCGTGCGGGCCGGATCGATCTCGGCCTCCGTCCGCCCCGCCGTCACCAGGACGCGCCGCCCGGCCAGGGCGCCGCTCCCGTTCAGAAGCCGGTCCAGCGCGGCCAGGATGGGCGCGCTCCCCGGCCACCGGCCGACGCCGAACTCGCCGCACGCCAGCGGTCCTTCGTCGGGCGTCACCAGCCAGGAGCCCCGCTCCCGCAGGAGGGCGCGGTTGGCAACCACCGCTGGATGGGCGTACATCATGGCATTCATGGAGGGCACGAAGACGACCGGGGTCCGGCGCGGATCCACGGCCAGGAGCGTGGTGCTGAGGAGATCGTCGGCCAGCCCGGCCGCGGCCTTGGCCAGGATGTTCGCGGTGGCCGGTGCGACCAGGACGGCGTCGACGCCGCGCGCGAAATCCAGGTGCGGGAAGCGGGCATACTCCTCGTCGTCCGCGCCCTCGGGCCAATCGACCCACAGCTCCGTGCCGACCCGCTCCCCCGACAAAGCCTCGAACAGGGCCGGTCGCACGAGCTCCGCGGCGGCCCTGGTGAGCACGACCCGCACGCGTGCTCCCGCGCGCTGCAGGTCGCGCATCAGATCGACCGCCTTGTAGCAGGCGATCCCCGACGTCACGCCGAGCGTGACGACGCGGCCCGCGAACAGGTCGCTCACGAGCCGGCGGGCCGCTTCTCGACGATGTCGTACTCGATCTCGCCCTCGACCAGGTCCTCCAGGGCGCGGGTCGTGTACTTCTTCTTCCACTCCTTGCCGCCCTCCTTGGGAAGCTCGTTGAGCTTCCGCGCGTAGGCGGCGGCCACGACGAGCGCCTCGTACTTGTTGCTGTCCGGCGTCGCCGCGGCGGCCTGTCCGGGTGTGAATACCTTCATGGGTGACCTCCTTCTCGGTTCAATGGGCTCCCCGCCTCGCGCCCATGGCGCGCGGGAAGTGGATGTCGATCCAGCGATCCAGCTCCTCCAGCCTGGAGCGGCGGTGCTCCTCGGCGTGGATGATGTGCGAGAACGTGTCGACGGTGTCGTCCAGCTCGCGATTCACGACCACGTAGTCGTAGCGCCTCACCGCGTCGATCTCCCCGACCGCGTCGTCGAGCCGGCCGGCGATCGCGGCGGGCGACTCGGTTCCCCGCCCGCGCAGGCGCGCCTCCATGGCCGAGTGCGACGGCGGCAGGAGGAAGATCGACACGGCCTCCGGGTACAGGTCCAGCAGGCTCGCACCCCCCTGGACGTCCACGTCCAGAAGCACGTGGTGCCCCGCGCCGAGCGCCTCCTCGATGTCGGCCTTCGGCGTCCCGTACAGGTGGCCGTGGACCACCGCCCATTCGGCCAGCTCGCCGGCGTCCCGCGCGCGGCCGAACTCGCGCTCGTCCACGAAACGGTAGTCGGCGTCCTGAATCTCGCCCCGTCTCGCCTTCCGGGTCGTCAACGAGACCGCGAAGCGGATGTAGGGAAACCGCTTGAAGATCTCCCTGGCGACCGTAGTCTTGCCGGTTCCGCTGGGCGCCGACAGCACGATCGGAAACGGGTTCGTCTCGGGCCGGGGATTCGCGTCGCCGGTCATTCCACGTTCTCCGCCTGCTCGCGCATCTTCTCAAGCTCGGATTTCATGTCGATCGCCAGGCGCTGCATCTCGGCGTCGTTCGACTTCGACGCGATCGTGTTCGCTTCCCGCCCGAGCTCCTGCAGGAGGAACGTCAGCTTCCTTCCAACCGCCTCTCCGCTGGCCTCGAGTTCCGCCGCGAAATGGTCGAGGTGGGCGGCCATGCGTGTCAGCTCCTCGGAGACGTCGAGGCGATCGGCGAGGAAGACGATCTCCTGGGCCACGCGCTGGTCGATCTGGTCGATCGTGATGGCGTCCTCGTCGCCCACGAGCGCGCGAACCTTGGACTGGAGGCGCTCCCGCTCTCGCGCCTCGCGCTCCGGCGCCAGGGCTTCGACCCCGTTCCGCAGCTCGCGGAGGGTGGCCAGCCGGGTCGCGAAGTCACCGGCCAGCGCCTGCCCTTCCGTGCTCCGGCTCGCCACGACGCCGTCCAACGCGGCGTCCAGCGCGCGTCCGGCCCCATCCCGGAACGTCGTCTCCTCGAGCACGGTCTCGGGCTCCCACACCAGCACGCCCGGCAGCTCCAGAAGCGCCTCGACCGACATGCCGCCACGCACGCCGGGAAGCCCCTCCAACCCGGCTGCGATCTCGAGCAGCCGATCCAGCACCTCGTGGTTCAGCCGCGGCGACCCCCCGTCGGCGCGCTGTGCGGCCCCGATCTCCACGTTGACGGCCAGGTGACCGCGCTCGCACCTGGCCGCGCAGCGCGCCGCGACGAAGCTCTCCAGATGCGAGAACTCGCGCGGAAGCCGGATGTGGGTGTTGAGGAACCGGTGATTGACCGATTTGATCTCGGCGAGAAACCGGTAGCCCCCAGCCTCGACCTCGCCGCGACCGTAGCCCGTCATGCTGCGGATCATTCGCGCCTCCCGCAGCCGTATGAATCTATCCGCGATGGCGCCCTCCAGCAATGACGGCATCGCGCGCGATCCGTCTTCACACGCGGCGCTCCAGCTCGCCCGGCAGAAGCTGCGAGATCGCCGAGAGCCCGCTCCGGACCGCGCGAATCAGGTCCTCGCTCCCTTCCCAGTGCTCGAGGACGATCGACTCGTCGACCCGGTTCAGAACGCTGTGGAGGGCCAGCAGCACCACCACCACGTCGTCGACCTGGCCGAGGCCCGGGACGAAGTCGGGGATCACATCGAGCGGCGAGACGAGGTAGAGGCAAGTCCCGCCGAGGACGAGCTTGCTCCTCCGGGGGACGCGCGGATCGCCGATCAGGCGCTTGAGGAGAAGGACGAAATGCGGCAGAAAGAGCGCCAGGTCGCGGAGGACCCGCCCGGCGCGGGAGACCTCCGACAGGGAGCGGTCGGTGGGCTCCACCTCACGCATCGAAGCTTCCGGCCGCCTGTCCCAGACCGCCCTCGGCCGCCGCCTGGCCGGCCGCGGTCGCGCGGGCCGCCGCCACACCCGCCCCGAACCCGTTGTCGATGTTGACGACGACCACCCCGGGTGCGCAGCTGTTCAGCATCGTGAGCAGCGCGGCGAGACCCTGGAAGGACGCGCCGTATCCGACGCTGGTCGGTACGGCGATCACCGGTACGCGCGCCATCCCGCCGACGACCGAAGCCAGAGCCCCGTCCATGCCGGCCACCACCACGACCGCCGCCGCGGCGGCGATACGCCCGGCCTGTTCCAGGATCCGGTCGATCCCCGCGACGCCGACGTCGACCGCGGTCTCGACGGGGCGCCCGAACATCCGCAGGGTATCGATCGCCTCCCCGGCGACCGGCTGGTCGCTCGTGCCGGCGGTGATCACGAGGACCCGTCCGCCGACCGGGACGTCGGGCCTTCCGGCGGAGACCGTCCGCGCCACCGGGTTGTGAACGGCGCCCGGGACGGCGGCGGCGATGGCTGCGGCGTGATCGACCCCGGCTCGGGTGGCGAGCAGCCGCCCCGAGTTGTGCCAGATCCGCTCGGCGATGGCAGCCGCCTGGAGGGGCGTCTTGCCTTCGCAGTAGACGACCTCGGGGAGCCCCGTCCGCTGGTCCCGCCGGTGGTCGATGGTGGCAAAGGGGAGCCGCTCGTGCGGCCAGCCGGACAGCCGCCGGCAGGCCTCGTCGAGGTTCAGCTCGCCCCTCTCCAGGGCCATCAGCGTCGTGCGCAGGAAGGAGTCCGCCATTAGGTTGGATTCTATCGCGCGGCGACAACGAGTTCCACATCCTACGCACGGGAATTTCGACGGGAGATGACCAATGGCGCGCTGGGAGACGCCTCGGGACAAGCCACGCCTGGGGGACGACGAGGTCCATGTCTGGCGGATCTCGCTGTCCTCGATCGAGCCGCGCCGGGCCTGGGAGACTCTCTCGGACGAGGAGCGGCGCCGGGCGGCGCGCCATCGCTTCGCCGTACACCGGACCCGCTTCGTCGCCGGCCGGGCCGCCCTCCGTGCCGTCCTCTCCGTCTACCTCGGCGTGCCGCCCTCGGAGATTCCGCTCCTCGCCGGGGCCGGCGAAAAACCGCGCCTGGCGGGCGATTCGGACCTCGACTTCAACCTCGCGCACTCGGAGGACGTCGCGCTGGTCGCGGTCACGCGCGGACGGGCGGTCGGCGTCGATGTCGAGCGCCTGCGCCGCGGCGTCCCGTACGAGCGCCTGGCGCGGCGGTTTTTCGCACCGGTCGAAGCCGAGGCGCTCAGGCGCGTCCCGACACGACTGCGACCGGCGGCGTTCTTCGCCTGCTGGACGCGCAAGGAGGCCTGGCTCAAAGCCTCCGGACACGGCCTGGAGCGGGGCCTGCCTTCGGCGCTGCCCCGTTTCGCCGTGTCGGTGGAGCCCCGCCCGACGGCCCTCGCGGTCATCCTCCCCGATCGGCCGGAGGAAGGCGGACGGTGGTCCCTCGTCGACGTGCGGGTCGGCTCGGGGTACGCCGGGGCCCTGGCCGTCGAGGGACCCCTGCGCGCCCGGTTCTACCGTTGGTCGTCCTAGCCCGGCGGATCCTTCTCGCCAGACTCCTCGTCGTCGGCGCCTTCGGCCTGGCCGCCGCGGCGCGGGATGCCCGGGCCCAGGAGCGCCGCCCGTCGGAGCCGATCCCGCTCGGGGGGTTTCTCGAGCCGGAGCCCGCCCCGCCGCCCGCGGTGCCCGGCGTCGACGAGGGCGGGCCGGCGCTCCCCGAAGCCGAGGACGGGGGCCCGAACCTCCCCTGGCTGATCGACCTGCACGGCATCTATGGCGTGACGCTCGCCCGCTACAACCGGATCGACGGCCTCGTTCCCGCCTGGGGGCTGGACCTCGAGCCGATCGACCCCGGCCGGACCCCGGCCCTGGGGGGCCGGTACGCCCGCGCGACCACCCACTCCCGGGCCCTCTGGAGCGCCTGGATCGAGCAGCGGCTCCCCCTGCCGGGCGAGGTCCGCCTACGCTTCGAGCATTTCCAGCGGACGGCGACCTTCGACGACTGGAGGGTCACCGAGCGGGAGAACGATCTGGCGACCTTCCTGACCGGTTCGGACCTGATGGACTGGTGGCGCGAGAGGGGGATCGGGATCGAGCTCCTCGGCGAGACCGTCGACGCGCGGCTTGTCGGATGGGTCGCGCTCCTGGACGTCAGCCAGCGCTCCGAGGGCGACCGATCTCCCTTCGTCCTCTTCGGCGGCGACGAGGACTTCCGCGTCAACCCGGCCATCGAGAATGGCGACCTCCGGAGCATGACGGTGGGCGGCCGACTCGATACGCGGGACGTCCAGAGCCCGCTCCTGCCCGCACCGGGCTGGCGCGTCGAGATCGAGATCGAGGGAGCCGGCGGACCGCTCGGGGCCGATATCGACTTCGTGCGCGGGCTCGTCGATCTGCGCCGCTACACGCGACTGGGAACCGACGTCTGGTGGGACGCCAGGCTCTTCTGGTTGGGACCGTTGGACGGGGACGGCGTGCCGCCCCAGCGGAAGGCGTCCCTCGGAGGCCCGGGCTCGCTGCGGGGCTTCCCGGCCGCTCGCTTCGTCGGGGAGGAGGCCTTCCAGGTCTCCACCGAGGCGCGCTTTCCGCTGCCCCTGTTCCGCCCCCTCGACGCGCTGTTCCTGTCCTGGCACCTGGTCGGCTTCGGGGACGCCGCTGCCATCGACGACTACGACCGGTGGCACGCCGACGTCGGGGCTGGCGTCTCCGGCATCAACCTCTTTTCTTATGTCGGCTTCTTCGTGGCCCAGCGGGTGACCGACACGGGCGAGCCGGACGACGGACCGCGCTTCCTGGTCCGCCTGCGGCGCGACTTCTAGTCTCCCATTCGGTACCGGCGCCAGCGGCACCGGCATCTCCAGAACGGAGGATGAACCCCTGATGAAGCTCGTCGAATTCCTGTCCCCGGACGAGGTGTCCCTCGAGCTCCAGGCCGGGACCAAGGACGAGGCGCTGCGCGAGCTGGTCGGACTCCTGGGACTGGACGCCGGCTCCGAGGAGACTCTGTTCAAGCTTCTCCGGAAGCGCGAGAACCTCGGCTCCACCGGGATCGGCAAGCACGTCGCGATCCCGCACTGCCGGTCCCTGGTCGTCGATCGGTTGCGCGTCGCCTACGGTCGCACGTCGAAGGGCCTCGAATTCGACGCGATCGACGGTAAGCCGGTACATCACCTCTTCCTGATCGTCGCCCCCCCGGTCGAGATCTCCAACCAGTACCTGCCCGTCCTCGGGAAGATCGCCCAGTTCTGCAAGGAGCCCACGAACCTGTCGCGGCTGGACGGCGTACGGACCGCCAGCGAGTTCTTCGAGGCCATCGAGCGGTTCACCGGCTGAGCGAGGAGGTCGCCCTGGATGCCAGGATCGAGCTGCTGATCGCCCTGCAGGACCTGCTGCAGCTCAAGCGGGATCTGCAGGACAAGAGCTACGAGCTGATCGGATTCGAAACCGGTGGCGAGGCCGCCATCGACGTGGAGATCGAGAGCTTGCGGGCCGAGATCGACCGTGCCGTCCTGCGCCGCTTCGACCGCATCGCGACCAAGTACGACCGCCCGCTGGTGCCCGTCCGGAACGGCGTCTGCTACGGCTGCTTCGTGCAGTATCCGACCGCGAAGATCGCGGAGCTCGGCGACGCGCCGACGACTTGCGAGAGCTGCGGTCGCCTGCTCTACCGCATCCCCTGAAGCGTGTCCTCCACGCCCGGCGGCGCGGAGGCTGCGCGCACCCTCAGGCGCATGAGCGCCGTCTGGCTTCCCCCCTCCAGCTTGTACCAATACACGCCCGCGGGCACCGGCTCCCCGTTCCGGTCGAGGCCGTCCCACGCCACCCGGTGAAGTCCCCGCCCCTGGCGCTGGTCGACCAGGACCGCGACCTCCTGGGCGAGCAGGTTGTAGACGGTGAGCCGCACGTGCCCCTCGCTCTCCAGCCGGTAGGTGAAGATGGTCGGGCTGACGCCGGGGGTGAACGGATTGGGGAAGTTCTGCTCGAGGCGAAAACCGGTGGCGGGCGGACCGACGGTCTGGGCGACGGCAGGCTCCGCTACGGCCAGGGTGGCCGCCAGCGCCGTCAGGAAGCCGAGCCGGGCGACCGCGTTACGGCGTCCTGACCAGCCACGCGTCCGGGTAGCCCGCGCTCCGGACGCGCTCCCGGGCAGGACCGCCCGCGCGCTCGTCCGGGAAGCGACCCAGGAAGACGCGGACCAGGCCGTCGTTCCCCGAGACCCGCCAGGCCGGCAGGTCGGGGAACCGCTGCTGGAGTTCTCGAACGCGGACAAGGGCTCCCGTTTCGCTACCGAAGGCTCCTATCTGAAGGGTCCAGACTTCCTCCCGGGACGTCGGACCCGGCGCGGCCGCCTCGACGGAAACACCGGCCGGGATCCTACGATTATACTGGACGTCCGCCCCGAGGGTTCCGAGGAGCTCCTCCGTGCTCGGGTCTCCGCGGTCCCGCGGCGTCGTCGGCGCCCGGCCTGCGGGCGTTCCCGGCCCTCCGGGAACCACCGAATCGGGGTGGACGAAGGGCTCGTAGACGCCCGCCGCGAGCGCCTCGGCCTGGCTCTCGAAATCGGGCCGCGCGGCCTCGCGCGCGGCCTCGAACTCCGGGTCGCGCGTCCGATCGGGCGTCGCTTCCCCCCGCCGCTCGGGCGACGAGGAGCAGGCCAGGGCGCCCACCAACGCCAGCGCAAGACACAGGCCGAGCCCCGGCTCGATCCTCACGAGACACCTCCGGCCAGGGTCCGCCGGTTCCCTTCGCGGCGCGTGATCCCAACCCGGTCGAAATGCTCGAGGACCGGGATCAGGTACTTGCGGCTGACGCCCAGGGTCTCCTTGCAGATCCCGGTATCGGCACCGCCATGACGGGCGATCGCGGCGGTCAGGGCCACCCGCGCACGCTCGAGCGCGCCGGCGTCGGCCCACCAGTCGCTGGCCAGCTTGACCAGCCGACCCTCGCTCTCCAGGTACCGGAGGACCGACCTGAGGCGCGCCCCGTCGACGCCGAGAGCCGTGGCCACGGCGGTGGTCTCCGGCGCCTCGAGCCCCGCCTGGAGATAGCGGTCGCCGACCGCCGCCACGAGCCGGGCCTGGTCCGGCTCCAGCTCGATCCTGCGACCGGTCTGGGCGAGCGTCGTCCCCCGCCGCTCCAGGATCCCGCCATCGACGAGGGCGTCGATGGCGGCCTCGACGAGCGCGGGGTCGGCGTCGGGGATCGCGCGCCGGGCGGCCGGCAGCGCCAGCCCCGGCTCGAGCGGATGGGTCTCGTGCCGGCGGGCGACCTTCTCGGCGATGCCCGTCATGACGCGCTCCCGGACCGCCCGCAGGAACCACCGCCCGCCGTGGCGCTCGACCTGATCCCCTGAGGTGATCGCGCGCACGGCGTCCCGCTCCAGACCCGTCTCCAGGGGAAGGGCGGCCTCGGCGACACCCCGGACGTCGGCCGCCTTGAGCACCGCGGCCACCCGTGCCGGGCCCCGGGAATCCGCGAGTCCGGCCAGGAGGGCCGCCCGCTCGGCTCGCGCGGGACCCCGCGTCCAGGGGGGCGTCCGCGCCAGGACCTCGCCACCGCCGATCGTCGTGACCGGGCTGTACGCCCGAAGAACGAGCCGATCCCCGACGGCCGGAACGATCGGCTTCTCGAGAAGAAGGAGCGCCGTGGCGGTACCACCGGGCGGCACGGGCTCTCTCTGGTACGGCCGGACGCGCGCCATGACCTGCGCGGTCCCGTGGTGGACCCGGACCCGGTCGCCGCTCCGGAGGGGCCTGGGCGCCCGCGCCGACAGCCAGATCCTCGCGTCCAGTCGGCGCACCGCCTCCCAGCCGTCATCCGGATCGACCAGGGCGGCGCCACGACGGACGGTCCCGGCGCCCGGCCCGGCCAGGGCCAAGGCCGCCCGCGATCCCGCGCTGGCCCTCGCCA
>DASRVA010000193.1:0-5444 GCA_035687745.1 Gemmatimonadota bacterium
CCCGTGGCGGCCCGGTCCCACCACGTTCGCGCATCCGCCCGGCTGGCGGCGATCGACCCGAGCAGGCGGATCCCGATCGCGAGCGTGAGGACGGCCCACACCCTGGAGCGGCCGGACCGGAGGGCCAGGGCCGCGCTGGCCACGACCGCGAGCGGGACCGCGGCGGCTGGACCGGCGTACGCTCCGGCCAGCCCGATCGCGATCAGGACCGCCGCCGAGACAGCGGCGGGGGCGGGACCGTGGCCCGGCCGGGATGAAGCGACTGTCGGGGATTCGACGAACGACACGCCCTCGGGAGCGGCGCGGTTTCGGACGACGCGGGGCGCCCGCCGCGACCTGCCGCGGTTTCGCCGTCCGCGGGGGGAAGATGGCGCCCGAAAGGCAAGAGCGGGGCCCGGCTCTCACGAGCCTGGCGTCAGTCGACGATCCGGAAGCTCGTCTCGGCCTCGACCTGCCGGTCGTACAGGTTGTGGTCGGTGACCGCCACCTCGAGCGTGTAGGTGCCGGGCTCGAGCGCGCTGGCGTCGAAGGACAGCTGCTCGGGCCAGACCGCGCCGGCCGACCACGGGATCGTCCGCTCGAAGGAGAGCGTGATTGCGTCCTGTTCCTCGCGCACGCCGACCAGTCCACGGAGCCCGCCGAAGAAGCGCTCGATCGCGCTCCGGTCGAGCTCCCGCGCGCGGATCGTGTAGTCGACCCGGAACCTGAGCTCGCGCCCGCTCCCCGGGCTCAGATGGTAGGTCTCGAAGTAGAGACCGAGCGGCTGATCACGCAGGAAGGTCCGGGTCGGGAGCGCCACGACCGGGATCCCGTGGCGCGTGAACCGCGCCGGAGGGATCCCCAGGATCGCCTCGGATGAGAGGACCAGGTCCGAGAGCTCAAGCCAGGTCGCGGAGAAGCGGCGCACCCTGAGCGGTCCCTTCACGACGCCGATTCCGCCGCCATTGAGGTCGTCCACCTGCAAGGCGAAGCGGTACGCGCCAGGCGCCATCCGCACCCGGAACATGTCGACCAGGTAGTACTCGCTCCGGCCGTCCGCGTCGGGAACGCGCGTCACCACGGCGTCCGCTTCTTCGGTGCGGCGGATCAGCTCGTTCCACTGGGCGTCGTACAGGACGAGCCCCTTCCGATAACGGTACTGGTCCTTCTCGATCTCCACCGAGGAGAGGGGAACCGAAAAGAAGAGGAACAGATCGGTGCCGTGCCGGAACGCCGAGAAGCCGGCCGGGAGGTCCTCGAGCGGGATCACGTCCTCGACCCGGTGCTCGTAGGTGTCGGTCGAGAGGCCCTGCTCGAAGTCGTCGAGGGCCTTCTCCTGGGCCCGCAGCAGGTCGGTTCCCGCCAGCCCCCACGGCGCGAAGTACTCGAGCGCCCGGCCCGTGCGAGGGATGGTGGTGAAGTTGCAGTCGTTGCCGAAGAACTGGCCGCGCGTTCCCAGGATCGATCCCGCACCGGTCGTGAAGTTCACCGCGACCTCGCCGTCGGGGCCGAAGGCCTCGTTCCGGTAGAGCCAGAACCCGCACTCCTGGGCGCCGACCCCGTCCGTCTCCTCCGGCGTGCCGTGACGCAGGAAGAACGCGCCCCGGTCGTCCAGCGCACGCCCGTCCAGCTCGACGTCGACCGCCGGCAGACCCGAGTCCCGGCCCCCGAGCGCGACCAGCTTCGACTTCGACGCCGGCTTCTTCCACTGGTAGGTCGTCCGAGCGAGACGATTCCGCCGGAGCTGTTCCACCCAGCGCTCGTTGACCTCGCTGAAGGGGAGCGGATCTCGGGCGTTCCACCAGCCGGTCAGGAAGGCGCGCCGCCCGGCGACCGGCGCCTCCTCCCATGCCCGCCGCTCGGCTTCGGTGAGGAGGGGCTCGACGTCCCGGTAGAACGGATCGAGATCCTCGAGCGTGCGGGCGAAGCCGAGGCCGTTGAAGTAATAGGCAGCCCCGCTCCTCGTCTCCCCGAGCGCGGCCAGGACGACCCCCGCGTGGTACGACAGCCGCGCCAGGAAGCGCTCCTGCCTCACGCGGCGCCGGAACTCCTCGATCGCCGCGCGCGCCGCCTCGAGCTCGCCGGCGTCCGCCAGCACGTCGATCCGCCGCAGCGCGAGTTCCGGATCGTACTCCCGCTCGAGGCTTCGGGCGAACTCCCCCGCCAGGGACCGGCTATCCTCGGGGACTAGATACATCCGGCTCCACAGCCGGAACGCCTCGTCGTGGAGCGGATCCCGGTGCAGGATCTCCTGGAGCGCCCCCCGGGCCCTCGGATCGGCGTCCGACCCCTCGAGCTGCAGGTTGACGCGCGCCAGCCGCATCCAGTTGTCGAGATCGTCGGGATCGGCTTCGAGCGAGCGCTCGAGCGCGTCACGGGCGTAGAAGAGCCGGTTGTCGAGGGCCAGCCAGGCGTCCGCCAGCGCGCTGTAGCCGGGACCGGGAGGGTAGCCCTCGTAGAGTGCCCGCTCGAACAGTCCACTGGCTTCCCAGGGCTCGCCTCCGGACAGAGCGGCCCTGCCGGCCTCGAAATGGACCTGAGCGTCCTCGGGCACCGGTTCCGGCCGCTGCCCGTGCGCGGATCCGGGCATCGAGATCGGCGCCAGGATCGCCACGACGATCATGGCCCGGGCGGGCCTCCTCAGATCGATCACCTCCCGAGGCTGGCGGGCATGGGCATCGGAAGGAAAATGGATCGGTAGAGCACGTGGTTCAAGCACCACCGTCCACTCGGACCATTGACTGTCAGGTTGGTCATGCTACAATTGTGTTGGTGGCTAGCCTTTCCCGCTGAATCCACTACAGCGGGTCCTCCCAACACGCAGGACAGGAAAGGGATTGCGCGCATGCGGAACTCTGCCTTCTACGCGCTCGCGGTGATCGCGCTGGGGACGGCTGCCTGCTCCGGGGAGCCTACCGAGGCCCTGACCGGCCCGGGGATCCTCACCCCCGCGCGAGCCGAGACCGGGATCATCAACGCACGCTTTCCCATCGAGCTCCTCGTCTTCGTCTCCTGTGCCGACCAGGGAGCCGGCGAGCTCGTCCTGCTGGAGGGAACCCTTCATTCCCTCTTCCACGTCACCATCAACGGCAACAACTTCAAGGTGAAGGTCCACGACCAGCCACAGGGAATCAGCGGCACGGGGCTGACGACCGGGGACAAGTACCAGGCGACCGGGGTGACGCAGCAGACGTTCGGGGGCTCGTTTGTCAACGGGCAGTTCTCGGACACCTACGTCAACAACTTCCGCATCATCGGTCAGGGGCCGGGCAACAACTTCCTGGTCCACGAGAAATTCCACATCACCCTGACCGCCTGGGGCGGGCTGACGGCCAGCGTGGACACCTTCTCGGTGGAGTGCAGGTAGGGCGGCCCTAGCGCTCCCGGCGGCCGCTTTCCGGCGCCTTCTCCGCGGCTACGCGCGAATCGCCTTCGCCGGAGGTGGAGAGCGGCCAGGTCCCGGCGAGGTCCCGCTCG
The DNA here is from genome assembly GCA_035687745.1 of Gemmatimonadota bacterium. GTDB lineage: Bacteria > Gemmatimonadota > Gemmatimonadetes > JACCXV01 > JAHWKZ01 > DASRVA01. The sequence continues at coordinate 3,457 of DASRVA010000193.1, forward strand.
CGCTCGAGCTCGCGCACGCGGCGGGCCAGCCGCTGCCGCTCGCCCCGGGCCGCGAGGTCCGCCGGCAGGCCCAGCAGGAACATCACCAGCAGCCCCACGAAGATGCCGGCGTAGACGGCATAGACGGCCTCGCCGCGCCACGTCCAGGCGCCGAAATCGAGGCCGACCTCCTGCCCGCGGTTGAAGATGGCGAACGGAACGAGCAGCACGGACGCCGCAATTCCGGCCACGAAGGCCCATGGGCGGGAGCGTCCGCGCACGGCTCAGCCGGCCAGCACGGGGATCTCGAGGACAGGACGTCCGTCCAGGACCGCGCGCGTGGGGCGGCCGTGGAGGGTGATCCCGGCCAGCGCCTCGATCTCGACCGGAACGATCTTCCCGACCATGGCCGGATCGCCCGGGAAGACGACGGTTTCGCGATGCTCGGTCCACCCCGTCAGCCGTCCCTCCCCGCGCCGGGCCGGACCCTGGACCAGAACCTTCTCGATGCTCCCGACCTTCGCCATCAGGTAGCTCGCGCCGATCGCCCGCTGCAGCCCGTTCAGGGCCTCCAGCCGCTCGAGGGCGACCTCCCGCGGGACCCGGCCCTCGGCGAGCTCCGCCGCCGGCGTGTGCGGCCTGGGCGAGTATACGAACACGTAGGCCGAGTTGTAACGGACGTCCTCCATCAGCTCGAACGTGGCGCGGAAGTCGGAGTCCGTCTCGCCGGGGAAGCCGACGATGACGTCGGTCGAGAGCGCGCAGTCGGGAATCGCCCGGCGCAGCATGTCGATCCGCTCCAGGTACCAGGCCGCCGTGTGCTCGCGGCGCATCGCGGACAGGATCCGGTCCGAGCCCGACTGGACCGGCAGGTGGACGTGATTCATCACGTTGTCGTGGGACGCGATCGCCTCGACCAGCCGCTCGGTGAAGTCCCACGGATGGCTGGTCGTGAACCGGACCCGCGCCAGGCCGTCGACCGCCGCCACGGCCGCCAGCAGATCCGGGAAATCGTACCCGCCGTGGCGGTACGAGTTCACGTTCTGGCCGAGCAAGGTCACCTCCTGCGCTCCGCCCTCGACGGCGCGGCGGGCTTCGGCGACGATCCCCTCCAGCGACCGGCACTTCTCGCGCCCGCGGGTGAAGGGGACGATGCAGTAGGAGCAGAACTTGTCGCAGCCGCGCATGATCGTGATCCACGCCGCGAAGCTCTCCAGCCGGAGCGGCTCCAGGTCCTCGTACCCTTCGCTGCGGTTGAAGCGGTCGTAGACGACCCGCTCGCCCTCCCCTACACGGTCGAGGATCTCGGGGAGATGCCGGTAGGAATCGGGGCCGACGACGAAGTCGACGTACGAGGCCCGGTCGAGGAGCTCCTGCCCGAGCTCCTTGGCCACGCAGCCGGCGACGCCGAGCCGCACGTCGTCCCGCTCGAGCTTGTGGCGGTTCAGCTCGCCGATACGGCCGATCACGCGCTGCTCCGCGTGATCGCGGATGGCGCACGTGTTAACGATGAGGACGTCGGCCTCGCGCGGGTCCTCGACCCGGACGTGACCCTCGCGGTCCAGGACGCCGCCCATGAGCTCGGTATCGGCGACGTTCATCTGGCAGCCGTAGGTCTCGATGTAGAAGCGGAGCGCCATGGGCCCGGAATATAAGGCCGGCCGGGGTCAGTCGCCGCCGATCCTGAGCTCCCGCTCGACCTGGACCGTGGTGCCACCGCCGACCAGGTCCGTCACCTCGATCGCCAGCACGTAATTGCCCGGCGGGAGCGCCGACGTGTCCAGCGACACGTGCTCGACGAGCGCGTCGGTCCCCTCCGACGCCGGGGCCTCGCGCTCGAACGAGAACGTCGTCGCCCGGTCCTCCTCCCGGACGCCGACCAGCCCCTGGAGTCCCTCGAAGAGCCGTTCCAGCGCCCCCCGCTCGAGCCGCTCGGCCCGCACGGTGTAGTCGACGCGGAATCGCCGGCGGCCGGCGGCGTCGGGATCCAGCCCGTAGGTCTCGTAGTA
>DASRVA010000194.1:0-8462 GCA_035687745.1 Gemmatimonadota bacterium
CTCCGCGGCGGCCCCGACCCCCAGCAGCCGGCCGACCCGCTCGAACGTCCGGAAGACGTCGGCCGTGTCCTCGACCGCGGCCCCGTAGAAGGGGATCCCGGCCGTCTCGAGAAGCGCCCGGAGGCGGCCGTCCCGGGCCGAGCTCCACCCGACGACGAGGTCGGGACCCAGCGCGATCAGGGCCTCCGGGCTCGGGTCGAGCCCGCCGCCCAGGCTGGGCAGGCCGTCCACGGCCGGCCCGCGGTCGTAGTCCGTCCGCGCGATCAGCCGTTCCGCCTCGCCGAGGGCGACGACGGTCTCGGTGACGCTGGGGACCAGGGAGACGACCCGGCTTGCGGGCGCCTCGAGGCGTACGGCGCGCCCGGCGTCGTCGGTCAGCTCGATCGGCGCGCGGGTCGCGTCATCCGGGCCGGCCGAGCAGGCCGCCAGGAGGAAGAGCAGGACGTGCCGAAACGGGCCGCGGTCGGGGATCGGGGGCCTCCGGGCCAAAAGAAAACGCCTGCCGCGGGGAGGCAGGCGCGCGACCGGAGGTGCTACGGTCGAGTCGCCGGACCCTTCCCGCGAAGGATCTCGACAACAAGCCTCGTGGCAGGTCTCCTGGCTCGGCGGAGCGGGGTATCCCCCTTCGCTCGCGCCTTACAGTGGCGGGGCCGCTGCGGGTTCGCACCGCATTCCCTATTCTCCCGACGCCCGCGTAGTCGCGCGGTCGGCGGACGGGCACCCCGAGGCTCGAAATGGGATCAGAGGTTCCGGATCGGCGTTCCTCCAGTCAGAGCGTGAAGCGTCCGAAGTCCTCCGGGTTCATGCGCCGAAGGTACTCCTTCAAGTCCTCCGGATCGTACTTCTCCTCCTCGACCTCGCCCACCTCCTCGGCGGTGTGGTCGAGCAGCTCCTCCGAGGCGAAGATCGGCGCCCCGAGCCGGAGCGCCAGCGCGATCGAGTCGCTCGGCCGGGCGTCGATCGACACGACGTCCTCCCCGTTCTGAACGAACACCTGGGCGTAGTATGTGTTGTTCTTGAGGGCGCCGATGATGACCTGGGTCAGGGTGCCGTGGAGGGCCCGGACCAGGTTCTTCATGAGGTCGTGCGTCAGCGGCCGGCTGAACTTGACGCCAGCAAGCTCCGTCGCGATGGCGCTCGCCTCGCTGGGACCGATCCAGATCGGCAGGTACCGGTCGCCTTCCTTCTCTTTCAGGATGACGATCGGGGACTGGGTCGAGGAATCGATCCCCAGACTGGCGACGGTGACTTCGACGACTTCGATCGACACGGCTCCTCCGGCCTTCGTCCCAACAGGATGTGCAACATACATGCCCCGCGCGCAGCGGCACAACCCGACCCGAACGGGCGTGGGCGGAGGAACGGCGCGTCAAGTTCCCATTTCCCAGGACGCGAGATACTTCTCCTGCTCCGCCGTCAGGGTGTCGATCCCGACCCCCATCGCGGCCAGCTTGAGGCGCGCGATCTCCGCGTCGATCTCCTCCGGAACCGCGGAGACGCCCCGCCCGAGCCCAGCCGGATCGCGGGCGATCATCTCCGCCGCCAGGGCCTGGTTCGAGAACGACATGTCCATGACGCTCGCCGGGTGGCCTTCGGCGGCGGCCAGGTTCACCAGCCGTCCCTCGCCGAGCAGATAGAGCCGCCGGTCGCCGATCCGGTACTCGTCGACGAACTCCCGGATTTCGCGAGTCTCGTCGGCCATTCCGGCCAGCGTGTCGAGATCGATCTCGACATTGAAGTGGCCGCTGTTGGCGATGATCGCGCCGTCCTTCATGCGCTCGAAGTGCTCGCGGCGGATGACGTGGATGTCGCCGGTCACGGTGATGAAGATGTCGCCGATGGGGGCGGCTTCCGCCATCGGCAGAACCCGGAAGCCGTCCATCACGGCTTCGAGCGCCCGCAGCGGATCGATCTCGGTCACGATCACGTTGGCCCCGGCGCCCTGAGCCCGGCGAGCCACCCCGCGCCCGCACCAGCCGTAGCCCGCGACCACCACCGTCGATCCGGCCAGCAGCACGTTGGTCGCCCGCAGGATCCCGTCCAGCGTCGACTGCCCGGTGCCGTAGCGGTTGTCGAAGAGGTGCTTGGTCTTGGAGTCGTTGACCGCGATGACCGGAAACAGAAGGACGTTCGAGGCCTGCATCGACTTGAGCCGGATGACACCCGTGGTGGTCTCCTCGGTCGACGCAAGGACGCCGTCCACGATCGCCTTCCGCTCGGCGGGCGACAGCTCCGTGGCCCACTCCCGGATGACCGGATGCAGGTCGTCGTACCGCTCGAGGCCGATGAAATGAATGGCGCTCACCAGATCCGCGCCGTCATCCATCGTGATCTCCGGCCGGTGCTCGAGGGCCGAGCGGATGTGGCGGTAGTAGGTGTCGTGGTCCTCGCCCTTGATGGCGTGGACCTTGATCCCGCGGTCCACCAGGTACGCCGCCACGTCGTCCTGGGTGGAGAGGGGGTTCGAGCCGCAGAGAAGGACGTCCGCGCCTCCGCGCTGGAGGGTCAGGACCAGGTTGGCCGTCTCGGACGTCACGTGCAGGCAGGCCGACACCCGCTTCCCCTCGAGCGGCCGCTCGCGCTCGAACCGGTCCCCGATCTGCTCGAGCACGGGCATGTGGCGGGCCGCCCATTCGACCCGCGACTCGCCTTTCCGCGCCAGCCCGCGATCCTTGACGTCGTATTCGCGGGTCATCGCGTCCGTTCCCGCCTTGTCCGCCTTCGCCATTCCGTGGCTCCTTTCGTCCGTCCGTCTTCGATATGGATCGATCCGCGCGCCGGCGATGACTTCATTCGATCCAGTCGCGCAGCTCCTCCGCCTTCTCGATGCTCTCCCAGGTGAAGCGGCCCCCCTCGGGCTCGCGCCCGAAGTGGCCGTATGCCGACGTGGGACGATAGATCGGGCGTTGCAGGTCGAGCGCCCGGATGATGCCGCGCGGCCTCAGGTCCCAGGCTTCGCGGACCCGCTCCGCCAGGAGGTCGTCCGGCAGCCGCCCGGTCCCGAAGGTGTCGACCATCACGCTCACCGGCTCGGCCACTCCGATCGCATACGCGAGCTGTACCTCGCACCGGCCGGCCAGCCCGGCCGCCACCAGGTTCTTGGCGATCCAGCGCGCGGCGTAGGCCCCGGACCGATCGACCTTGGTCGGGTCCTTCCCGCTGAACGCCCCACCCCCATGACGGCCGAAGCCGCCGTACGTGTCGACGATGATCTTGCGGCCGGTCACCCCGGCATCCCCCTGCGGGCCGCCGATCACGAACCGGCCGGTCGGGTTGATGTGGATGCAAAGGGTGCTCGGATCGTAGAGGTCCTCTGGCAAGACCGGGAGTATGACGTGCTTCCGCACCCCTTCCCGGATCTCCTCGGGGGACACCTCGGACTCGTCGCCCGTCTGCGTGGAGATCACGACCGTCCGGATCTCGCGCGGCCGCCCGCCGTCGTATTCGATCGTCACCTGGCTCTTCCCGTCCGGCCTCAGCCACGGCACGACGCCTTCCTTCCGGACCCGGCTCAGGCGGTGCGCCAGCGCGTGCGCCAGCGCGATCGGGAGCGGCATGAGCTCAGGGGTCTCGTCCGTGGCATACCCGAACATCATCCCCTGATCGCCGGCTCCGTCGGCGTCCACGCCGCGCTTGATGTCGGGCGACTGCTGGTCGAGCGAGACCAGCACCCCGCACGTCCCGGCGTCGAATCCCATCCGGGCGTCCGTGTAGCCGATCTCCCGGATCGTTTCCCGCGCGACCTCGCTCACCGGGATGTACGTCTCGGTCGTGATCTCCCCGGCCACCATGACGAGGCCGGTCGTGACCAGGGTCTCGCACGCGACGCGGCTCTGGGGATCGCCTGCCAGCGCCGCGTCCAGGACGGAGTCGGAGACGGCGTCGGCGATCTTGTCGGGGTGCCCCTCGGTCACCGACTCGGACGTGAAGAGGAAGCGAGTGGCGGTCGAGGCGAGCGGCGAAACGGCGGTTTCGCGTGCGGTGCGGGTCTTCAGCATGTGACGTTCGATCCTTCTCCGAGATTGACGATCCTGGCCGGAGCCTCGACGCTCGCTCCGGGCCCCACGATCGAGCGCTCCAGCACGCAGCCGCGCACCGAGGCCCCTTCACCGATGATGGAGTCACGCACGACGGATTCGTGCACGACGGCGTTCCGCCCGAGCGTGACGAAGGGACCCACGACCGCGCGCTCGATCGTGCAGTCCGGGCCGATCGCCACCGGGGGCACGATGCGGGCGTCCTCGTACGGGCCGGGAATCTCCGGCGGCCGCCGGCCGAGGAGGGCGCGGTTCGTATCGAGCAAGGTCTCGGGTTTGCCGCAGTCGAACCAGTCCCCGATCCGAAACGGCACGAAGGCGTGCCCCTCGTCGATCATCCGCTGCAGGGCGTCGGTGAGCTGGTACTCTCCCATCGTGCGGGCGTCTTCATCCACGAGCTCCGCGATCGCGCGCCGGAGAAGATCGCCGTTCGAAACGTAGTAGAGGCCGACCAGGGCGAGATCTGTCCTGGGCTCGGAAGGTTTCTCGACCAGGCGCTCGATCCGGTCGTCGCCGTCGAGCTCGACGATGCCGAAGCGCTCAGGATCGGGCACGGAGCGAACCCCGAGCACGTTTTCTCCGCTGGCCACGAAGGCCGCGTAATCGACGTCGAAGACGGTGTCTCCGAGGACCACGAGGACGGGCTCGTCCTCCCCCTCCACGAGACCCTGGAGGACGGCGTGGCCGAGGCCGAGCTGCTCTCGCTGCCATACGATCCTGACCGGCATGTCCGGGAACTCCTCCCGGACGTAGGCCTCCAGCCGTTCGCCGCGGTACCCGACAATCAGACGGACCTCGCGTGGCCGGAGCGGCTGGAGGTCGGACAGGATGTGCCCGATGATCGGCCGTCCCGCCACCGACAGCATGACCTTGGGCAGCGTGTGCGTGTGAGGACGAAGCCGAATTCCCTGCCCCGCCGCGGGTATGACGACGTTCACCTGGGTCCTGGACTCAGCGTGAGAGTTCGCTCTTGAGTGCGTCGATGGATGCGACAGGGGTGGGGTCTCGCCCTGTGATGATGGAAGCTAGAAAGCTACCGCAATCCCCAAGCAGGCACAACCGAAGCATGGCCTCGAGCGGGCTTCCGCCGCCTGCCTCCACGCGGCGTTGCGAGGCGGTCCGCCGGCCCGATTGGCGGCGGACGATCTCCATCCGCCGGCGTACACGAGGAGCGTCCCACGCCGTCTCCAGATAGAAGACCGCCGTGGGGACGATGGGATCGCCCTCGAACCCCGCGATCTCGTTGTGGTTGTGCTCGGGGAACTCGCATGTGAACGCGAGCAGCTTGGCGTTCTCGTTGAGCTGGGTCCGCCACCGTCGCGCGGCAGCGATCGCGACCGGATGGCCCGCGTAGACGAGAGGCAGCGCCGCGACGGCTTCCCGGGCCACGCCGAGGGCGGGGTTCTCCGGATCCTCCGCGAGCCATTCGGCCGGGAGCGCCCGCATCGCCTCTCCGGCTTCGGCGATGGCGTCGGCCTCGGCGCGAACATCGAGGCCCGGCGCGAGCGTGGCGGCCACGATCGCGCACGCCGCGAACGAATGTCCCAGGGCCGCCCGCGGCGGGTAACCGGGCGGGAGCAGGAGCACCGGGTCGCCGTGCGCCTCGGCGCGTTCCCTGAGCCTGCCGCCCGTCGTGATCACGACCGCCGGGAGTCCGCGCGACTTCCCCGCCTCGTACGCGGAGAGGGTCTCTTCCGTGTCCCCCGAGTAGGAGGAGGCCACGATCCACGCGTCGCCGTCGATCCAGGCGGGGAGCTCGTAGCCCCGGATGACCGCGAGCGGGATCCGACGCCGGTCGAGGGTCACGGCCTGGACGAGATCGCCGCCGATCGCCGAGCCGCCCATCCCGAGCACCGCCAGGGCGCCCGCGCGCCGGCCCTCCACCTCCCGCACGAACCGCGCGGCCCGTTCGGACGCCTCGACCAAATCGCCCGGGAGGCCCTCGATCCGGCGCCGCATGTCCTGCGAATCGACCGCCGCCACCCGCCCGGGGCCCAGACCTTCCGGTATCCCGGTGGCCAGGGTTCTCCCCCTCACCGGACGTCTTCGCCGGCCGCCGCCGTGGCGCTCTGGCGCAGTCGATCGCCGAATCGGTTCTCGATCACCGCCTGGGCGGCCTCTGCGGTCGCCGCCTGGAGAGCCTCCCGCGCCGCTTCCTCCGCCTCAGCGACCCCGATCCGGCCCAGCACCTGCTTCACCCGCGGGATTCGCGCCGGGACCATGCTGAAGCGCCGGATCCCCAACCCGAGCAGCAGGGTCGCGGCGCGCGAGTTCGAGGCCATCTCGCCGCAGACCGTGACCTCCCGCGCCGCGCCGCGGCCCGCCGCGACGACGTCGCCGATCAGCCGCAGGACCGCCGGGTGAAAGGGCTGGAAGAGGTGGGCCACCCGGCGGTTCCCGCGATCGACGGCGAGCGTGTACTGGATCAGGTCGTTCGTACCCAGCGAGAGGAAGTCGAACCGCTCGGCGAGCTCTTCGGCGAGCATGGCGGCGGCGGGGGTCTCGATCAAGGTCCCGACCGGGCAATCGGTCGCGAACGGAGTGGCCTCGCGCTCGAGCGAATGGCGCGCCTCGGCCAGCGCCTCGAGCGAGCGGTCGGCCTCCTCGACGGTCGTGATCATCGGAACCAGGATCGACGTGGGTCCCTGGGCGCCCGCCCGCAGGATCGCCCGGAGCTGGCCCCGGAAGACCTCGGGCCGGTCCAGGCAGTAGCGGATCGCCCGCCAGCCCAGGAACGGGTTCGCCTCCGGCTCCATCCCCTGGAGCAGCTTGTCGCCTCCCAGGTCGACGGTGCGGATCGTGACCGGACGCCCGTCCATGCGCTCGACGAGCCCCCGATAGACCTCGACCTGGTCCTGCTCGGCGGCCTCGCCGCCGCTGTGGAGGAACAGGTACTCCGTCCGATACAGCCCGATCCCCTCGCAGCCGAACGTCAGCGCGGCGTCGACCTCGCGCGGAAAATCGATGTTGGCCAGGAAGACGAGCCGGGTGCCGTCCGCGGTGACGCTCGGGGCGTCGGCCAGGCTCACCCACTCGGCGCGCTTGCGGGCGATCTTGGCCCGGATCCGCTCGTAGCCGCTGAGGGTCTCGTGCGAGGGGTTGGCGATCAGCAGCCCCTCCCGCCCGTCCAGGATCACCTGCTCACCATCGCGCAGGCGGTGCACCACCGGACCGAGGCCGATGACGGCCGGGATCTCGAGGGCCCGCGCCAGGATCGCCGTGTGGCTGGTGGCCGTGCCGACCTCGGTCGCGAAGCCGAGGATGCGGTCGCCGTCGAGTTCCGCGGTCAGCGTCGCAGGCAGGTCGTGGGCCACCAGGATCGCGTTCTGCATGAGGTCGCCGACCGCCGGCTCGCGCTCGCCGAGCAGCCACCGGATCACGCGATGCTCGACGTCGCGGACGTCCTTGGCGCGCTCCCTCAGGTAGGGGTCCTCGCTGGATTCGAGCCGGGTCACGGTGTCGAGAACCGCGGTGTGGAAGGCGTGCTCGGCATTCGCCCGCGTGTCCCGGACGCTGCTCCGGGCGCGCCCGAGTAGCTCCTCGTCCTCGAGGATGAGGAGATGCGAATCGAAGATGGCGGCCTCGCCGGGCTTCCCGGCGGCCCGCAGTGCTTCCCTGACGCGTGAGATGTCGCGCCGCGTCCGGTCGAGTGCCGTCTGGAGCCGCTCCAGCTCGGTCTCGACGGCGTGCGGCTCGATCGAGCGCCGCGGGACCCTGAGCGCGTCCGGAGCGACGAGATATGCCGGTCCGAAGGCCACGCCGTTCGAGACGCCCAGGCCGTGGTGGATGGTGTCGGGGTCGCTCAAAAGCCGGCTCCGGCCGCGTCGCCGTTCTGGACCGGCCGGCCCTCGTCGTCCTCGTAGAAACCTTCTTCCACGAGCTCGGCCAGCTCGCGGACCGCCCGCTCCGCGTCCTCGCCCTCGGCCCGGATCCGGATCGCCGCCCCCTGCTCGGCGGCCAGCATCATGACCCCCATGATGCTCTTGCCGTTGATCTCGATCCCGTCGCGGCTCACGTAGACCTCCGAAGCGAACCGTGCGGCGCAGCGGACGAACTGGGCCGCCGGACGCGCATGCATCCCGAGCCGGTTCCGGATCCGGACCTCGACTTCGTGGCCTTGTGGAATCACGGCGACGTCCCCGCACCGGCATGAGTGAGAGCGCTGAGCAGGATCACGAGAGCCAGGAAGGCCAGCGCGGGCGAAAGCCGGCGGCCCCCGGACCCGAGCGGCCGGGCCGCCAACCCCAGGAGAGCGACCGAACCCAAAAATATCCCGACACCCCGCCCGCCGCCACCGGAGAGCCCCACCAGGGTCCCCAGCGCGAGCGCGGCGCCGCCGACGACGGCCCCGCCGAGGCGGGTCGCGGCGGCCGTCCGTCGCCAGAACGGATCCTGGAGTACGCGGGCGATCCCGGCGCCGCTGGC
>DASRVA010000195.1:0-2343 GCA_035687745.1 Gemmatimonadota bacterium
AGACGCCGGCGCTCTCATCCCCCCCGGGTCCGGCCGCGCCGGTCGTGCCGTACGGGTCGCTCTGGTCGGCCTGGCCCTGTGGCTCATCCCGTACCTCGCCCTCCTCGCCTGGCGTGGGGCGGAGAGCGTCCACGCCACCGAGTACCGCTTCTTCACCCAGGCCGCGCTGGTGACGTTCGGCGGGGCCTACGCGGTCCTCGCGTACGTCACCCAGGCCGCCACCGGGCCCCTCGGTTGGCTGACCCACGCCCAGGCCCTGGACGGCCTGGCGCTGGCCGAGACGACGCCGGGGCCGCTCATCATGGTCGTCCAGTTCGTCGGCTTCGTCGCCGCCTGGGGACGGCCGGAGGGGTTGGATCCCACGACGAGCGGGGTCGTGGGCGCGCTGGTCACGACCTGGGTCACCTTCCTCCCGAGCCTGGTCTTCGTCCTCCTGGGCGCTCCCCACATCGAGGTGCTGCGAGGCAATCGCCTCCTGGATGGCGCCCTGACCGGCGTGACCGCGGCGGTCGTGGGCGTCATCCTCTATCTGGCGGTCCTCCTCGGCGGCACCACCTTGCGCGGGGCCGGCGGAGGCCCGCCCGACGGTTTCGCGATCGCGCTCATGGGGATCGCGTTCATCGTCCTCGCTCGGGATCAGGTGAGCGTGCCCGTGCTCGTCCTGGCGGGCGGGCTGGCCGGCCTCCTGCGCTCGCTCCTGCCATGACGGCCCGGCCGGGAACGTCGCCGGGTCGAGGCGCCGGCTGGCGGGAGTTCCTCGCCCTCGAGCGCAACGTGGGCGCGGCGGCCGGGGCCTTCCTGCTCCTCGGTCTCGGCGAGGAGTTGTGGAAGAGGTTTCTGCCCAAGTATCTCGAGGCCCTGGGCGCCGGGCCGGTCGCGATCGGTTTCTTCGGCACGGCCGAGGATCTCGGCGACGCCCTCTACCAGTATCCCGGGGGCGCGCTCGCCGATCGCCTGGGCACGCGCCGGGCCTTCCTCCTGTTCATCACGCTGGCCGCGCTCGGGTACCTCGTCTATCTGCTGAGCCCCTCATGGCCATGGGTCTTCCTGGGGCTCGCCCTCGCCATGGCCTGGCCTGGCATGGGGAGCCCGGCCACGTTCGCGGTGATCGGCGAGGCCCTCCCACCCCACCGCCGGGCGATGGGCTTCACGGTGCAGTCGATCCTCAGGCGGATCCCGCGGCTCGTCTCCCCCTTGATCGGCGGGACGCTCATGGCCGCCGTCGGCGTCGTGGCGGGAATCCGGACCGGGCTGGCGGTGACCCTCGCCATGGCCGCCGCCACGTTGCTCCTCGTCCTCCGCATGGATCTTCCCGTCGCTCCGCCACGGGCGTCGTCCCCGTGGCAGGTGTGGGGCACCTTCCCCTCCGCGCTCAGGCGCCTGCTCGTCTCCGACATCGTGATCCGCACGTGCGAGGGAATGGCGGAGGTCTTCGTGATCCTCTACGTCACCACGGTGCGGGGGATGTCGGTGCGCGCGTTCGGCCTCCTGATCGCCCTCCAGGTCGCGATTTCCATCCTGGCCTACCTGCCCGCCGCCCGGCTCTCCGAGCGGATCGGCCGGAAACCGCTGGTGACGGCGACCTTCCTCGCCTTCGCCGCGTTTCCCGTCTGCGTGGCCGTCGCCCGGGGTCCCGCCGCCCTGGCGCTCGCGTTCGTCATGGGCGGGCTCAGGGAGGTCGGGGAGCCGTCCCGGAAGGCCATGATCGTCGACGCCGCCCTGCCCGGGGTCCGGGCCCGGACCGTCGGCCTCTACTACCTGGTCCGGAGTTTCTCGGTGGCGCCGGCGGCGGCGCTGGGTGGGCTCCTGTGGCGGATCTCTCCCGCGACCCCGTTCTTCGTCGCCGGAGCCATCGGTCTGGTCGGCACGGTGGTCTTCCTCGCCACGGTGGAGGAGAAGGATGCCGCCTGAGGCCCCGGCTGGCCGGACCCTGCTGCTCGACGCGCGTCAGGTCGCCTCGCTGCTGGAGCTCGGGGACGTGATCGCTGCGGTCCAGGCCGTCTTCCGCGCCCATGGCGAGGGGCTCGTGCCGCCGTCCGCAATCCTGGGCTACCCGGTGACCGCCGGCGGCTTCCATATAAAGGCCGCCGCTCTGTCTGCGCCGAGTCCGCGGTTCACCGTCAAGCTCAACTCCAACTTCCCGGAGAACGGCCGCCGGTTCGGCCTGCCCACGATCCAGGGAACGATCACGCTCTTCGACGGGGCGAACGGCTTTCCGCTCGCCGTCATGGACTCGATCGAGATCACGATCCAAAGAACGGCCGCGGCCACCGCCGTGGCCGCGAAGTGGCTGGCCCGGGAGGACGCCGCCACGATCACGATCTGCGGCTGCGGAGCCCAGGC
>DASRVA010000196.1:0-13733 GCA_035687745.1 Gemmatimonadota bacterium
CTGGCGGCTGGAGATCACTTCACGTTCGTCACCGACGCCGGGAACCTGGACTGTCTCGGAATCCCCGCCGGCACGAACGGCTACGAAGATCTCGCGAAGACCGCCGAGCGAATGGAGATCGCCGGCCGCGACGTCCTGGTCGCGGCGATCGAGGACCTGATCAGGATGAAGCTGGCCGCCGGCAGGCCGAAGGACCGGATCGAGGCGGAGATCCTGGGCGCCGTCCGCGAGGAGATCGAGCACGAGGAAGAGTGACGCGCGCGACGCTCAAGCGTCGAAGACGATCACCGACCGGATCCCGTTCTGCTCCTCCATGAGCTCGAACCCGCGGTTCACCTGGTCAAGCGTGAGGCGGTGGGAGACGAAGCCGTCGAGGTCGAGCTTCCCTTCCATGTAGAGATCGACCAGCCTGGGGACGTGGGTCCGGCCGCGGGCGCCGCCGAAACTCCCTCCCTGGACTCGCCGCCCGGTGATCAGGAAGCGCGGGATGATGTCGACGGTCTCGCCCTTCCCGGCGACCCCGAGCACCGTGCAGAGCCCCCAACCCATCCGCGCCGCCTCGACCGCCTGCCGCATGACGCGGACGTTCCCGGTCGCCTCGAACGTGTAGTCGGCGCCGAAGCCGCCCGTCTCACGGACGATCCGGGCGACCGGGTCCTCAAGACTCGCGTCGATCGTGTCGGTCGCGCCGTACGTTCGGGCGATCTCGAGCCGCTCCCGGGAGAGGTCGACCGCGTAGATCCGGCCGGCCTCCGACATGGCGCACCCGGCCACCGCGCCCAGCCCGACCAGCCCGCAGCCGAAGACCGCGCACGTGGAGCCCGCCTCGACCTCGGCCTTCCAAAGCGCGGCCGCGAGACCGGTCGTCGCGCCACAGGCGAGCGTGCAGACGGCCTCGAGCGACGCCCCGGGGTCGATCTTCGCGAGCGCGATCTCCGGCAGGACAGCGTATTCGGCGAACGTGCTCGTCCCCATGAAGTGACGGATCGGCTCGCCGTTCCGGGAGAGCCGCGTCGTCCCGTCCGGCAGGAACCCTTTCCCCTGCTGCTCCCGGATCGCCATGCAGATGTTGGTCTTCCCGCTCCGGCAGTGGATGCACTCGCCGCACTCGGGCGAGAAGAGGGTGATCACATGGTCCCCCGGCCGGACCGACGTGACGCCCTCGCCGACCGCCTCGACCACGCCCGCCCCCTCGTGCCCCAGGACGGTCGGCGCGTAGCCGCTCGGGTCGACGCCGCTCCACGTGTACATGTCGGTGTGGCAGACCCCGCAGGCGTGGACCTTGACCAGCGCCTCGCCGCGTCTGGGCGACGCCAGGTCGAGCTCCTGGACGGACAGCGGCTTTCCGAAGTCCTCGAGGACGGCGGCCTTGATCTTCATGGGAGATCGAGGAGCATTCTGAGTGAATCGTCCACGTTCAGCATCTTTTCATCATCGATGATGGTGGCCAGGTGGCGAAGGGCACGGTGGCGTACGTCGACGGTCACGATCTGGTCCGTCGCGACCCAATGTGGACGAGGCGTCCACCCCCTTGCTACAACCTGGATATCCTCGGGAGTCAGGGCCGGCCGCCAGCGAAAGGCTGGACGCTCCCGGGTAGTGATCGGACAAATGATCACAGTGCCGAAGATGGATCTGTTGAGGGCGTCCGTCGAGACGACCAGGCAGGGTCTTATGCCGCGTTGCTCGCGCCCGCGCGTCGGGTTCAGGTCGAACTCCCAGATCTCCCCACGCAACGGTTCGGAGGGGGAATCGGGTGTACGGTCGATCACCTACTCGTCGTCCGCAAAGGCGCCCGTGCCCAGCTCCCGATCCTCTCGATCGTGCTCGCTAAGCTCCGCTGCTGCGGCGTCGAACATCTCGGTCAAGCGAGTAGCCTCCTCCCGGGCCATCTCTCTCTCGATCAGAGAGCGAATGACGTCGGCCTTCGACAGCTTTTTGCCTGCCCTTCGAGCTAACCACGCCTCCATGCGGCTGGAGATCCGGATGCTCACCTGAGCGTCCTTGATAAGTTCGGATTCTCTGACAGTTCGCATAGGTCCCTCTCTGAATGCACGAAGAATGCCTTATGCTAACATGAGGCATTACATTATGCAATCACGACAAGGGGCCCTCGGGCGAGGGGGAGATTCGCGCACTCTCAGTTGCCCGGTTTCCTGTGCGGCCGCTAGCGTGAGATTCCATGAGGGTCTGTGTCGATGCCGGCCACGGCGGAGGGGATCCAGGGGCGATCGCGCCGCAGCCGACCCGCCTGGAGGAGAAGGACATCACGCTCGCGCTCGCCTTCCTCCTCGAGGAGGAGCTCGTGCTGCGCGGCCACGAGGTCCTAATGGCCCGCCGCCAGGACCGGACCCTGGCGCTGGACGCCCGGGCCGAGTTCGCCAACCGCTACGACGCCGAGCTCTTGATCAGCCTCCACTGCAACGCGGCGGCCGATCCGCGCGTCGAGGGGATGGAGGTCTTCCACCGGCCGGGCTCCCGGCCGGGCCGCGAAGCCGCGGCCCGCATCCTGACCCACATGCTGGCCGCCTTCCCCGGCCACGAGAACCGCGGCGTCAAGGAGGCCGACTTCACCGTGCTCAGAGAGGCGTCGGCACCAGGCGTGCTGGTCGAGGCGGAGTTCCTGACGAACCCGGCCCAGGCGCGCTTTCTGGCCGACGCCAGGAATCAGCGCGGCCTCGCCCGCGCGATCGCCGAAGGCGTGCCGGGCGGTCAGGCCGTAATGTTCGAGTAGGCCAGGCGGTCCATCTCCTGGACCTGCCGCTCCAGCTCGTCGACCAGCCACCCGCCGGCCTCACCAAGATCGTGCCGCCGCTCCCGAAACACCTCCACGAGACCACGATAGTAACAGAGCTGATCTTTGCGGCCGGCGTTGAAACGGTCCCACAGTGCGTCCCCGTGCCGTCGGAGGTCGGTCACGATCGCCCGGGCGTTGTCGACCTTGTCGGCGCACGAGACGCGCAGCACCGAGGGCTCGACCCCTCGCAGATGGGACAGGTATCGCGTCTTGCGCCGCGCCCAGTTCCCGGCGTCCCGGCGCTTGGGGGAGTCAGGGAGGCCGGAAACGTCGTCCGGCAGATCGTCGCTACACCCCTCGATGATCTCCAGTACGCCGCGGCCGAAGCGCGCCTCGATCTCCCTGGGAGTCACGCACTCGGGACGGTCCTCGAGCACGTCGTGAAGGAGGGCCGCGATCGCCTCGTCCTCGTCGCCGCCGGCGTGGATCACCAGGCCGCAGACCGCTAGGAGATGACCGACGTACGGTATTTCGGTCCCCTTCCTCCTGTGGTCCGCGTGGCAGAGAGCCGCCAGCCCGACGGCCTCGACCAGGCGCGAGCCGATCTCGGGAACCCGCGGTTGTCTGGGCTCTATATTTACCTTCATGAGTGTATCACACTCATGCTATGAGTAAACGTCTCCAGGTCATTCTCGACGACGAGGAGTACGAGGAGATCCAACGTGTCGCCCGCCGGCACCGCATGAATGTGTCCGAGTGGGTCCGGGATGCGCTACGTCGGGCCCGCCGGGCCGAGCCAGCCGTTGAGGCCGGAAGGAAGCTGGAAGCCGTCCAGGCCGCCGTCCGCCATGAGTTCCCGACGGCGGACATCGATCAGATGCTACGAGAAATTGAGCGCGGCCACCTCGACGACACGCCTCATATCCAGCCGTGATCTTCGTCTACTCAGCGCCGAGGTGCTTCAGGAAATCCTGCATCGTTACGTCGCTCATTCGACGTCCTGACGCCATCCAGCCCGCGTTCGACGCGCTGCTCGGCGTCACGGACGAGGTCTTCCCGCTCGAGCGCGAGGACGTCGAGCGCGCCAATAGAACGCTGGATGGGAGCCGGACCTGTCGGCGCGCTACGCTCTTCACGTCGCTACCATGCAGCGGCGTGAAGTCCACCGCATCATAAGCTTCGACCCCGCTTTCGAAAGCGTACCCGGCATCGAGCGGATCATCCGGTAGTTGGCTATCGGTCCTCCAGCCTCGGCCGCGGTGGCCGGGGCCGCGAGCCTTGTGCCCGGATCATAGGGGAGGGATGTGACAACGGGCCTGGTCACGTCACGGACGCCTCGCTTGACAGGTGACCAATCGGTCACATATAATGCCGCCCATGGACGCGGTGTTCAAGGCGCTGGCGGACCCGACCCGGAGGATGCTGCTGGACCGGCTCTTCCATGAGGACGGGCAGAACCTGAGCGCTCTGGTGGCGCGGTCGGACATGACCCGCTTCGGCGTGATGAAGCACCTGAAGGTGCTCGAGGAGGCGGGCCTCGTCGTCACGCGCAGGCGCGGCCGCGAAAAGCTCCACTTCCTGAACCCCGTCCCTATCCGGCTCGTCCACGACCGTTGGGTGAGCAAGTTCGCCGAACCGTGGGTCGCCACGCTGAGCGGCCTCAAACACGAACTGGAGAGAACCATGGAGAAGGTCTTCGAGATCTACATCAAGACGACGCCGGAAAAGCTCTGGCGGGCGATCACCGATCCCGAGATGCGGGCCAAGTACACCTTCGGGGTGGGCGTTCTCTCGGACTGGACGGCGGGATCCAGCTATCAGGGGATCCCGGGGCAGCTCGGCGTGCCGATCCTCGAGGGCGAGAACCTGGAGGTCGATCCGCCACGCCGGCTCGTGCAGAGCTTCAATGCCCTCTGGAGCGACGAGGTCAAGAGCGAGCCGACCTCGAGGGTCACCTGGGAGATCGAGCAGATCCAGGATTCGTGCCGGCTGACGGTCACGCACGACCAGCTCCGCGAGGGCGCCAACGACGAGCTCTACGGCGGCTGGCCGATGGTCCTCTCGGGCCTGAAGACGCTGCTCGAGACCGGGGAGAAGCTCACGACGCCCGGCTCCCTGATGTACGGGGACGCGCCGGAAGGGGCCGCGACGTGGGCGGAGCTGAGGGACCCGGCGAAGAGGTAGGACGTACGGGGCTGGGAGTCACATCCCAAGCCGGTGTGACTCCCGGTCCGCTCGGCGTTCAGGCCCGGTCCTCGGGCGTGAACTCGATCCCCAGATGCTCGAGGAGCCGGCTCTCGATCTGGGCCTGCAGACGATAGTCAGAGAGAACTCCGATCGGCTTCAGGAGCCGCCTCTTGGAGATCGTTCGGATCTGCTGAGGCATGGCGATCGATTCCTCGGTGTTGCCCGCGACGCCTGCCGGAAGGAGGGTTTCGAACGGATACGTCCTGCGCTTCTTCCCGCGTGATCCGGTCAGCGGGATGACGGTGATGACGTCGAAGTGAGCGTTGAAACCATCGTTCGAGATGACGAGCGCGGGCCGCCGTTCGCCGCCTTGCTCGCTCCCGATCCTCGGCTCGAGGTCGACCCAGAAGAGCTCCCAGCGGCTGACGGGTCCGGGGTAGCGATCCGTCAAGTGTTGCGGCCCTCCAGGCCATCCCCGGCCGAAGCCTCGTAGGCCCCGGTCGCGTCCCCCATGTCCTCCAGGAAGGCAGGATCGCCAGCGGCCTCCGCATACGCCTCATAGACCTGACGACGACGTATCTCGCTCAGCTCTCTGAGCAGCGCTCGCTCAACGAAGGCGTTTTGGCTCTCCGCCGCCCCCCCGTCGACCGCCTCGCGAACCGCCTGCGCCACCGAGAGCCGGATCTGGTAGCCGGTCTTCTTCAGAGGATCCTTCCCGCTGGAGCGCTTTCTGGCCATGGCGCTGAAGCCTCCCGGTACCGTTTGGACGAGTTAAATCACTACCGATTATACGAGCGTAACGGCGGGGAAATCAAGGTCGGGAGGGCGTTTTTGCAACTGCCAGGCGGCCGACCCTCAGCGCACCCGAACCGGGACCCGCGTAAAGGTCTCCGGCTCGCCCTTGCCGAAGCCGAGCACGAGCTCGCCCGCCTCCTGGGGCGTGAACTCGAAGTCGTGGATCTCCCCGGGCATGAAGCGGAGGCGGGCGGGCCGGACGGTTGCCAGAGCCGGGGGGAGATCGGCGCCGTCCTTGGCGATCGCCCGCCACTCCACGAACTCTTCTCCCCGCTGAAGCCCGACGCGAACGCCGGTTTCGGTCAGGATGTTGATCAGCCGCAGGCGATACGTCGTTCCAACCTGGAACTCGAGCGGCTGCGGATCGACGCGGCCGTTGAGGAGGGTCGACGGAAGGGCCGTCGGGTCGATGAAGCTCGACCACGGCCCGCCGTCGCTGAACACCAGCACCCGGTCCGTCTCTGGATCGAAGGTTGCGCCGGGCTTGAGCACGATGATGGGGCCATAGAGTCCCGACGCCGTCTGCTGCATCTCGTTGAAGTGCGAGTGATACATGAACGTTCCCGCGCGCGGCGGCGTGAATCGTACGGTGAGGGAGTCGCCCGGCGCGATCGCGGGCATGACCCGCTCCCCCTCGCCGCTCCAGCCCGGGACGCCGTCCGGGTAGCTCTCGAGCTCGATCCCGTGCCAGTGGACCGCGGCCGGCTCGTGAGAGTCGTTGACGAGGGTAATCGCCACGCGCCGGCCCTTCTCGAGGACCAGCGGTGGGCCCGGCACCGGCAGCGCATCCGGATCCTTCGCCTCGGGCGAGCCGCCCAGGACGTAGGCGTAGCCCGGATTCTCGCCGTACACCCCAGGGCGGGAGCGGATCAGAAGCCGGAGGTTCCGCTCGACGGCACGTGGCTCCGGCGGGGGCCCGGTCGGTCGGACCCGGATCCCGACCACCAGCATCCCCATCATGTGCTGCGCGTCGTGGCCATGGACCCTGCTCCGCTCGGGCAACGGGCTGTTGACGATCTCGATCGTCGACATGTGGCTCAGCATGTGGCAATGGAAGATCCAGTTCCCGGCGCGGTCCGGAGACCAGACCGTCGTCGCGGTGTGGCCCGGCCCCACGTACTCGGTCACGGCGAGCTGCCGGCGGTCCGGCGCGTAGAGGGTGTCGCGCACCCCGTCGCCCCTGGCGTCCACACGAAAATGGAAGCCGTGGAGGTGCATGGGGTGATCGAGCGGCGTCATGTTGATCCACCGCCACTCCAGGCTGTCGCCCTGGCTGGCCTCGACGATCTCCGTATGCGGCCAGGCGAGGCCGTTCGCTGTGATCACCGCGTCGCTCGACAAGTCGCTGAAGTTGGTGGTGTCGAAGGTGAACCACGTCGAGATGACGAAGACGCGGTCTCCCGGGTCGACGCGGTGGCCGGGCGGATCGACGACGATCGCGCCGTGGAGGCTCCCGGTCAGCGCGGGGTCCGGGACGCCGGGCTGCTCGGTCCTCCCCAGGTAGTAGTAGGTGCCCGGCTCGTCCGCGACGAAGGCGAACTCCTCGACCGCCTCGGGCTCGACCAGGACGCTGTCGCCGGAGAACCCGCGCTCCGGACCCAGACCGAAGACGGCGAGCGGTTTGTCGAGCGTGTTGCGTACGGTCGTTCGCACCTCGGTGCCGACCGGCACGCGGATCAAGGGCCCGGGGATCTCGAGCGGTCCCCCTTCCTCGGCGAACGCGCCGATCCGGATCCCGTCGCGCTCGATGCCGTGGGGATGCCAGATGCCCTCGCGGGCCTCGAGACGCAGCCTGAGGACCTCGTCCTCCAGCCGGCCCGCTGGCTGTCGGTTGTCGTTGGGGAGGATGTGGACCTGCCCGTGGGCGGGCGAGGGCAGCAGGAGCGCAGCCAACGCGACCATGGGGATGGTGAAGGGGGTCCGGGCCATGACCGTTTCCTTTCTGCGCCGGCGGTTCATCGGCAGCATAATAAGGACGGCGGTTAAAGCGGGGTTAAAGCGGGACCAGAAGCGGCGGCCCGTCAGTCGCGACCCCGAAACACGAAGAAGCCCGCGTCCTTCACCGCCTCGTCGACGGGAAGGACGCGGGCCTCCTGCGCCTGCAGGCTCCCCACGACCGTGAGAAAGCCGAGGAGGAGCGTGCTCAGAAACCGGCGGGCCATGCGGCCCGCGCGGCCGTTTTCCTACCCTTCCGCACCCTCCGCCAGATCCCTGACTGCGCCGGCCAGAAGCTGCACCTTGGCGGCGTCCGCGGAGCCGCCCGCCTCGCCGTCCAGCTCAGCCGCCAGGGCGCTCAGCGCCTCCTGGCGCGCCGCGCCCGAGGCGGTCTCGGCGCTCACCAGCGACTCACGCACGGCCGCGACACGGTCGTCCGACAGCCCGCCCGACCGCTCGAGCTGGTCCACGTAGGCCCGCGCCAGCGCGAAGCTCGCCGGCCAGACGAACTTCTGCTGCCCCTGCGCGTTGAAGTACTCGAAGCGGACCGTCCTGGCCGCGTCGATCTCGTTCTGCGAGATGTACTCGCTGGGCTCCAACTGGAAGATGTCCAGCCCGCGCGCGATCTCGGAGCTCACGATCACGCCGTTGTACCAGTAGGCGGACCACGACCCGCCCGACTCCATCTTGGTCGAGTCGACGGGGCCGCGGTCGAAGAACGCGATCTCGGTCGGATTGGCGGGATCGGTCCAGTCGAAGACCGAGATCCCGCCCTGGTACCACCCCTGCACCATCACGTCGCGCCCGGGGATCGGGATCATTGAGCCGTTGTGGGCGACGCAGTTCTCCTGCGGCGTCTGGGGGGCCGGGAGCTTGTAGTAGCTCTGGAACTCCATCTCCCGGTCCGCGACCGTGAAGATCGCGTCCGCGCCCCACTCCATGGGATCGGTCTCGCGGCACTTGGGCTGCGAGCCCCCGCCCCACTCGTCGCTGAAGAGAGCCTTCGTGCCGTCGTTGTTGAAGGTGGCCGAGTGCCAGTAGGAGAAGTTCGAGTCGGCCACCGCGGCGACGCGCTCCGGGTGGACCGGGTCGCTGATGTCGATCAGGAGCCCGTATCCCCCGCAGGCGCCGCCCGCCAGGCCGATCTCCGGATACAGCGTGATGTCGTGGCACTGGGTCGGGCCCATGTCATCGAGCTCGTCACCCGCCATCTGGGCGGCGATGCTCGGCAGGGCCTGGCGCAGCATCGTGCTGTCGGCGGCCGTCGGCGGACCGCTCCCTCCGCGTGCCCTGACAACCTGGCCGAGGAGCTCCTCCACGTCATCGTCGGGGATGATCTCCTCTTGGCCCCCGATCTCGATGATGAAGGCGCCACGCGCCCTGGCCTCCTCGAGCGCGGCGATGTCGGCGGGCGACGGGCCATGCTCGGGGGCCGCCGTGAGGTCCTGGAAGATCCGGGGCGAGCTCACGATGGCCGCCTGCTCGGGATTCGCGAGCGGGATCTTGATGACCTCGATCCGGAAGAGCGCCGAGTTCGGGTCCTGGGCGGGCAGGGCGTCGGAGCAGCCGGGCAGCTCCTCCTCGGGACGTACGGGCGCCGAGCCGGAGACGTAGATGTAGATGTTCTCATCGTCGTCCGGATCCACCAGCACCGAGTGCGTGTGCGATCCGCGGCAGGTCTGGACGTTGCCGATGTACTGGGGATCGGTGATGTCGGTGATGTCGAAGATCCGGATCCCCCGCAGCCGGTGATGACTGACGGCCTCCTCGACCCCCTGGGTCCCGCAGTCGAGACGCCCGCCCATCCCCTCGCCGGAGACGAAGAGGAGGTTCTGGTAGACCGAGACGTCGCTCTGGGACGCGGGGCAGAGATAGGCGACGACCAGGGACGGCCGGCCTGGATCCGAGATGTCCCAGATCTGGAGGCCGTTGTAGTTCCCCTGGATCGCGTAGTCGCCGGTGAAGGCGAGATCGGAGTTGCTGACGCCGACGAATCCTTCGGCCGGCGGCCGCGTCGCGACGAGGCTCATGTTCCAGGCGGCCTCCTCGGCGTCGAAGAGTCCGCCCGCGAGCCCCACGCGGGGATCGGAGCTGCTGGAGGCGGCCGAGGTGCCGCTCTGGGACGCCGGCACGCTGGTGCCGGGGGTCGCCTGACCGGTGCTGGCCCTCGAGGAGGCGCAGGCGGCCGTACCGAGGAGGAGGACGGAAAGGAGCAGCGAGCAGAGTCGGACGGCGGCCGAACGGCCGCCGGCGTGAGGCGAGGGTACGGGTTTCATGACCTCTTCCTTTGTAGGGAACCGGTTGACAGCATCTTCTCCATCCGGTCGATCTCGGTTCGCTGATCCACCTGGACATCGGAGGCGAGCTTGAACGTGAGCGGGTCCTGCGCGGCGCCGTCGGTGGCGAACAGCTCGTCCACCATGGTGACGGCCCCCTGGTGGTGCTGGATCATGTAGGTCAGGAAGAGCCGGTCGAACTCGGGGCCGCGCGCTCGGTCGAGCTCCGCCATCTGGGCCGGAGTCAGCATGCCCGGCATCTGCTGGACGACGTGGGCGGCTTCGTGGGCCACCCCGGGGGCGTGGCCCGCCGCGCGCGTCGAGTCGTGCTCGGGGATGTATATGGTCAGGTTCGGCAGCTCCAGGTGCGCTTCGGGGACCGGCTGTCCGCGATCCTCGAGCCACCGCTTCATCGTGGCGATCTCGTCCTCCTGGGCGTTGACGATCCGCGCGGCCAGGGTCTGGATGGTCGGGCTCGCCCCATGGGTCGGAGCGAAGCCGGCCATGACGAGGGCCTGCGCGTGATGGTGGATCATGTCCGTCATGAAGCGGACGTCGGCCTCGTTGAAGCGCATACGGGCGCTGTCCGTCCGGGCCTTGTAGATCGCCTCGAGCTCGGCGGTCGAGGGCTCACCCTGAGCCAGGACCGGGACGCTCCAGGCGATCGTGACCCACGCGGCCAGTGCGAGCCTCCAGCAAGTGTGACGTGATCTCATGACCCTCATTTTGATATTGGATTAGGACGAGCCGGAGGCGCCACAGGTTCAAATCGGTGCTCTCCGGGCGGGGATCCGGAAGCCGTTTGGCGGCCACAAAACTCGCCCCAAAGGCGCGGCCGGGCCACCCGCTGCCGTCAGGGTGTACCCCATTCACGGCGAATGGCTCCAGGAGGGCGGTTTACAGCACCGGCTTGATGTCGACGACCGGCGTCCCGTCGATGGCCTCGATGGGCCCGACCCGAAGGCGGGTCGCCCCGATCGCATGCAGGGTGACCGGGTGAAGCCCCAGCGGGTTGGGCCGGTCGGGAGAGCGGGTCGCGAAGACACCCGTCAGCGGGGTACCGGGGTCGTCCCGCGGGTGGACCTTGAGGACGTCGCGGTCGGCCTGGTGAAGCCAGGTGACGACGAGGATCCGGTCGCCGACCGCGAGACCGTGAAGCGCCTCGGCCGCCCACCCCTCGATCTCGATCCAGGCGTCGGGCGCCCCCTCGGAGCCTTGCATGGGGGCGTCGCTGCGGTCCACGAGGGTGGACCGGATCACGCCGATCGGTCGGAGCAGGGGTTCCACCGGGGCAACTCTAGTACCGGACGCCGCTGGCGCGGGAGATCGGCCGCCATCTCCGGAGAATCTCCGTCGCGGCGTCGAGCCTCCGGCTCGCCGGCCTCAACGCCCACGACCCGGTGGACCATGCCTCAGTCGGCGAAGAACTCCGACACCTGGGTCCGGAAGCCGGGAAGGACCTCGCCCCCGTCGATCTCCTGCTTCGAGGTCAGGATCCGGATCTGATCGCGCGAGCGATAGACGGTGACTGTCCGGCCGCGCGGCTCCACGACCCAGACGAGCTTCGTGCCAGCGTCCAGGTAATCGAACACCTTCCCCTGGATCTCGGACACGGTGTTCGAGGGCGATACGATCTCCACCGCCAGATCCGGGGCCAGCCGCGCGAACCCGCGCGGATCGGCCGGGAGCCGCTCCCGCACGACGAAGGCGACGTCGGGCGCCCGGACTGTCGGCGGATCGTCGAAAAGCACGAACCCGGGCTCGCCCGTGACGATCCTTCCGAGGGCTTGCCGGCGCACGTACGTGTCCAGGTACGCCGTGATCCGCGCCGCGATCCCGCAATGCTCGAACCCGGCTGGCGGCTCCCTAACCACTTGCCCTCGTACGAGTTCCAGCCGGGCTGGCTCGTCTGGCAGGCGCTCGAACTCCTCGATCGTCATGAGTGCCGAGCCAGCGAGTTCGGATTTCGCGTCCATTTCTGGTGAAGGTAGATACGCGGCAAACGCGAGCCAATCCGCTGCCCGTGGATCACAGGCTCCTGGCCATCTCCACCAGCTGGTCGAGGGCCTTCCCCCACCCTTCGTAGAACCCCATCTCCTCGTGCTCCTTGCGGCCGTCCCGATCCTTGTGGATCGCGATCGCCGTGTACTTCGTCCCCTTTCCGGCCGGCTCCAGCACGATCGCGGCCGTGAAGGGGAAGGGCTCGTCGGTCCCCGACCCCGAGGGCCGGTAGCCGGGCTCCAGCGCGTTGGTCCAGACGAGCCGCTCGTTGGGCAGGATCTCCAGGAAGCAACCCACGTTCGGGTAGTCCTTCCCCTCGGGTGATCGCATGACCGTCCGGAACATGCCCCCCGGGCGAAGATCCATCTCGCAATCGATCGTGGTCCAGGGCGCGGGCGTGAACCACTTCACGAGGTGCTCGGGCTCGGTCCAGGCCTTCCAGACGAGGGCCGGCGAAACGTCGACGACCCTCTCCAGCACGAGGTCCAGCTCGGGATCGATCTTCCAGGGAATCGTGTTCATGGGTTCTCCTCCTTGAGCTCCATGAGATAGTCGTCCAGTTGATCGAGGCGGCGCTCCCACATCTCGCGCTGTCGGACCAGCCACTCTTCGGCGACCCTTAGCCGCTTCGGCACGATGCGGTAGGTCCTGACGCGTCCGACCTTCTTAGAGCGAACGAGACCGTACCCCTCCAGCACCTTGAGATGCTGGACGAAGGAAGGGAGCGCCATGTCGAACGGCTCGGCCAGCTCGCTGACCGCCGCGGGGCTCCGGCTGAGGCGCTCGAGGACCTGCCGCCGGGTCGGATCCGACAACGCCCGGAAGACGCCGTCGATGGTGGGGGCCGCGTGGGACACGCGGGGAACATACCCCGCTCCAACACTTAGGTCAATGGCTAAGTGTTCGTACGACCTACGGGTCGCGGGACCGCGAAGTGCCCTTGACGGATTTGTATGCGCCATGATATATATGTGCCATGGCGCATGTAGATCCCTTCCCCATCATCGCCGACCCGACCCGGCGTCGGATCGTCGAGGTCCTGCGTGACGGGGAGCGGCCGGTGAACGAGGTCGTGGAGCGGCTGGACATCCATCAGTCCGGGGTCTCCCGGCACCTGGGCATCCTCCTGGACGCGGGCTTCGTGCGGGTCCGCGCGGAGGGACAGCGGCGCCTCTACTCTCTCCGCCCGGAACCGTTCCGCGAGCTGGAGGTATGGCTCGGAAGCTACCGCCGGCTCTGGGAGGGTCGGCTCGACCGGCTCGAGAAGGCTGTAGAAGAGAAGAGGAAGTCACGCACATCCAAACCCAAGGAGAGGAAATCATGACGAACGAGACCAATCGCGCGACCCAGGCGCCCATCAAGCTCGAGCGCACCTACGACGCCCCCATCGAGGACCTGTGGGATCTCTGGACGACGAAGGAGGGACTCGAATCCTGGTGGGGTCCGGAAGGGTTCCGGATCGACGTCCACGAGCTGGACCTCGAGGTCGGCGGCGAGCTCCGCTACGACATGATCGCCGTCGACCCGGAGCAGATCGAGTTCATGAAGAAGGTGGGGATGGGGGTCTCGCACGACACGCACGGAACCTTCGTCGAGATCGAGCCGCTCCGGCGCCTCAAGGTCCGGTACGAGATCGACTTCCTACCCGGGATCGAGCCGTACGAGAACAACGTGCTGGTCGAGTTCTTCCCGAAGGGGAAGGGCGTCCGGATGGTGATCACGGTCGATCCGCACATCGACGAGAGGATGACGGGGATGGCCACCCAGGGGTGGGAGAGCCAGCTGACCAAGCTGCCGGAGGC
>DASRVA010000197.1:0-12288 GCA_035687745.1 Gemmatimonadota bacterium
AGCGCGCGCGGGGCGCTGGAGCGCGGCTTCGGCGCCGGCCGCGGCGGCTGGATGATCGCCGGACGGCGGTCCTATCTGGATCTGGTCAGCCTGGTGATGGAGAAGCTGGGTGGGGGTTCGGACGTTCACGTTCCTTACGACTTCCACGACGTGACCGGTCGCTTCGACCTCCCGCTTGGCGAGAGGTCGGCGCTCGAAGCGAGCGCCATCTGGCAGCAGGATGCCGTCCGGGGCGAGATCCCCGCGGAGCCGGATGCGAGCCGATCGCGATGGGGGAACGCGGCCGGCCGGGTGACGTTCGACACGCCGTGGTACGGCCTCAGGATCCGGCACACGGTGGGGGGAAGCCACTTCTACGCGCGCGGCCTCAAGGATCCCGAGGGCGAGCTCGCCGAAGTTCTCCAGTCCTTCACCTTTCCGTGGGAGGACCCGACCCGGAGCACGCTGGACGTGGTGGTCCTGGAGGGAGAGATCGGGCCCTTCCAGAGTTCGCCGAGCCGTGCATGGGGGTCCGGGTACGCCATGATCGCCCAGCGCCAACGATACCGCGGCCCGGCACCGACCCCCTACCCCGGCCGGACCACGCTACGGCACGTCGCGCTGGACCAGGAGATGGGGCTCCTGGCGGCCTGGGCCGAACGCCGCTGGCGTCTCGCCGAGCATCTCGAGATCGAAACCGGGGTCCGGGCCGAGACGGGGAGCGCGGTCCAGGACGCTGGCCGGTTGCGGCTCGCGCCGCGAGTCTCCGCCAGGCGGCAACTCGGCGGGTCGGCCGCGTACGTCTCGGCGGGCTGGGCGCGGAGCTGGCAATACACCCAGACGGTGTCGCCCGTCGGCCTGAGCGTCGGCCCCAGGCTTCACCCGAGCGACCTCTGGATCCTGGCGGGAGACTCCCTCCCCGCCCTCCGCTCCGACGTCGTCACGCTGGGCGGCGAGGGATGGCTCGGGAGCGCCTGGCTCGTGTCCGCCACCGGCTGGGCCCGTTCCACGGAGAACTTCCTCGTCACGCCCCCCGACAAGGGTCCGGTCGTCGACGACCCCATCTTCGTAGAAGGAGCGAACAAGGCGCGCGGAATCGAGCTCTCCCTTCGCCGGCTGGTCGGTACATGGACCGGCTCGGTCTCCTATACGTTGTCCAGGTCCACGGTCGAGGCAAACGGCCGGAGCTTCCCGGCCGCGAGCGACCGGCGGCATGGGCTGGACGCGGCCGTGATCGGCGAGATCGGTCGCGGGGTCCGTGCCGGGACCGCGCTCGCCTGGTCGACGGGAGCCCCCTACACCCGTTTCTTCCCCGCCACGCTCGACTGCGATTTCGCGCTGGAGTCCTGCCGGATCACCGAGTCGGCGCGGGTCGAGGAGCCCAACGCCGAGCGAACCGGCGCCTACGCGAGCGTGGACGCCCTCGTAGAGTGGACGACGAGCCGCGAGGGGTGGGACCTGACCGTGTACGGCCAGATCCGTAACCTGCTCGGGAGGCGGAATGCGATCACCTACCTGGGGAGCCGGCTGGAGTGTGGGAGCGAGCCGGTCGGCGGACCTTGCCCGGATGCGTTCCGCGTCGTGGACGAGTTCGATCGTGGCCTGCCGCGGCTCCCGACGGTCGGCGTCCGCGTGTCCTTCTAGGAGTGTGGATGTCCCCGAGCTCTACCGGACGCATTATTCGACGCTGGTCCGCTATCTCACACGGCTCTGCGGCGACCGGGACCTGGCGGACGACGCCGCGCAGGAGGCGTTCGTCAGGCTCGCCGAGCGTCCTCCCGCCGAGGAGCGGGAGCTGCGAGCCTGGCTCTTCACCGTGGCCACCAACGTCGTCCGGGACGACTGGCGGACCGGCCGCCGCCGAGCCGAGATCCTGGCCGGCGACCCCGAAGGGGCCTCGCCCGCCCCACCGGGGCCCGACCCCGCGGACGACGTCGTCCGGACCGAGCTCCGGCGTCGTGTGCGTGCGGCCCTGGACGCGCTCCCCGCGCGCGACCGGGCGGTCCTCCTCATGCGGGAGGAAGGGTTCAAGCACCGGGAGAT
This sequence comes from Gemmatimonadota bacterium, assembly GCA_035687745.1. Taxonomy (GTDB): domain Bacteria; phylum Gemmatimonadota; class Gemmatimonadetes; order JACCXV01; family JAHWKZ01; genus DASRVA01. The sequence continues at coordinate 2,023 of DASRVA010000197.1, forward strand.
CGCCGACGCGGTCGGGATCACGACCGGCTCGGTGGGCACGGTGATCGCGCGGGCGCTCGACCGCCTCGCCGAGCGGCTCCCACGGGACCTGGAGGACGCGTGATCGAGCGGACGTCCCCCGGCGGGAGCGCCCATCTCGAGGACGGCGAGCTGGTCCGGCTCCTGGACGGTGAGCTCGGGCCCGGCGAGAGGTCGGTGGCGGAAGCCCACGTGGCGGCATGCGGCCGGTGCCGGATCGCCCATGACCGGATCGCCGCGCGGACGGCGCGGGTCTCGAGCGCCCTCGCCCTCATCGACGGCGTTCGGGCCCGTAACGGGTCGGAAGCGATCCGGTCGACCGAGTTCCGCCGCGCGCCGGGCGCCGGCTGGCTCCGGGCCGGATGGCTCCGGGCCGCCGTGATCGCCGCCCTGGTCGTCGCGATCGGGGCGCTCGGCTCCTCCACCGTGCGCGGCTGGATCGTGGAGGGTTGGGAGGCCGTCCTTGGGGTCTCCGGCTCCTCCGAGCCCGCCGCCGATCCCGCCTCCGGACCGCCCGGCCCGGGAGCCGTCCGGGCCCGGTTCGTCCCGCGCTCCGGAGCGCTCCTCGTCCGGCTCGAGAACCGTCCGGCTGGTGGTGTGCTGAGCGTGGAGATCTCCGAGGACGGCTCGCCGTCCGTCGTCTTCATGTCGGGATCGGAGGAGGGGATCCTCGTCCTGCCGGCCGGTCTCGTGATCCAGAACGCGCCCGGCTCCCGGGCCGACTACCGGCTGCTGGTCCCGCAGAACCTGACGTCGGCCACGGCGATCGCCGGCACCGACACACTCGCCGTCATCCGGCCGCAGCCCGGAAGGCGGGGGCCGTGGAGGATTCCGCTGGCCGATTGAGGTCGGAGGTTCGCTCTCAGTCCGACATCGCCTTGAACATCGCCAGGCCGATCGCGACGAACGGCAGGAAGGGCGCGCCCGGGAAAGGCCACACCCCGAGCAGCCAGACGACGAAGAGGAGGGCGGCGGCGACGTACATGCCGTGGGGCTCTTGCAAGTTCGCGGCCAGGGCTCGTCGGGAATCGACACCCGCTCCTCACACCCGGGAGGAACTTCGCCTCGACCGGCGGCCGAGCAAGGGGATGCTAGCTTGGTCGTTCCGCATGCATTCCGGTACCCGCGACGAGGAGGCGACCATGAGCGAGGCGAGGCGCTGATGACGACCAAGCTCGACAAGCCGCTGAAGCGCGAGCTCGACGTGAACGGTGCGGCGTACATCCTCACCATCTCGCCGGAGGGCCTGAAGCTCGTCCCCAAGGGGAAGCGGAAGGGACAGGAGCTGGCCTGGAAGGACCTCGTCAGCGGCGAGGCCGCCCTGGCGGTCGCGCTCCACGCGTCGCTGAAACAGGCCGGGTCCTAGCTCCGCTCGCCCGAGCGTACCTGCGCGGTTCGACCCGTCCCGATGAGTTTTCCCCCACTGCGCGGTCCATACCCGTGGAGCATGGGTGCAGGTGGAATCGAGCGCAGGTGGGGATGAAGACCATCCGAACGCAGGTGCCGGGTCACAAGGTCGTGTCACGAGTAGAGTGGCTCGAGGCGCGCAAGGCCCACCTGGAGAAAGAGAGGGAGATCACCCGTCTGCGGGACGCTCTCGGCCGGGAGCGCCGCGCGCTTCCCTGGGTGCAAGTCGAGAAGGAGTACGTCTTCGATGCCCCCGGCGGGAAGGAGACCCTCGCCGACCTGTTCGACGGGCGCAGCCAGCTGATCGTCCAGCACTTCATGTTCGGTCCCGGATGGACGGAGGGGTGTGTGGGGTGCTCGTTCCAGGCCGACCACATCGATGGCGCCGCGGTGCATCTCGAGCACCGGGACGTAACGCTGGTCGTGGTTTCGCGGGCGCCCCTCGCCCGTCTCGAGGCGTTCAAGCGGCGCATGGGGTGGCGCTTCAAGTGGGTGTCGTCCTACGGGAGCGACTTCAACTACGACTACAACGTGTCGTTCACCAGGGACGAGCTCGCGGCGGGCAAGGTCTTCTACAACTACGAACCGCGAGAGCTCCAGAGCGAGGAGCTCCCCGGCATCAGCGTGTTCTACCAGGATCCGTCGGGCGACATCTTCCACACGTACTCCAGCTACGGGCGCGGAAGCGAGCTGCTGATCGGCGCGTACAACTACCTCGATCTCGTGCCGAAGGGCCGCGACGAGGCCGGTCTGTCGCCTCCCATGGCCTGGGTGCGGCACCATGACAGCTACGGTGGCTGACATGACCGCCATCCATCCCGCGAGAGCCGGACGGCGCGAGTGGATCGGGCTCGCCGTGATCGCCCTTCCGTGCGTGCTCTACTCCATGGACCTGACCGTCCTCAACCTGGCGCTGCCGGCCTTGAGCGCCGACCTCGAGCCCAGCAGCTCGCAACTCCTTTGGATCGTGGACATCTACGGGTTCCTGGTCGCCGGGCTGTTGATCACGATGGGCACGCTGGGGGACCGGATCGGCCGGCGGCGGCTCCTTATGATCGGTGCCGCCGCGTTTGGCGTCGCCTCGGTGCTGGCCGCGTTCTCGACCAGCGCCGAGATGCTGATCGCGACTCGCGCGGTGCTCGGGATCGCCGGGGCGACCCTGGCGCCGTCGACCCTGTCCCTGATCCGCAACATGTTCCACGACCCAGGTCAGAGGACGGTCACGATCGGGGTCCCGTGCTGACCACGGCCGTCGTCGCCGTGGTCGTGATGCGCCGGTTCTCGCCGGGCGACGAGCCCCGGCCGAAGCCGGATTTCCTCTGTCCTGTCGCGCCGGCACCGTAGAGGCCGTGAAGAATCCAGCGAGAACGGTAAGAAATCATGCACGAGATCGGAAACACAAGGAGCATACTCAAGCATCAATCTGAGAGGAGGTTCGGGATGTTGGAAGACAAGGACGCGATCGCGACGATCGCGGTCAAGGACATCGAGGCGGCGAGGGAATTCTACGAGGACACGCTGGGGCTCAAGCAGGTCGGGGCGGAGGGCGAAGAGGTGATCGCCTTCGGGAGCGGAAAATCGACCCTCAATGTCTACCGGTCGCGGTACGCCGGCACCAATCAGGCCACCGCCGTGACCTGGGTCGTCGACGACGTGGAAGCCGTCGTGAAGGAGCTCAAGGCCAGGGGCGTCACGTTCGAGCACTACGACCTGCCGGACGTCAAGCGGGAAGGCGATGTCCACGTCGCCGGCGACATGAAGGTCGCCTGGTTCAAGGACCCGGACGGCAATATCCTCAACATCGCCAGCGGATAGGATCGGCCGGTTCCCGACCGAAATCGGAAGGAGTCACGACCATGCGGTTCATGATTCTGCTCGGAAGGAAAAGGCGGTCGAGTGGGTGTCGCGCTTCCCTGCCGGGGGCAACGAGGTGATCGAGGTCCGCCAGGTGCGGGAGTTCCCGGACTTCCCCGCCGACGTCCAGGAGGCCGCGGCCGGGTTCACCGAGCTGCAGGCGCATTCCGGCCAGGCCGAACGCAAGTGAAGCTCTGGATCGGACGTATTCTCAGCGGCCTGGCGGTCCTGTTCCTGCTCTGGGACAGCGCCATGAAGCTGATAACGCCACCGGTCGTTCTGGAATCGTTCGAGCGGCTCGGGTATCCCGACGGCGTCGCGATCGGGATCGGGCTCCTCCAGCTCGTCTGCCTTGCCGTCTACGTCATCCCACGCACCTCCGTCCTGGGCGCGATCCTGCTGACGGGCTACCTGGGCGGCGCGGTGGCCACCCACGTGCGGGTGGGCGACCCCCTCTTCACCCACGTCCTCTTCCCCGCCTACCTCGGGGCGATGCTGTGGGGCGGGCTCTACCTACGGGATGACAGGTTGCGGAAGCTCGTCCCTCTGCGAAGCCGGCCTGCCGCAATGGTTTCATGAGAGCAACCCACTGCCAAAGGAGAGCGCCATGCAGGTGAATCCCTACCTCAATTTCGACGGTCAGTGCGCGGAAGCATTCAAGACGTACGAGAAGGTGCTCGGCGGCAAGATCGAGGCGATGTTCACCTTCGGCGATTCGCAGGCCGCGGGCGACGTACCGCCCGATTGGCACGACAGGATCATGCACGCCCGCCTCGTGGTGGACGGCCAGGCCCTGATGGGGTCGGACAGCCCTACCGAGCACTACGAGAAGCCGCAGGGGACATACGTCTCGCTCAACGTGGACAAGCCGGCGGATGGAGAGCGCATCTTCAACGCGCTGGCCAAAGGCGGGACCGTGAAGATGCCGTTCGAGAAGACCTTCTGGGCCGCCGGAGGTTTCGGCATGCTGGTCGATCGCTTCGGCACGCCGTGGATGGTGAACTGCGAGCAGGCCTGAAGCTTCACGTTCGACAACATCCGAATTGCTGCGCCGTGACGGATTCCGATACCCATCGCGCGATTGACGCGGTCGCCGAGACAGCGGTCATGAAGCACGAAGCCGGGACACCCGTGCAGGCTCAGCGTCCAACCGGGCCCTCACAGGCCCAGCGCGCCTCGTCGGCCTGGATCGGACCGAACGACCCGCGCTACCCCGACCTGGTCGGCAAGCAATTCAACAAGCGCTACAGAGGAACGCCCGACTATGTGTGCCTGGTCGGCTCCACGCAGCAGGTGGTGGACGCCGTGCAGGACGCGGTGCGGGCGGAGCTGAGGGTTGTGGCGCGTAGCGGAGGGCACTGCCTCGAGGGTTTCGTCGCGGACCCGGGAGTGCGGTTGGTCATCGACACCTCGCTCATGACCGGTGTCTACTACGATCCGGACATGGGTGCCTTTGCCGTCGAGTGCGGTGCCACGCTCGGCGAGACGTACCGGAAGCTCTTCCTGGGCTGGGGGGTGACGCTCCCTGCCGGCGAGAGCCCGGACATCGGCGTCGGCGGGCACGTTCTGGGCGGCGCCTTCGGCTTTCTGTGCCGGGAGCACGGATTGGCGGCGGACCACCTGTACGCCGTCGAGGTGGTCGTGGTGGACGAGGCCGGAAGCGTCAGGAGCGTCATCGCGACCCGGGAGGCGTTGGACCCGAACCGGGACCTGTGGTGGGCACACACGGGGGCCGGAGGCGGCAACTTCGGGGTCGTCACGCGGTACTGGTTCAGATCACCGGGGGCCATGGGTACGGATCCCGCATGGCTGCTGCCCAGAGCCCCGGACTCGATCACGACCTTGCGGGTGGCGTGGAACTGGGAGGACCTCGACGAAGCGGCGTTCACGAGGCTGGTGGACAACTTCGGAACGTGGTGCGAGCGCCACAGCGATGCCGGCTCTCCCTACGCGCGGCTTTTCAGCACGCTCTTCCTCCACCGCCGCCAGCTCGGCACGCTCGAGCTGAAAGCGTTGTCGACGGCCGGGGCCGATGCCGAGCGGCTGCTCGACGAGCATCTGGACGCGATCAACGACGGCCTGGGTGTGCCCCACACACGCCAGGTCGAGAGAAGCTCCTGGCTGGCCTTCGCCCTGAATCCCTTCCCCGAGATCTTCAGGGCGGGCGCCGAGAACGCCCTCTTCAAGGGCAAGGATGCGTTTCTGCGCAAGGCCTTCTCGAAACGCCAGCTCGCGGTGGCCCACCACTACCTGACACGGACCGATCATGATGTCCCCGGCGGGATGCTCGGTCTCGCCACCTACGGGGGAAAGATCAACACGGTTGCGCCCGACGCGACGGCCTCGGTCCAACGGGACTCGATCCTCTCGACCGCGTGTCTCGCCGGCTGGCAGGACGCATCGGCCGAAGCCCCGGCTCTGGCCTGGGTTCGCGCGCTCTACTCGGACATGTTCGCCGACACCGGCGGCGTGCCGGCGCCGGGGGAGGCCTGCGACGGCGCCATGATCAATCACCCCGATGTCGACCTGGCTGATCCGGACCTCAACACCTCCGGGGTTCCCTGGCACACGCTGTACTACAAGGACAACTATCCCCGACTCCAGAGCGTCAAGGCACGCTGGGATCCCCGCAACGTTTTCCATCACGCACTCTCGATCCGTGCGACCTGAGGAGGGCGACCGATGAGTGCTTTGAACCACGCGGCGGGGGCGGTCGTTCATGATGCGCGTGAGACCGACGATTCCTCTATGAGCTTGACCACGACCGACATATCCGAGCCCTCGGCGCTCCTGGGCCCGGCTCAGCGGGGTGACCGGCGCGCCTTCCAGGAGCTCGCCGAGCCCTTCCGCGCCGAGATCCAGCTCCACTGCTACCGGATGCTGGGTTCGCTCCAGGACGCCGAGGACCTGGCCCAGGAGACCTTCCTGCGGGCCTGGCGCGGGCTCGCCGGCTTCGAGGGCCGGAGCTCGTTCAAGAACTGGCTGTACCGGATTGCCACCAACGCGTGCCTGAACTCCATCCAGAGCCGGAAGAGCGCCCGACGCCGCCCCTTGCCGCAGACCGAGGGCCCGTCGGCCGACCGCGAGCCGGAGGGCGGGCCGGCCACCGAGATCGCCTGGCTGGAACCCTACCCGGACGCCGAGCTGGTCGGGGTGGTCGAGCCCGAACCGGGCCCTGACGCCCGCTACGAGATGCGTGAGGCCATCCAGGTCGCGTTCATCGCCGCCATCCAGAACCTGCCACCCCGCCAGCGCGCGGTCCTCCTTCTTCGCGATGTCCTGGGCTGGTCGGCGGCCGAGACGGCCAAGTTGCTCGACACCTCGGTGGCGGCGGTGAACAGCGCCCTGCAGCGGGCCCGGGCCACCCTCGCCCGGCGGTTCCCCGACGGCCGGCCCGGCCGGCCGGAAGCGCCGAGCGACGAGCAGCGCGCGATCCTCGAACGGTACGTCCGGGCGTGGGAGCACTCCGATCTTGACGGCTTCGTCGCCCTCCTCAAGGAAGACGCCGTTCTCAGCATGCCGCCCTGGCGGGAGTGGTACGACGGGCGGGACGCGATCCGGAGGTTCTTCGCCTCTCCGTTCGAGGTGGGCGGCGAGGGCGCTTTCCGTCTCGTCCCGACCGCCGCGAACGGCCAGGCGGCCTTCGCGCAGTACACGTACGGCCCCGAGGAGCTCGAGTGTCCGCGCCGCGTGATCCAAGTCCTTACGATCGAGGACGGCGCGATCGCCGCCCTCACCTTCTTCACCGACCCGGAGGTGTTCGCCGCCTTCGGTCTACCCGAGGCGCCGCCGATCTCAGCGCCTAGCGCCTGACTCGAACACCCCTGGAAGGAGGATCCAAATGCCTTATGTCGATGGATTCGTGGTGCCCGTACCGGTGAAGAAGCTGGACGTCTACCGTCGCATGGCGAGAAAGGCGGGAAAGGTGTGGCGCGATCATGGCGCCCTCGAGTACCGGGAGTGCGTCGCCGATGACGTGAAGCCGGGAAAGCTGACGTCGTTCCCGCAGGCCGTGAAGCTCAAGCGCGGCGAGACCGTGGTGTTCTCCTGGATCACGTACAGGTCACGCGCCCATCGCGACAGCGTCAACGCCAAGGTCATGAAGGACCCGCGTGTCGCGAAGATGATGGACCCGAAGTCGAATCCCTTCGACTTCAAGCGCTTGATCTACGGTGGCTTCAAGGTGATGATCGACGTGTGAGCGAGTGACCGATTTCTCGACGAGGAGGAACGGGAGATGAGCGAGGTACGGGTACTGGTCGGCACCCGCAAGGGCGCGTTCGTGCTCAGGTCGGACGGAAAGCGCAAGAAGTGGGACGTGGACGGACCCCACTTCGCGGGCTGGGAGATCTACCACCTGAAGGGGTCCCCCTCCGACCCGGACCGGCTCTACGCGTCCCAGTCCACCGGCTGGTTCGGGCAGCTCATCCAGCGCTCCGACGACGGTGGTAAGACGTGGGAGCCGATGGGGAACGAGTTCGCGTACGACGGTGACGCCGGAACTCATCTGTGGTACGACGGCACGCCCCATCCCTGGGAGTTCGCGCGGGTCTGGCATCTCGAACCGTCGCTGACCGATCCCGACACCATCTACGCCGGCGTGGAAGACGCCGCCCTGTTCCGCTCTGCCGACGGCGGCAAGACGTGGCAGGAGCTTCCGGGGCTTCGTCGCCACGAGTCCGGTCCCTCCTGGCAGCCCGGCGCCGGCGGGCTCTGCCTGCACACGATCCTCCTCGACCCGACCGATCCGGAGCGCATGTTCATCGCGATCTCGGCGGCCGGCGTCTTCCGGAGCGACGACGCCGGCGGGACGTGGCAGCCGATCAATCGCGGCCTGAAGTCCGAAGGCATCCCCGATCCGGATGCCGAGGTGGGCCACTGCGTGCACCGGATCGCGATGCACCCGTCCCGCCCTGGCGTCCTGTTCATGCAGAAGCACTGGGACGTCATGCGGAGCGACGACGCCGGCCAATCTTGGCGGGAGGTCAGCGGCAACCTGCCGAGCGACTTCGGGTTCCCGATCCACGTTCATGCGCACGAACCGGACACGATCTACGTCGTCCCGATCAAGAGCGACTCGGAGCACTACCCGCCGGAGGGAAAGCTGCGTGTGTATCGCAGCCGGACGGGCGGAGACGAGTGGGAAGCGCTCACGAAGGGCCTGCCGCAAAAGGACTGCTACGTCAACGTGCTGCGCGACGCCATGGACGTCGACTCGCTCGATTCGTGCGGCGTCTACTTCGGCACGACGGGCGGGCAGGTGTACGCATCGGCCGACGCCGGAGACACCTGGGCGCCCATCGTGCGGGATCTGCCGGCCGTTCTGTCTGTGGAAGTCCAGACGCTGCCATGATCCGGGTCGTTCTCCCCGCACATCTGCGAACGCTGGCGCGGGTCGAGGGCGAGGTCGGGCTCGACGTCAACGGCGAGGCCACGCAGCGCTCGGTCCTCGACGCGCTCGAATCCCGGTATCCGATGCTGCGCGGGACGATCCGCGATCACGTCACGCACGAGCGCCGCGCCTTCGTCAGGTTCTTCGCCTGCGAGCGGGACCTGTCCAACGAATCTCCGGACAACCCGCTGCCCGATGCCGTGGCCACCGGAGCCGAACCCTTTCTCGTCGTAGGGGCCATGGCCGGCGGGTAGGGGAAGAGGCGTGCGCTCTCCGCTGGACCGATGAGGCCTGCTAGCGGGATACACGCCTATCAGGGTTACCGCTGACGGGATTCTTAGGGAAGGGTGTTGGCGGGAAATTGTATCGTAATGCGGCGCAGCGAAATCCATGACTCAAGGCTGACGCGCCAGCCCGTCAATACGCCGCGACCGGTCGCCATCGTATGTGGTTACATGGAACCGGATACTCGTAGTTAGACCGCTTCAGGAGCGCCAATGCAACCCCTTCGGTATTCCATCAATGTCACATTGGACGGGTGCTGCGATCATCGTGGAATCGTCCCGGACGAAGAGTTGCATCGTCACGCGGCCGAGAACATCGCCCAGGCCGATGCCCTCCTCTTCGGTCGGGTGACCTATGAAATGATGGAAGCAGCGTGGCGGGTGCCGGCGCGGACGGGAGTGAGGCCTGATTGGATGGAACCCTGGATGGAACCCTTCGCCCGGACGATCGACGCGGCAAAGAAGTACGTCGTGTCGAGCACCCTGGATCGGGTCGATTGGAACGCGGAGCTCGTGCGCGGGGATCTGGGGAAGGCCGTTCAGCAGCTCAAGCGCGAATCGGGCAACGGACTGTTCGTGGGAGGCGTGAAGCTCCCGCTGGCATTGACGGAGCTGGGATTGATCGATGAGTACGAATTCGTCGTGCATCCCAGGCTAGCGGGCCATGGGCCGACCTTGTTCGCGGGCTTATCGAAGCATCTCGACTTGAAGCTCGTGAACCGGCTGGAGTTCGGCTCGGGGGCGGTGGCGATGCGGTATGAGCCGAGAAGATAGCCAATGGGACTGAAGTCCACGACTCCCAGGTCCTCTTTCCTTCCATATAGGGCTGCCAGCGGTCGCTTGGCCGTGTTGCCAGCCGCTTCGATGAGCAACTCAGTGGAGACTCGAGGATGAGCGCATCCAGGTTGGACAGTGTCGGGCCAGGGGCTGGCGTGGGAAGCATGCAGCGGTACACCAAGGCTCAGGACACCGCGCTGCTCCTGTTGCGCCTGGTCGTCGCGGCGATCTTCCTTTACGCGGGCTCCGCAAAATGGCCTTTCTGGTCCGCACCGCCCGAGGGCATGTCTGTCGTCCTACTAAACGTTTTGAAGTTTCTCTCCATCGTCGAGCCGCTGGGCAGCCTGGCGCTTATTCTGGGAGTCTTGACGCGTTGGGCCGCTGCGGGACTCAGCATCATCATGGTGGGGGCGATCTTCTTCGCGAGGCTCACGCTGCACGCCGGTCTCTTTACGACACCGCAGGGCACGGGGTTGGACTATAACCTGCTCATCCTTGCCAGCTGCATCGCCCTGATCGCCTTTGGCGCAGGGG
>DASRVA010000198.1:0-23988 GCA_035687745.1 Gemmatimonadota bacterium
GCGCATGTCGCGCAATCCAGTGACGCCATCTGCCCAGTCTCCTTCGATTGGGGCGCGCCCCTCGAGCTCGAGGCCAAGTTCGGTGAAGAACTCAATGGCGGCGTCGATGTCTTCTACCACGATGCCTACGTTGTCCATACGCTTGACCGTCATGATATCTCCCTGGCGTCTAACGCTTGGAGGTAAGCTGCGTGCTTCTCCAGCTCCTTCACATCTGAACAGGCATACGAGCTATTGCCAGAGCGTTCCAGAATTCGTGAACTGCAGAACACGCTGGCATGAAGCCGGCGGCGTCTAGATGCATCCGTCGCCGCGGCCTACTTACATGCCAGTCGGCGCAGGGAGCAGAACAATGTGGAAGAGGTGTGTCATTTCCCAGAGTCAGCCCTGATCGAAGTGATTCGGCCAAATGTCGCTGTCTGCGATTTCGAGAACATTCCCGGCCGGGTCATGGAAGTAGAACGAGCGTCCGCTGAAGGGTGACGTCCACTCGACTTCCTCGATGATCAGAACATCTGCTTGCCGGATCCAACTCTTCCAAGCCTCGTATGCGCCGTCAGGTGCCACGAAGCAAGTATGTGACCTCCCCGTCGTCCCGTGCGGAGGAGGACTAGATTGAATCGCGCTCTCATCCGCATTGAAGAGCAACAGCATGCCGTTGCTGAGTCGGTAGTTTCCTCCCGAAACGCGGTTCTCACGGAGCCCTAAAACCTCGTCATAGAACCTGATCATCTCAACGTGCGTGTCTTCGCGGCAGTAAAGGACCGTCTCAAGGATCCGACTCAGCGCAGGCGGCACCGCGTTCATGATCCTACACACCTCCTTCGGCGCGAACGATGTCCGGCGATTTCGCCATGGTGCAACACCTGAAGCCCGCTCTGTCCTGCCGCTCCATCCAGCCCTTTCACCCCACTGGTTCAGGTTGATGACATGAGTGGCCTGCGTCGACTATGGCTTCAGCCTGCGGAGCTCGCTGCACTAGGGGAGACCCGCTTGATGTGAGCGAACATGCTCCGGGCATTCCACGTGGGGAAGGCTCGGACGAGCCATGATGGGCCGTAGAGTTGGATGCGGCGGTCCCGGATGGCTGCGGCCCAACTGAGCTGGCCGGCGTGCCATTTGACGAAGGCTTCGGCTTCTGCCGTGATGTACAAGTCCTCGTCCAGCCCCGGGTACGTCTTGCAGATCTCGGTGTCGCCGAACTCGATCAGCAGCCAGTACCGCTCAGGAGACCGGCGACCGGTGAAGTCGAACTGAATGACGACGCGTCGATCCGGGAGCCGGTCGCGGCGCAGCGCGTTGCACATCGACCACAGAGCCACGAATGGATCGAGGTTCTCCGGGGCTATCTCGAGCCAGCGTGCCCCCCACTCGCCGAGCGACACACAGACCTTGAACAGGTCATGACCGGCGGGTGTGAGCTCGTAGTGGCGCCCGCGGCCGGCAGGTTTGGGTCCAGACTCGACGATGCCGAGCCGTTCCAGTTGCTTGAGGCGCTGCGAGAGCAGTGTGCGGGAGAGCCCCGGCGCACCCTCCAGGATCTCGCTGAAACTTCCGCAGCCCAGGGACAGGTTGCGGACGATCAGTGGTGTCCAACGCTCGGCAAAGATCTCGGCACCACGGGCGATGGGGCAGTACTGGCCGTAGGTCCGCATGACGCCATTGTAACCCACCCATGGTCGGTTTTGAAGTCCAGATTTTTGACTTCACAGCCGACGTCCACCGTGGTTAGATGGAAGCGGTCGGAGGGACGCCCCCGACGACCAACGGTTGGCCACCTGAGTACGGAGGCGACGACCATGAAGATCAACGAATTCCGGGGCCAGCAGATCACGGCCGACCACCCCGAATACGACACCGCCCGCGCCGTGTGGAACGGCGCCATCGACCGCCACCCGCGACTGATGGCCCGCTGCAGCGGGGCCGCCGACGTGGCCGCGGCCGTGCGTTTCGCGCGCGACCACGACCTGGAGATCGCGGTACGCGGCGGGAGCCACAGCGTGGCCGGCACCGCGGTCTGCGACGACGGCATCGTCATCGACCTCTCGGCGATGCGGGCCGTGTGGGTCGACCCCGTCGCCCGCATCGCCCGGGTGCAGGGTGGCGCCCTGTGGGGCGACGTCGACCACGAGACGCAGGCCCACGGGCTGGCCACGACCGGCGGCATCGTGGGCCACACCGGCGTCGCCGGCCTCACCCTGGGCGGTGGCATCGGCTGGCTCATGCGCAAGCACGGTCTCACGATCGACAACCTGCGCGCCGTCGATGTCGTGACCGCCGATGGCGAATTGCTGCGGGCCTCCGAAGACCAGCACCCCGACCTCTATTGGGCGCTGCGCGGAGGCGGCGGCAACTTCGGTGTCGTTACCTCCTTCCGGTTCGCGCTGCACCCCGTCGGCCCGACGGTGACGGCCGGACCCGTCTTCTGGGCGGCCGACGACGCCGCCGAGGTGCTGCGCTTCTACCGGGACTTCGTTTCCGAAATTCCCGACGAACTCGGCACCATCGTCAAGCTCTGCACCATCCCGCCGCTGTCGGTGATCCCCGAGGCTCTGCACTGGCGACCGGCCATCGCCGTCGGCTGCTGCTACGCCGGCGCCGTCGAAGACGGCGAACGGGCGGTGCGGACCCTGCGCCACTTCGGGTCACCGCTCATCGACCTGATCTCACCCAAGCCGTACGTCGCCCATCAGTGGGCGCTCGACGACACAGTTCCCCACGGCTGGCACTACTACTGGAAGTCCACGAACCTCGCCGGACTCTCCGACGACACTATTGGCGTCATCGCCGAACGCGCGTACCGAGCCAATTCCCCGAGGTCATACGCGGCCATGTTCCACTTCGGAGGCGCCGTCGCCCGCGTCCCGTACGATGCCACCGCCTTCGCCGCTCGTACGGTCCCCCACAACATCATCATCCACGGTGCGTGGCGCCCTGAAGAATCCGCAGAGCTCGGCGCGGCCGAGACCACATGGGCGCGGGGTTTCTTCAAAGCCCTCGAGCCACACCGCGCCGCCAGTGTCTACGTCAACTTTCTCGACGCCGACGAGGACACCGTCCGCGTTCGTGAGGCGTACGGCGACGAGATCTATCAGCGGCTTGCAGAAGTCAAGACGGAGTACGACCCCGACAACGTCTTCCACCACAACCAGAACATCCGCCCGCGTTCCGTCCCGTCGAGACCCGGGGCCCACCTCTCTGGCGTCGCCGCTGCGGGGACCACCAGACCGGAGTCTCCACCACCAACTTGGGGGTAATGAGGGGATGTGTCGCCTAGGGCGGGGCCCAGCGGCGAACTTAGTCCTCAGCTCACCGCTTTCCTCACGAGCGCACCGATCCTTGCCTCTTCGGCGGCGGTCAACTCCTTCAGCGCGAAGGCGGTCGGCCACATGGCGCCTTCGTCGAGGTTCGCCTCGTCGCTGAAGCCGAACGTCGCATACCTCGATTTGAACTTCTGCGCGCTTTGGAAGAAGCAGACGACCTTGCCGTTCTTGGAATACGCGGGCATCCCGTACCAGGTTTTCGGCGAGAGGGCTGGCGCGCTGGTTTTGATGATAGCATGCAGCCGCTTGGCCATGGCGCGATCCGGTTCCCGCATCTCGCCGATCTTCGCGAGCACCGCGCTTTCCCCGTCCACCTTGTCCTTGTTTGCGCGCGTGCCGCGGCGCGCTTCCGCCTTCAGCTCCTGTGCGCGCTCCTTCATCGCAGCTCGCTCTTCGGCCGTGAATCCCTTGGACTTCCTGTCGGTAGCGGTGGCGCTCTTGGCTGACCTCTGCGCTCCCTTCTTTGGGCTCATGGAAACCTCCTCATATATTGACTTGGGTTGGAAACTGTGCCGCGGTTCGAATGCGGGCCCGCCATTCTCACATGCGCCAGCTAACGGCGTGCCATTGGCTGCGGCACAATCCTAGCTCACGCTCGTCGAGAAATCCGGAGAACTGCTCGGTGTTTCAGGACGGCAGGCTGGGACATACGCCGAGAACGCCAGGATCGTTAAGACCTCCGCACACCTTCTCACGCAACGCTCCGGTTCATTTGATTGTCGCCACGCCCAGGCAGCCTAACGACCTGCGGTTGAGCGGTCGGCGGCCACCGATGTTCGCGGAAAGTAGCGCGGCTGCCTGCCGGTCCGCTCCAACCGATGGCTGGGCCGCTATTCCCGGGCCCACACGAGCGTCGACGGAGTCGGCGTGCCCTCGAGCTCGATCGACGTGAAACCGGCCTCTTTGAGCCAACTGCGGAAATCAGTCTTTCGCCAGGCGGCGCCCTCCTTTGTCTGGATCAGCATGAACACATGGAAGATGCCACACCATGGGAACGCCGCCGTGCGATCGTCTTCGAGCAAGAACTCGCTTAGTACGAGGGCCCCGCCTGGCTTGAGTGCGCGCCGCACCCTGCTGAAAAGCGCCACGTTATCCTGTGGGCTCTCTTGGTGGCAGATGTTCGAGAGGACCACGAGGTCGTATGCAGATTCGCCAAAGTCGGTCGTGTGGAAGTCTCCGTCGATGGTGGTAAAACGAGTGCCTACGCCAAAGCGATCGACGAATGCGCGCCCGATCCGATTGACGTTTGGCCAATCGATCTGTGTGGCACGTGCCGTGGCATTCTTCTGCAGCACGAACGCGCTATAGACCCCAGAGCCGCCGCCGATGTCCAGTAGGGACAGGCCGTCCTTCTGGGCCAGGTCGCTCTTCAACAGCACTTCTACAACTGGAATAGCCAGCGGAACGATGGCAAGAACTAAATCCTCCCAGAACTCATTGTCAGCTGTATCGGCCGTGTATTGAAAACGCGGGACGCCCGTACGGGCCACGTCGGCCAAGTCGCGGAATGCATCGCCGAAGGGCGAGTGGGTCAGCTGCGCGTGTGCTCCCAAATAGGCAGGCTGACCTTCGACGAGATAGAACTCCGCGTTCGTGTATCGGCCGTCGCGAACCCGCACGAAGCCCAGGGCTACCAATGCATCGAGCAATGCCTGGGCCCCACGACGCGAGATGCCGGCGCGCGTGGCAATCTGATCGAGCGTAGCGGCGCCCGCCTCGATGTGGGTAAACAGCCGATGCTGACACGCCGCGGCCATAGTCGCAGCCACAGCGTGGGCAGCCAAGCTCGACTGCATAATGCGATCAGGACTCGGGGGTTGCATCGAACAATTCATGTTGCTCTCCTGTCGTACAAACGCGACTGGAGTCACTGCTGAAGGTCTTGGACGTGGCCCAAAAGACCGGCCTTGCCCGGACCTGATCCACCAGGCGGGTGGGCTTCGAGGCGGTCTCGATCGCGGCAAATGACATGGGCAGCTCGACGCTCGCAATTGCCGCGCCGGAGGGGGTAAGGAGTCGGGCCGGGGGGCTCGGCCGTCCCACTGCGGGGGCGCACATGGGGGAGAGCCCGCTACGTCGGGTCATGGCCGGGAAGCGCCTGCACCTGCACCTGGCGTCTCCAGATGCCCCTTCACCCCCTCGATCACGTGGTGCGTGCTGAGCGGCAGCCCGCCGTAGTAGCGCACCGACGCCAGCCGCTCGGGGGCGACAGCGGTTTCGAGGAGAAGAAGCGACCGGAGCTGGGCGTCCCGGTTCTGCTCGACGACGAAGTTCACCTCGTGCGCCACCAGGAAATCGCGGACCGATTCGTCGAACGGAAACCCCCGTACCCGCAGAAAGTCCAGAGCGATCCCTTCCTCGGCGAGACGGTCCACGGCCTCGAGCACGGCGGCCCGGGGACTCCCGATGGTGACGATTCCGAGTCTTGAGCCTTGTGAGCCGCGCGACTGCCGTCTGTCATCACCACCAGCAGTGCCAACGGCCAGCCTGATCTCCGGCTCCGGCACCGCCTTCGCCGCCCCGGCGATCTTCCGGCCCAGCCGCTCCATGACCTCGACGTACTCCGCCGAATCTTCGGTGTAGGTCCCGTACTGCGTATGTCCGGATCCGCGCGCGAAGTAGGCTCCCTTGGGATGCGAGCCGGGCAGCGTCCGCGCCGCGATCCCATCCCCGTCGGAATCGAGATACCGGAAGTACTTCTCGATCCGCTCGAGCTCCTCCGGTCCCAGGACCTTGCCGCGGTCGGGCCGGTAGCCGTCGTCCCACTCGAGCGTCGGGCACATCCAGTCGTTCATCCCGATGTCGAGGTCCGACACCACGAACACCGGGGTCTGGTAGCGCTCGGCCAGGTCGAAGGCCTGGACCGCCATCCGAAAGCACTCCTCGGGATTGGCGGGGAAGAGCGCGATGTGCCTGGTGTCGCCGTGGGAGGCATAAGCGACCATCATGAGATCGCCCTGCTGGGTGCGGGTTGGCATGCCGGTCGAAGGACCCGTCCGCTGGATGTCGAAGATCACGATCGGGATCTCGACGTAGTAGGCGAGCCCGATGAATTCGCTCATGAGCGAGATGCCGGGGCCCGCGGTCGGCGTGAACGCCCGCGCGCCTGCCCAGCCGGATCCGATCACGACGCCGACCGCCGCCAGCTCGTCCTCCGCCTGGACGATGCAGAAGCGCTTCTTCCCGGTCTCCGGATCCACCCGAAACCGCTCGCAGAAGCCGGTGAAGGCGTCCATCAGCGACGTAGCGGGGGTGATCGGGTACCAGGCTCCCACCGTGGCCCCGGCGTAGACGCAGCCCAGCGCCGCCGCCGTGTTGCCGTCGATCAGGATGTGGTCGCTCGTTGCGTCCATCCGCTCGAGACGAATGGGGAGAGGGCAGTCGTAGTGCTCGCGCGCGTAGTCGTAGCCCAACCGGATCGCCGTGTGGTTCGAGTCCAGCAGCGCCTTCTTGCGGCTGAACTTCTCCTCGAGCATCCCTTGGACGACGTCCATGTCGATGTTGAGGAAGGCCGCCAGCGCGCCCACGTAGGTGATGTTCTTCATGAGGACGCGCTCGCGGTCGCCCTGGAAGGCCTCCACGCACATCTCTCCGAGCGGCACCTCGAGAAAAGTCACGTCCTCGCGACGGAGCGAGTCGTCCATGGGCCACGAGGAGTCGTAGAGGAGCCATCCGCCGGGCCTGACCTCGGCGATGTCGCGCGCGTAGGTGGACGGGTTCATCGCCACCTGCAGGTCGAAGTGCGGCGTGCGCGCCGTGTAGCCCTCCCGGCTGACGCGGATCTCGTACCACGTGGGAAGACCCTGGATGTTCGAGGGGAAGACGTTTTTCCCAGTGACCGGGATCCCCATCCGAAAGATCGCCTGCATGAGGAGCCCGTTGGCGCTCGCCGAGCCCGTTCCGTTCACGGTGCCGATCTTGAACGCGAAGTCGTTGACCCGCTCGCCGGGCTCGCGGGGAGATGGCGCGCCGGCGCGGACCGGCGCGCCGAGGGTAGGCCTGCGGCGCTTGCTCATCTCGGGGTCTCGGCTATCGACCTGTCGCTCTCTTCAGCTGCTCGAACGTCCCATCGAAGTAGGCGACGTTGTGAAAAGCCTCACCTACAATCGCCTCGGCTGCCAGCCGGGCCTGCTCGGCGGTACCGCCAAAGACGATGACACGGGTATTGTGGTCTTCCATGGGCAAACGCCCGTCGTCCTTGGCCGCCTTCACCTCACCGGCATCCTTGCCGGAGCCGAGCCGATCGTGAGGGAGATTCCGCGCCCCGGGGATGCTGCCGGACCGAAACTCCTCCGCATCCCTGGCATCGATGAACACGGCCGAATCGTCTCTTTCGAGGACATAGCGAATCCCCTCGGGTTCGATCTGCGTTACGCCACCCAGGGCTCTCCACACAGGAATGCCGAGCTGATACCGGCGCACATTCCGGTAGCCGGCATCGATCAGCTCTGCCGCAGTCCGCTTGCTCTTTCCACAGAACGGCCCGTTGCAGTAGAGCACGATGGGCGCAGACTTGTCGTCCTCCAGCAGTCGACCGATTTCGGTGACATCCGACACGTAGAGCGAGATTGGCGTGCCGGGCTTCTGGGAGACGTTGAGGGCACCGGGGATGTGACTCACCGAGTATTCCATGAAGGGGCGCACATCGAAGACCGTGGCCGTTTTCTCTTGCAGAATGATCCGGAGCTCCTCCGTAGACACTTCCGGTGTGATCTGCTCCAGTTCTGCCAATGTCGCTCCGAAAATGTCAGCCGAGGATTGAGCACGAGCACCAGGGGGCGGCAGGACGAACAGGAGCGTGATGAAAGCAGGAACAAGGCAGCCTGGGCGTGCGATCATGCCGCCCCGGCCGGAATCTCGATCTGGAGGAGCGGCGGTCGGTGGACGGGCTCGGGGGTCGGCCGGTCGGCGTAGGGGATCAGGAGGTCGAACTTCCGCATGTCCCAGGCGGCGGTGGGGCAACGCTCGGCGCAGAGCCCGCAGTGGACGCAGATGTCCTCGTCCTTGAGCATGATGCGCCCGGTCTGGGGTAGTCTCTCGGACGCGAACAACGCCTGATCCAGGTTCTCCGCCGGAGCCGAGAGCCGCTGCCTCAGATCCTCCTCCTCGCCGTCCGGGGCGATCGTCAGGCAGTCGACCGGGCAGATGTCGATGCAGGCGTCGCACTCGATGCAGAGGCTGGTCGTGAAGTGGGTCTGGATGTCGCAGTTCAGGCACCGCTGGACCTCGCGCGCCGTCTGCTCCGCCGTGAAGCCCGTCTCGACCTCGATCTCGAGCTCCCGGAACCGTTCGGCCAGGTCGACGTGGATCATCTTCTGGCGGGGCGCCGGGTTGTAGTCGTTGTGGTAGCTCCAGGCGTGCATCCCCATCTTGGCCGAGATCAGGTTCATGCCGTAGGCCGGCCGCTCCTCCAGCGGGATTCCCCGGCAGCGGTTGTGGATCGAGATCGCGGCCTGGTGCGCGTGCTCGACCGCCCAGATGATGTTCTCCGGTCCCCACGCCGCGTCGCCGCCCACGAAGACGCCCTCGCGCGTCGTCTGGAAGGTCGTCCGGTCGACGACCGGCATGTCCCACTTGTCGAACTCGATCCCGATGTCGCGCTCGATCCACGGGAAGGCGTTGTCCTGGCCGATCGCGAGGAGGACGTCGTCGCAGGGGAGGACGGTCGTGCCGTGGACCTCCATCTCGAGGCGCCCGTTCGATCCCTCGTGCCAGGAGACGAGCTCGAACTCCATCCCGACAAGACGGCCGTTCTCGACCACGAACCGCTTGGGGGAGTGGTTGACGAGGATCTCGACCTGCTCCTCCTCGGCGTCCTCGAGCTCCCAGGGCGAGGCCTTGAAGTAGGGGCGCTCCTTCCGGGCCATCACCTTGACGTCCCTGCCGCCCAGGCGCTTGGCCGTCCGGCAGCAGTCCATGGCGGTGTTTCCGACCCCGATCACGAGGACCCGCTCGCCGATCGAGTCGACGTGGCCGAAGTGGACCGACGCCAGCCACTCGATCCCGATGTTGATGTTGGCGGCGCCCTCCTCGCGGCCGGGGAGCTTGAGCTCCTTTCCCTTCGGGGCGCCGCTCCCGATGAAGACCGCGTCCCAATCCTCGTCGAGGAGCGCCTTCAGGCTCGTGACCGGCGTGTTGTACCGGACCTCGACCCCCATGTCGAGGATCATGTCGATCTCCTCGTCGAGGACGCGCGCGGGGAGGCGGAAGGCGGGGATGTTGATCCGCATGAGCCCGCCCGGGCGGGCGAGCTGCTCGAAGATCGTGCACTCGTAGCCCAGCGGCATGAGATCGTTGCAGACGGTGAGCGAGGCCGGCCCGGCGCCTATCAGCGCGATCCGCTTGCCGTTCTTCTGTGTGGGGATGGATGGAAGGCGGTCATCCGCCGGGTCGCGGTGATCCGCGGCGACGCGCTTCAACCGGCAGATCGCGACCGGCTTCCCATCCACCCGCGTCCGCCGGCAGGCGGGCTCGCACGGGCGGTCGCAGGTGCGGCCCAGGATTCCGGGAAAGACGTTGGATTCCCGGTTCAGCCAGTACGAGTCGGTGAAACGCCCCTGCGCGATCAGCCGGATGTACTCGGGGACGTTCGTGTGGGCGGGGCACGCCCACTGACAGTCCACCACGCGGTGGTAGTACTTGGGATTGGTGACGTCGGTGGGCCGCACCGGCCCTCCCTTCCGAGATTCCCGCCGACCTTGAATGTACCGGAAGACTACTGCCGGACCAGCTCCACCCGTCGATTCTTGGCGCGCCCCTCCTCTGTGTCGTTGGGGGCCACCGGCGCCAGCATCCCTACGCCCGCCGCCGTCAAGCGGGCGGCCTGGACGCCGTGTTTCGTCTTCAGAGCATCCACGACGGACGCGGCCCGCCGCCGGGAGAGATCCGTGTTGTAATCGAAGCCACCGACGTTATCGGTATGCCCGACGACGTACAGCTTCAGCGTCGGATCCTGTTCCAGGAGCCCGGCGATCTCCTGCAACGTCGGTTCGGACTCCGGCTTGATGTCCGTCTTGTCCGTGTCGAAGTGGATTCCGTACAGGGCCACACGGCCGGTGGCGGCGATATCCTTGGCCATGGCCGCAGCATCGACCGTCACCATGCCCGTCTCCATGGGCACGGTTTCGATCACATCCAGCAGGACGAGCGCGTGGTCCTTCGTCTCAGGGAAATGGTCGAACGTCTCGGTGGCGACGTAAACGGAAGCGTACACGTCGCCTTCCGGGCGCGAGAGCCTGGCGGCGAGATACCTCTGGTCTCTGGGAAAGTTGAAGGCGTACTCGGAAATCTGGCCCGGCACGCCGCTGGCGCCGGGCGGGGCATCGTTCAGTTCTCGCTCATTGTCGTAGAGGTAGTGCTCCGACAGCCATCCGTCCTCGCCGCCGCATTCCGCGCCCGAGCAGGAATAAAGGTTCTGGAAGCCGGCCTTCTGCAGCTCCTGCTCGTAGTTGCGCAGCACTTCCAGCGGAGAGCGGTTCTCGGGTGCCACGTAGAGGATGCGGGTCACGCGCCCCTCGATGCGCTGGCTCTCGGTCGGCTCGACCTCGATCCCCCTTTCCGTGTCCAGGCGCCTGATCGGCCCCAGCGGAATCACGAACTCGTCGAACTCGCGAGCGTCGTGGGCGAGGATGATGGATCCGGCGTAGCGCGAGATCAATGGGTGGTCCTGGCTTCCGGTCATGTTCCGGAGCTGGGCGCGACCTTCCGGGGCGGCGAGGAGCGTCAGGACGACAGCGAGGAGCGGGGATCCTGCGGCGCGCATGTGTACCCCCTGGCTGGATGGTCGTTGGACGATTCTGGATGAATCTTCGGGACCCGGCTCGGCCGTGGCAAGCTCACGGCTTGCTGAGGACCCGGATCGTTGTCTAAGATCCTCCCCGGAACCGACCACACTCCCACCCAACCGAGCGAGGACTGAGAATGGTCAAGCTACCGAGATCTCTATCGCTGCTCGCGGCCCTGGGGCTCCTCGCCGCGTGCCAGACCGAACCCGCCGAGCAGACCGGCGCCACCGAAGAGGCCGCCGCAACCGATGCGGCGACCGTCCGGGCCGAGATCGAGGCCATCAGCGACCGCTTCGAGCAGGCGATGCTGGCCGAAGACGCGGCCACCCTCGGCACCTTCTACACCGACGACGCGGTCCTCCTCCCGCCCGGCGCCCCGCGAGCCGAAGGGCCCGCGGCCATCGAGGCCATGTTCGCCTCGTGGTTCGAGCAGATACCGGCGCCCGAAGGCTTCACGCTGACGACCGACGACCTGCAGCTCGCCGGATCAGGGGACATCGCCTACGAGGTGGGGACCTACACCTCGAGGGGCACGTCGCCCGAGGGCGAGGCCTACGACGAGACCGGAAAGTTCGTCGTCGTCTGGAAGAACGTGGACGGCGAATGGAAGGTCGCGGCCGACGCGTGGAACGGCGACGCGCCGATCCATATGGGCGAGGGCGCGGCCGAGGCCACCGCGGCGCCGGAGGCGACCGCGCCGGAAGCCACCGCGCCCGTCGAGGAGCCGCCGGCCGAGTAAGGCGGGGGGGACCCGAGGGGAGCCCTAGCCCGGCGCTTCGACGGAAGGGGCGTTTCTGGAAGCGTACCTCTGGCAATGGCTCCAGCTGGGCGCCCGCTGGCTGCACGTCGTGGCCGGGGCCGCCTGGATCGGAACGTCCTTCTACTTCAACTGGCTCAACCACCGCCTGAGACCGCCCGGGGCGCCCCGCCCGGGCGTCTCGGGCGAGTTGTGGTCGGTGCACGGCGGCGGCTTCTACCAGGTCGAGAAGTACTCGATCGCTCCGGACCGCCTGCCCAGCCATCTCCACTGGTTCAAATGGGAGGCGTACGCCACCTGGCTGAGTGGCGCGGCGCTTCTCATCCTGATCTACTATCTCGAGTCCGGCTACCTGCTCGGGTCGGCCTCCGAGATCGGCCGCGGGACGGCGATCGGACTCGGCGTGGCGACGATCGCGGGCGGGTGGCTGGTCTACGACCTCCTCTGCCGGTCGCCCCTGTCGCGGAGGCCGGCCCTTCTGGGCGCGGTCCTCCTCGCGGTCGTCCTGGCGGTGGGGGTCGGCCTTCCGCGCGTCCTCTCACCCCGCGCCGCCTTCATTCACCTGGGAGCCATGATCGGCACCTGGATGGCGGCCAACGTCTTCTTCGTCATCATCCCCGGGCAACGCGCGATGGTGCGGGCGATGGAG
Organism: Gemmatimonadota bacterium; assembly: GCA_035687745.1. GTDB lineage: Bacteria > Gemmatimonadota > Gemmatimonadetes > JACCXV01 > JAHWKZ01 > DASRVA01. The sequence goes on from DASRVA010000198.1 coordinate 12,514, forward strand.
GCCGGCCGGCCCCCGGATCCCGAGCGGGGCCGGCGGGGCGCCCTGCGCTCCCTCCACAACAACTACCTGACGCTCCCCGTCCTGTTCTTCATGGTGAGCGTCCACTACCCGGTCGTCTACGCGAGCCCGCGGTCGTGGATCGTCCTGCTCGCGGTGCTCCTGGCCGGTCCGGCAATCCGGCACTTCTACAACCTGCGCCATTCGGAAAGGCCGTCCGTGTGGCTCCTGCCGGCGGCGGTGGCCGGGATCCTGCTGGCGGCCTTCCTGGCCGCCCCGAGCCCGGACGCGCGGTCGATCGCCGGGACCGCCGATCCCGCCGGGCCGGGTGTTGCGGACGGCGTGGCCGAAGCCATCCTCGAAGCCCGTTGCGCGCCATGCCACTCCGAGCGCCCGACCCATCCCACGGCTCCGGTTGCGCCGCTCGGCGTCGTCCTCGACACCTCGGCCCAGGCGCGGAATCTCGGCGAGCGCGTCGCGGCCCAGGTCGAATCGGGCGTCATGCCGCTCGGCAACCTGACCGGCATGACCCCCGAGGAGAGGGCGGTTCTTCTCCGTTGGCTCCGGCAGGAGCCCTTTACAGGAACCGGCGGAGACGGAAGATTGGGCCCGGACCGGCCATCCTTTGGGGGGAAGTGATGCCACCCGTAGAGATCATCCTCGCGCGCCAGCTCGCGAGCTACCTCTCCGTGCCCATCTTCGTCGTCGATCCCGATGGAGACCTCGTCTTCTACAACGAGCCCGCCGAGCGCATCGCCGGGACCCGGTTCGACGAGACGGGGAAGATGTCGATGGAGGAGTGGTCGACCGTGTTCGAGCCGACCGATGAGGCCGGTATTCCGATCCCCCCCCGCGAGCTGCCGCTCGTCTCGACCCTCGAGACCCGCCAGCCCGCCCTCCGGTCCCTCTATATCCGCGGGCTCGATGGCGAGCTCCGCAGGATCACGGTCGTCAGCGTGCCGCTCCTGGCCCAGGGGAAGCGCTTCGTGGGCGTGCTGGCGTTCTTCTGGGAGGTGAAGTAGCCACGCGGGTCACGCTGTGGGGCACCCGTGGTTCGCTCGCCTCGCCGGGACCGGACACGGCCCGTTACGGGGGGAACACGTCCTGCGTCGAGGTGGTGGGTAACCAGGGGACGGTGCTGGTCCTGGACGCCGGGACCGGGCTGCGGCGGTTGACCCCCGCGCTTCCCCAGCCGCTCACCCGCATCGACGTCCTGCTGACCCATCTTCACCTCGATCACCTCCAGGGCCTCGGCTTCTTCGGGCCTCTGTATCAGGAGGGGGTGGAGATCCACGTCTGGGGCCCCGGCGGAGTCACCCACAAGCTGGGGAAGCGCCTCACCCGCTATCTGTCGCCGCCTCTGTTCCCGGTCCACCTGCGGAGCCTGCCGTCCAAGATTCAGCTCCACGAGACGGGCGAGGGGGAACGCGAGATCGGGGAGTTTCGGGTGCGCTCCGACTACGTCTGCCACCCGGGCCCGACCATCGGGTACCGGATCGAGAACAGCGGCGCGGTGATGACCTATCTGCCGGACCACGAGCCCGCGCTCGGAGTTCAGGACTTCCCGGGGGATCCCGAGTGGACGTCGGGCTATGGGCTCGCCAAGGAGGCCGACCTCCTCATCCACGACGCCCAGTACACGCGGGAGCAGTACGCGAATCACATCGGGTGGGGGCACAGCTCGATGGAGGACGCGATCCGGTTCGGCAGGCTGGCGCGGGTCCGCCAGCTCGTCCTCTTCCACCACGATCCGCAGCACACCGACGACGACCTGGACCGGATCGGGGCGGAGGTGGTCGATGCGCTCGAAGGTCCCGAGATCGTCACGCTCGGCAGGGAAGGCGATTCCTACGAATTGGGGCGCTGAGGGGAACTACTCCGGATCGATGGTGGCTACGAAGTCCTTGCAGGCGGCGCGGATCCCGGCGAACTCGTCGCCCGGTCTCCAGGCCGGCGGGGTTTCGGCGTCGGCGACCGCGCGGCCGACCTCGAACAGGAGCCGCGCGTCCTCCACCTGACCGCTCAGGTCCCATTCCGCCGTCACCTCGTCCGCAGGCTGGTGGTACAGGGTTTCGACCCATTCCTCCTCCCGCGCCACACCCCACCCTTCGGGGCGTCCCCGGATGTCGACCCCCGTGTGGAGGTAGAGGGCGGGCACGCCGATCTTGGCGAGGTTGAACTGGTCCGAGCGGTAGAAGTACCCCCGGTCGGGGAACTCCTCGGGCAGGACCCTCCGACCCTGCTCCGTGGCGAAACGGTCGAGCAGGTCGTCGAGGTCCGACTTGCCGCGGCCGATCTGCCGGACGTCCTCCGAGCGGCCGAGGATGCTGCCCCCGTCGAGGTTCAGGTTCGCGACCAGCCGGCAGGCGGGGACAGGGGGATGCAGGGCCAGATGTTCCGAGCCGAGAAGCCCCTGCTCCTCGGCCCCGACGGCGGCGAAGATGACGGTCCGCAAGGGCGGTTCGGGCAGCTCCGCGAAGGCGCGGGCGATCGCCAGCATCGTCGACGTCCCGAGCGCGTTGTCACGGGCCCCGTTGTAGATCGAATCTCCCTCCACCGGCTGACCGATTCCCAGGTGATCGTAGTGCGCCGTGTAGAGGACGGCCGTGTCGCGGAGCTCCATATCGGATCCCGGCAGCCGGCCGATCACGTTGGCCGTCTCGGTCGTGTCGAGCTCGGTCGTGAACGCGAGGTCCAGGGTCACACCGAGGGGGACCGGCCGGAAGTCGGGACTCTGCGCCGCCGCCTCGAGGGCGTCCAGGTCCTGGCCGGCCAGCTCCGCCAGCCGGGTCGCGGCACCGTGGCTCAGCCAGCCGCGGACGCCGATCCGGGGCTCCTCCGGCGGCGCCGGCAGCTCGAACTCGGTCCCCCCGAAGCTCGACTGCACCACTTGCCAGGGATAACCGGCCGAAGGCGTCGTGTGCACGATGAGCGCCCCGGCCGCCCCCTTCTCTGCGGCGATCTCGTACTTGTAGGTCCAGCGGCCGTAGTAGAGACGGGTGTCGCCGGCGAAGCGGTCGCCGGCCGGGTCGTTGTTCAGGAAGAGCAGGATCTTGCCGCTGACGTCGGCACCCTTGTAGTCGTCCCACTCCTCCTCGGGAGCGACGATCCCGTAGCCCACGAAGACGATCTCGGCATCCTCGACGGCGGTGCTGGGAGCCTGCCGACCGGCCGCGGCCACCCAGTCGGTCCCGTACGCCAGGTCGAGAGTGTCCTCCCGGCCGGTCAGGCGGAGAGATTCGGGCATCGAGGACGTGATGCGGACGAGCTCGAACGGCTGGAGCCACGATCCGTCGGGGCTCCCAGGCTCGATACCGGCCGATTCCATCTCCCGGATCAGGTAGCGTTGGGCGATCTTCTCGCCGGGAGAGCCGGGGCCGCGCCCGTGGAGCGAGTCGTCGGAGAGGACGAGCGTGTGCTCGAGGAGCGAGGCCTCGGTGATAACGGCCGCGACCGTGTCTCCCGGAGCGACGGTCTGCGCCGCCGCGGGAACGGCCTGAAGGAGGAATAGAATGGCGAGGGAGGAGATCTCGATCCGCACGACCCGGATGGTATCCCGAACCCGGGTCGTTCGCCAGCACCGGGCATGTCGGAGCTGACCAGCGCCGACCGCGCCCGGCTCAGGTCGGCGGCGCACGGCCTCGAGCCGGTGGTCCTGGTCGGCCGGGACGGGCTGACGCCGACGGTCGTCAGAGCCGTCCATGAGGCTCTGACGGCGCGCGAGCTGATCAAGATCAGGCTGGCGGGGGACCGGGAACAGCGGGCGAGACTGGCGGCCGAAGTCGCCGAGCGGGGGGAAGCCTCGCTCGTCGGGACGATCGGCCGGATCGCGATCCTTTACCGGGAGCACGCCGACCCCGCGAAGCGGCGGTACGCCGTCCCGTCTCCACCACGGGGGGAAGCCGACGGGCGGTGAAACCGGGCCCGCGGGCGGCCCGTAGGAGCGGCCAGTCGTTTCGAAGGAGGGAGACCATGAAGACCAGCCCCTATGCCGTCCTCGGGAGCCATCCGTTGCGCGGGGTCTTTGGCGTCTTGGCGTGGCGCCAGTCGTATCTCAACATCGTGTACCTGATCCTCGGATTCCCGCTCGGCCTCGCCTATTTCGTCTTCTACGTGACCGGCGGGGCGCTCGGGATCGGGCTTCTCATCCTCACCGTGGGAGCGGCGATCCTGCTCCTGCTGATTCTCGCCGCCCAGTGGCTGGGGGTGTTCGAGCGGCTGCTCGCCGTGCATCTGCTCGGTGTGCCCATCGCCCCCGGCCACACTGCGTGGAACGAGGGCGAGAGCCTGGGACGCTACCTGAAGGCCGTCCTCCGGGACCGCACCACGTGGACCGGCCTCGTCTATCTCCTGATGAAGTTCCCGCTCGGGCTGGCGAGCTGGATCGTGACGATCATGGCCCTGTCGGTCACGCTCGGCATGATCGCCGCGCCGCTGGTGGATGCGGTTGGCGGGGAGATCATGCTCTGGCGCTGGGCGCCGGCGACGACGGAGGAGCTGCTCCTCGTCTCCTTGATCGGCCTGGCGATGGTCGTTCCCGTGATCCACCTGCTGAACGGCCTGGCGTGGCTCTGGGGTCGTTTCACGCGGGTCATGCTGGGTGGGCGGCCCCCCGCCGGGCCCGCCCCCGCCGAGGCTCCCGTGGTTCCGGCCAACGGCCAGCCGACCCTGCTGCCGGCCTTCTAGGACAGCTCCGCTCCCCTCCGAACCCCGTACGGGGGCCGGGAAACCGGCCCCGTGGCTGCATCCGCACACAAGGCATGATTTGTTGACAAACAGGCTATATATTGTTACCCTCCCGTCCGTGAGCCTTGCTGCTCTTCACAAGATGGACCCGGGACCGGAGCGGACCGCGGCTCTCGTGGCGTGGTTTCAGGGGCTCTTCGAAGATCGATCGGAGGCGCCGGTGCTCGTCGGGGGAGGGGCCGTCGAGCTATACACGGGCGGAGCCTATGTGACAGGCGACCTCGATTTCGTAGGCTCCACGACCGATGCGGTAGCGGAGAGGCTGCACGAAGAGGGTTTCAAGCGCAAAGGTCGACATTGGGTCCACGAGGAAGGGGGAATCTTCATCGAGCTACCGGCTCGCAGCTTCGATCGAGTCGTGCGAGTGGACTCGTTCCGCATCGGTGACTGGACGATCCGGATCCTATCACCCGAAGACATTCTGGTGGATCGGCTGGCGGCCTGGACGTTCTGGCGATCCTCGGTCAACGGCGTGAACGCGTATCTGATCTGGCGCGATCGGGGAAAGGAGATGGATCTCGATTGGCTGGCTCGACTGGCGAAGCTGGAAGGCGTCGAGGACGCGCTCGCTCGACTCAGGGATTTCGCCGGGCGGGATCGGAATCGGGAGGAGGTGGAAGCATGGGCGCACGTGAAAAGGTGATCGAGGAATCCGGCAGGGTATTCAGGATGGTGCGTGAACGGCGGGATCTGTGGCGTCTATCGCCCACCATCAAGCGTGTCAGACCGCGTGACTATTTCGAGTGGGTAACCCTTCGGCGGTGGGGGAAGCTGCCCTACTGGGAGGAAAGCCCGGCCGGCTATCTGCTGCGGGAGGCCCGCGAGCGGTCGGGACTGACCCAGGCCGACCTTGCAGGGCGACTCGGAATCAGCCAGCAGGCGGTCAGCCAGGCCGAGCGTGCCGACGCCAACCCAACGGTGTCTCTCATGGGACGGTGGGCCGAGGCGTGCGGAGCCGAGCTCGAGATCCGGTTGGAGACCGTGTGAGGATCTTGTTCCCGGAGTATTGAGGATCTCTCCTCGAGCCCCAGCCATGGAAGTGCGTCCTCGGCGGCGATCCACGCCGGCGTGCGATCGACGTTCGACGCCAGGAAGCCGACCGAGGACGAAGCGCGCGCGGAGCCGTGGGTTCCCCGGATCTCGACCAGGCGGTCGAAGAGCGGGCTTCCGTAGTGCCAGCCGTCCTCGAGGCTGACCAGGACGTCGGCTGGGTTCAGCGTGGCTCCGTCGAACGCCCGTCGAACCCGCTCGCGCAGCATCGGATAGGCGTCGGCCGGGCGGTCCAGGGGGTCCGGAGACCCCGCGGCGTCGACGGCACGGACCGCGAAGTCGCTCACGCCGGGCCGCGGCGTCGCCAGCCAGACGGCGAAGTCGGCGCCGTCCTGGGCGACCACGGCCCGCGCGACCGCTTCTTCCTGCCCCGACGACGTGTAGAGCTGGATCGAGCCGACCAGACCGTAGGCGGGCGCCACGACGTCGCGGGGCTCCTTCCCGGTCGCGGCCACGCGGAAGCCGGCCCGGCCGAGGGCCGCTTCGAGGTCGAAGAGCCGGCTCGGCGTGTCGCTCGTTCCATGGTCGCTCAGGAGGACCACCCGGTCGCGTCCGCCCCCGGCCGCCAGGAACCGCTCCAGGATCTCGTCGACCCTCAGGAGGTGTTCCCTGAGCGCTTCGCGCCCGCCCACGTGACCGATCGCGTCGGTCGATCCCAGGTACAGGAGGAGCTCGCTGTCCTTCTCGCCGACCGGATCCGGCATGCCCCGGGCATGGCCCATCAGGATCTCCTCGATCCGCACGAGCTCCGCCTCGCGCACGCGGTCGGGCAGGTAGAACACGAAAGCTCCCCACAGACGCGGCTCCTCCCAGTCGAACGCCTCGTGGAAGGGAGCGATCTCCTTGTACTCGCCAGTCAGCCGGTCCCAGGCCCCGCCGACGAAGGCATCCCGCTCGGTATCGAAGTAGAGGTCCTCGTAGCCCCGGGGCGGCGGTGTCCGGAGGATGGCCGAGAAGCCGAGGTTGGTGAGGGACGGGAAGGGGGCGACGAGGCGGCTGGCGGGGAAGAAGGCGCGGAATCGTCCCTCCCGCTGAAGGTCCGCGAAAAGCCCGTACGGGATCGCGTCGATGGCGAGGACGACCGTCCGTGGCGGGTCGGACCCAGGGACGGGCGCGCGGACCTCCGCCGGTCCCCCGGGATCCGCACTTCGCCAGAGATCGGTTCGACCGTCCCCGTCCTCGTCCACCTTCACGATCCCGGAGCCGGGACTCGGTGCCGAGCGGCACCCGCTCTGGACGGGCGTGAGCGCCGCGAGCAGCAAGCACAGGGCGGGCGGCGCGCATCTCATCGACGTCGAACGACCGCCTCGAGACCCCCTGTCGGCCGGAGCGTGATGCTGGCCATCGGTGTAGGCCGCTCGGGGCCCCACACGAGCCGGAACCGGCGCGCGATCGTGGCCACGATCAGGACGAGCTCCATCCGCGCGAACTCGCGGCCTATGCACATCCTGGGGCCGCTTCCGAAGGGCAGGTAGCCGAGTCGGGGAAGCTCGCGCCGGAAGTCGTCCGTCCAGCGGTCGGGGTCGAAGCGGAGTGGATCGGGATAGAGCCGGGGATGCCGGTGAAGGACCCACGGGAAGACGAAGAGCGTCGTCCCGGCGGGGACGGGCCAGCCCAGGATCTCGTCATCTTCGAGCGCCTCCCGGCCGAACGAGTAGGCAGGCGGGTAGATCCGGAGGGCCTCGGTAACGACGCGTTCCGTGTACGGGAGTCGCGGGAGGTCGTGGACGGCCGGCGGGCCCCCCAGCGCGTCCACCTCGTCCTCCAGCCGTGATACGACCTCGGGGTGCTGGGACAGGAGGTACCACGTCCACGTGAGCGCGAGCGCCGTCGTCTCGTGGCCGGCCAGGAGCATCGTGATCGTCTCGTCCCGGAGCTGCTTCTCGCTCATCGGGCGACCCTCTTCGTCCCGGACCTCCATCAGGGCCGAGAGGAGGTCGCCCCGGTCGCGGCCGTCCCGGTGCTCGTCGATGATCCGGTAGACGAGGCGGTCCATCCGGTGGACGGCCCTCCGGTACCGCAGGTTGCCCAGTGTCGGCACCCGGTCGGGGATGAGGACGGGCCTCCGGATCCGCCGCGCGATCTCCTCGATTCCGGTGTCGAACGCCTCCGCGATCTCGGCCGCATCGCCCGCCACCTCGGCGTCGAAGAGCGTCTTGGCGACGATCCGGAAGGTGATCGACGTCATCTCGCCCCGGACATCCCGCCCCTCGCCGTCTCGCCATCCGTCCAGGCGGTCCAGCGTGAAGTCGGTCATGATCCGCCCGTACTCGGCGATCCGCTCGTGGTGGAAGGCCGGCTGGACGAGCCGCCGCTGCCGGAGCCAGTCGTCCCCTTCGTTGGTGAGGAGCCCCCGCCCGAAGATCGCCTCTACCTTTCGCCAGAAGAACGTGTGCTTGATGAAGTTCCGGTGGTTCTCGACGAGAACCCGCTCGACGGCCTCCGGGGCGCTGAGGAGATACGCCGTCCGGTTCACGATCCGGAACCGGGCCACTTCGCCATAGTCGCGGGCCAGGCGGGTCGCGAACCCGAGCGTGTCCGCCGCGAACTCGCGCAGGTTCCCGAGGATCGGGTGGCCGGGAGGGCCGGGAGGGAGGGCGGATGGGGACATCGAACCCCTAACGATACATGATCGGAGGCGCCGGCTATTGACACGCTCCTCGGCAGTGTGCTAGGATCCCAGCATGGTGCTGAAATTCCAGCAGCGATCGAGCTCCCGCCGCGCCGGCCGACGGAGGTCTCCATGAGCGAAAGATCCCTGAGCGAGCTGAGCCCGCGCGAGCGTCAGATGGTGGACGCCCTCTACCGGCTCGGGAGGGCCACGGTGCGCGAGGTCGTCGACGCGATCGACGAGCCACCCAGCTACTCGGCCGTCCGGGCCACGCTCCGGGTCCTCGAGGAGAAGGGGGTCGTCCGCCACGAGCAGGACGGGCCCCGCTACGTCTATCTGCCGGTCGTCCAGCGGGACACCGCCCGCCGCCAGGCCCTGCGCCGCCTGGTGCAGACCTTCTTCGACGGATCGGCCGAGCAGGCGGCCGTCACTCTCCTCAGGATGTCGGACGGCGAGCTCTCCGACGACGACGTGGATCGGCTGGTCGGAAGGATCCGGCAGGCCCGCAACGGAGGCAGGTGATGATGTCGTTCTGGGTGGACGCGCTCGTGAAGGGAACCGCGCTCTTGATCGTGATCTTCGGGTTGGCGGCCGTTTCGGGGCGCTGGTCGGCCGCGACCCGGCACCTGCTCTGGTGCTTCGGGCTGGTGGGGCTGCTGGTCCTGCCGGCCCTCTCGAGCCTGACGCCGTGGCGTCTGCGCGTGCTGCCCCCGGTGGAGGGGGCGGCGATCGGGGAGATCCTCCCGACGACCGCCCCCGAAGCCGCGCGCGAGCATTCGACCGCCGCAGGCGAGGGTCGCGACTCGGATCCACGCGATCGTTACGTCAATCCGCCCACGACGACCCCGTTGACGATGGCGCCTTCCGAAGCGCTCCAGCCGGAAGCGGGACCGTCCGTTCCGTTCGGGTTCCGCGAAGTTCTGATCGCCCTCTGGCTCGCCGGGTCGGCCCTGATCCTCGCCCGGCTGGTCGCCGGACTGGTGACGCTCCGGCGGTACACGCGTCGCGCGCGCCCCGCGTCCGGCGAACGCTGGGAGGGGGCCCGTGAGTGGGCCCGGAACCGGCTCCTCCTGGATGCGCCGGTCCGGCTCCTCGTGAGCGGGGACGTGGCCATGCCGCTGGCGGCGGGCGTGCTCCGCCCGACCGTGCTCATGCCGGAGGAAGCGGAAGGATGGCCCGACGCGCGGCGCCGGGCGGTCCTGCTCCACGAGATGGCGCACGTCAAGCGTCGCGACATCGTGCCGCATCTCATGGCGTGGGTCGTATGCGCGGTGTGGTGGTTCCATCCGCTCGCCTGGAGCGCGGCCCGGAGGATGCGCTCCGAGAGCGAGAAGGCGTGCGACGACCTGGTGCTCAAGGTCGGCACACGCGCCTCGCGCTACGCCGACGACCTGCTCGACATCGTGACCCGCGCGGGGTCGGCCCGGTCCCCGGCCGCGGTCGTGCCGCTCGCGCAGCGCTCCGAGTTCGAGGGGCGGATCCTGGCGATCCTGGAGCCCGACCGGCGGCGCCAGGCGGCCTCCGTCACTCATGCGGGTCTGGTCGCGCTGGCGGTTGCCCTGTTCGCGGTCCCGCTGGCGGCCATGGCCCCCGTCCTGGTCGAGCCACCCTCCATGTCGAGAGAGGCGAAGGACCACGCGCAGACCAAGGGGCTGGGGGAGAAGATCGTGGACTCCTTCAGGGGCAAGGCGACCGCGGACAAGGAGGCCGGCAAGGACGTCGACAAGAACGCGGACAAGAACGCGGACAGGGGCTGGGAGACGGAAACCGGCCTCGTCGAGAAAGAGACGCCGTTCGAGCCGGAGGTCGTGATCGCCGGCCTCGAGCCGTCCGACGTCGCGAGCCGGATGGAAGCTCCGGTGGGGGACGGACGCGCGGTCGTCGCGCTGATCGAGGCCGTCTCCGACGAAAATCCGGGCGTCCGGCTGAGCGCGGTCGGAACGCTGGGGAAGCTCATGGACCCCCGCGCGGTTCAGGCGCTTATCGAGGCGCTCCGCCGTGATCCCGACCCGAAGGTCCGGGCGATGGCCGCCTGGGCGCTAGGACAGATCGAGGACCCGGCCGCCGTGTCCGCGCTGACTACCGCGCTCCGCGAGGACGACGACCTGGGCGTACGCGTCCAGGCCGCAGAGGCGCTCGGGGACATCGAGGACGTCTCTGCGATCGATGCGCTCGGGGCCGCGGTGCGCGATCCCTCGGTCGAAGTCCGCCGCGCCGCGGTCGACGCCCTGGGGAACATGGACGACCCGCGGATCGTCCCGCTGGTCCTGCCGTCCCTGAGGGATGACGACGTCGAGGTGCGCCGGAGCGCCGCCGATGCGCTCGGCAACAACGAGAGCCCGCAGGCGGTCGAGCCGCTCATCGCGGCGACCAGGGACAGCGACCTCGAGGTCCGGATCTCGGCCATCGACGCGCTCGGGAACCAGGGGGATCCGCGGGCCCGGGCGGCGCTCCTGGAGGCGCTCAGGGACGAGCGGGCGGAGGTCCGCCGCGAGGCGATCGAGGCGATCGGCAACCTGGAGCTCACGGCGGCGCCGCCCGAGGTCATCGACGCCGTTCGCGATCCCGACCGCGAGGTCCGCTACAGCGCGGTGGACGCGATCGGCAACTTCGAAGACCCGGCGGCCGTCCCCGTCCTCCTCGAGATCGTCCGCGCGTCGACCGACCGCGAGCTGCAGTACGAGGCGCTGGACGCGCTCTCCAACATCGAGAGCCCGGCGGCGTACGACGCGCTCATCCCGCTTCTCCAGCACGAGGACCCGAAGGTCCGGCAGCTCGCCGCCGAGGCCATCGGGAACATGCAGTAGCCGTGTCGCGGGCGACCCCCCTCGGGCTGGCGGCCGGATTGGCCGTCCTCGTCCTTACGCTTCCGCTGACCTGCGACGGCCCGGACTCGAACGGGGTCGCCGCCACCCGCTCGACCGCGGCCGCCGATTCGGCGCTGGCGAGGGGACTGGTCGAGGCCGCCCGGGGCGCGGAGCCGGTGGTGTGCGGCCTGGCCGCCCGCGCACTCGACCAGGGCTCGTGGGACGGGGGGATGCGGGTCGAGCCGGCGGTCGCCGACGACCCCG
>DASRVA010000199.1:0-20531 GCA_035687745.1 Gemmatimonadota bacterium
TCAGTTCGTGCTAAGTTCGAGGCCGGAAACGGTGGCGCCCGGCCCCCGGACACCGCGACGGATTCCCGCGCCTCTCTCTGTGGCCGCTCTGGATTCCCGTTCGGCGGCCCCGGTAGCGGGACTCACATGCAGGAGGTCGCAGGTTCAAGTCCTGCACCGCCCACCACTTCGTTCCTTGCTCGCGACGACGTCCCGTCGCGCCAGCAACAGCGAGCCCACGAGCCACACGTCTCCCGATTTCAGGCCGCTCACCACGAAAGGGAACGTAATCGCTGGAAACCCGGTCCGCTCCGGTTGACGTCCAGACCGGCTTCGACCTAGGGTATCCCCGAGGGACCGTCGCGAGAGGCCGGGCCCCTCCCTCTTCACCGCCCAAGGGTCGAACGAGCGAATGACAGCCTCGCAGCGGGGGTGACCGATGAAACGGTTCTTGGTGCTCGCCTTCCTGATCCTCCCCTGGCTCGTGACGTGCGGGGACGACGACACGGGTCCGATGGATCCGGAGCCGCCCGATCCGGCGGTGGTCGACTTCTGGCTCACCCTCCTCCACAACAACGACGGCGAGTCGCAGTTGATCGACGCGGGATCGGGGCGGGAGGACTTCGGCGGCCTGGCCCGCTTCGCGACCCTGGTCGACGAGCTCCGTGACGCCGGGGACGAGGCGCCTGCGAACCGCGGCCGGCTGACCGCCTCCCAGGGCGCCGTCCCCGCGGTCGCGATTCTCGTCTCTTCCGGCGACAACTACCTGGCGGGCCCGGAGTTCGGGCTGAGCCTCGAGATGGGGATCCCGTTCTTCGACGCCATCGGGCTCGACCTGATCGGGTACGACGCCCTGGCCATCGGGAACCACGAGTTCGACTTCGGCCCGGACGTGCTGGCCGACTTCATCGAGTCGTTCAGCTTGACGACGCCGCCCTTCCTGAGCTCGAACCTGGACGTCTCGCAGGAGCCCCGGCTCCAGGCCCTGGTCGGCTCCGGGAGGATCGCCGAGAGCGTAATCGTCGAGAAGGAGGGTGAGCGGATCGGCATCATCGGCGCGACGACGCCCGACCTCCCGTTCATCTCGAGCCCGCGGAACGTCGTCGTCCAGGCGGCCGTCGCGGCCGAGATCCAGACCGAGGTCACGAGGCTCGAGGGGATGGGGATCGACCGGATCGTCCTGATCAGCCACCTCCAGAGCCTGGACGAGGACCTGGCGCTGATCCCGCAGCTGGACGGGGTCGACATCGTGGTGGCCGGAGGCGGCGACGAGCTCCTGGCCAACGCGGACGACACCCTGATCCCGGGCGACGCTGCGAGCACCATGTTCCCGGGGTACCCGATCACGGCGACCGACATGGATGGGACCGACGTCCCGGTCGTGACGACGTCGGGCAGCTACCAATATGTCGGCCGTCTTGTGGTCGGGTTCAACGGGTTGGGGGACGTGATCGAGATCCACGACCTGAGCGGACCGGTCCGGGTGGCCGGTGGAGCGAACCCGGACGCGGTGGCGCCGGACCCCGCGGTCCAGGCGCAGGTGATCGACCCGGTCGTGGACGGGCTGGCCGATCTGGCCGCCACCGTGCTCGGGGTCTCCGAGGTGGCTCTGGACGGACGGCGCACCGAGGTCCGCTCCCGGGAAACCAACGAGGGGAACCTGATCGCCGACGCCCTCAAGTGGCAGGCCGAGCAGCTCGCCGACGACTTCGGCGTGCCCCTGCCCGACGTGGCGCTCCAGAACGGCGGCGGGATCCGGAACGACGTCCTCGTCCCGGCCGGAAACATCACCGAGCTGGAAGCCTTCAACATGGTTCCGTTCGCGAACTTCGTGAGCGTCGTCGAGAACGTCTCGAGGGCCCAGTTCAAGGACCTCCTCGAGAACGCGGTGAGCGACCTTCCGGGTGGCGGCCGGTTCGCCCAGGTCTCGGGCTTCCGCTTCACCTACGACCCGGACGCCGCCGACGGGGCCCGGGTGATCGACATCACGCTGGACGACGCGACGCAGATCGTGGTCGGCGGGGTGGTCCAGGACGGGGCCGACCTGGTCGTCGCGACGATCGACTTCCTGGCCCGGGGCGGTGACGAGTATCCGTTCGGGGACGCCCCGTTCACGACGCTCGGTGTCACCTACCAGCAGGCCCTCTTCGACTACATCGCGGAGGGATTGGCGGGCGTGATCACGGCCGCCGACTACCCGGAGGGCGGGGAAGGACGGATCACGGCGCTCTGAGGGTTGAGGACCTTTCGCCGGGAGGAGAGCCGCGCATGCAGGACGGTCAGCGTGTCGCGATCGTTCTCCTCTCGGCGATCGGCGACATCGTCCACGCTTTCCCGCTCCTCTCCTCGCTCAAGGCCAGGTATCCGAGCAGCCGCTTCGAGTGGATCGCGCACCCGGTCCCCGGCGAGGTCGCGGCGCGACATCCGGCCGTCGACCGGGTCCGGGTGCTCCGACGCGGCCCTAAGGGAAAAGCCTTCAGGGACCTCCGGCGGGAGCTGGCCGGAGAGCGGTTCGATCTGGTGATCGACCTGCAGATGTACGTGAAGGCGAGCCTCGTCACCCTCCTGATCGACAGCCCGCGCAAGATCGGCTTCGACAGGAGCCGGGCCAGGGAGCTCAACTGGATCGTGACCAACGAGAAGGTGCCCACCCGGCCGCTCCGGCAGATCGGCGAGGAGTACCTGGAGTTCGCCGACCACCTGGACGCGCCCCGGAAATACGAATGGCCCTTCCGCTTCTCCGAAGAGGAGCGGGCCGCCGGCCGGCGCTTTCGAGACGGGCTGGAGGCCCCGATGACCGCCTTCGTCATCGGGACCTCCCGGCGCGAGAAGGAGTGGGACCCCGGGCGTTGGGCGAGCCTGGCCGCCGCGCTTCACGATGGATGGGGGTACGAGGTCGGCCTCGTGGGGGGGCGCTCGGCGAACGAGGACCGCCACGCCCATCGGATCATCGAGGCCGCCGCCTGCCCGGTGGCCGACCAGAGGGCCGACGACATCGGCCGGCTGGCCTGGATGCTGGACTCGGCGGCCCTGGTGGTCGGATGCGACACAGGACCCCTTCACATGGCGATGGCGCTCGGGGCCCCGTCGATCGGGCTCTACGGCGCGACCGACCCGGCCCGCTACGGGCCCCGCCAGGACGGTCTCGACCTCGTCGTGGACGCCTTTCACGATCCCGGCGAGCCCTGGCACCCGGTCGACCGCGGCCGCCGCCCCGGCCGCATGGACCGGATCGGCATCCCGGATGTGCTCGCCAAGGTAGAGCTCGCGCGGAGCCGCTACCGGCGGGCGCGAGGTCAGGAGGACGGCATCCGGGCCACAGAACCGACCTCTCGCGCGTTCCCCAGGTAGGTGAGAAGCAGGCCGGCAATGCCGGTGCCTGCTCCTGCCACAGGACGGGCCGCTGGCACGTTCCTCAAAGCAAAGCGCGGCACGCGAGCCAACGAGAGGAGAGTGCGATGGTGCGAACCGGTCTATCCGCCCTGTCCCTGGTGATGGGGTTCTTCCTGCTTCAGGCGTGCGAGGAGGGACCGCCCAGCGGCTTCACCGAATTCGAGGAGCCGCTCGTCCTGCAGGATTCGAAAAAGAAGCTCGACATCTCCGTTTGTGCGCCGACCTCGGCGAACTTCCCGTCCCCTTTGACCTCCACCAACCCCTACTTCCCGATCGCGCCCGTAGGGTCCCAGTGGACCCTGGAGGGCGAGGAGGACGGCACGTTGGTCAAGGCGGTGGTCACCGTCCTGAACCGAACCAGGATGATCGACGGGGTGAACACCCGCGTGATCGAGGAGCGGGAGTCCGAGGCGGAAGAGGGCGAGGATCTCGAGGAGGTCGAGATCTCCTGGAATTACTACCGCGTCACGGGCGACGGAACGGTGTGCTATGCCGGCGAGGACGTCGACGACATCGAGGATGGAGAGGTCGTCGGTCACGGAGGTGCCTGGTGCGCCGAGGACGATCCCGACGTGAACAAGTCGGGGATCTTCATGCCCGCCGATCCGATGCCGGGCATGAAGTTCCTGCAGGAGTCCGCTCCGGGCGTCGCGCTGGACGGAGTGACGATCGTCGGGATCGGCCCCGTGACGGTGGATTACGGGACGTTCCTGGAGACCATCCGCTTCCGGGAGTTCGATGGGGTGGAGGGGACGAAGGGGGATTACAAGGTCTTCGCCATGGACGACTTCGGGACAGGCGACTTCCAGGGCGGTTCCGTCGTCGATGGCCCCCTGGAGCTCACCGACTTCAGCGTTGGCTCGGGTGAACCGGAGTCCGAGATCAGCCTGCAGGTCTGCGGATCATAGGTTCGAGGATGCGCCCGTTCGTTCACACACAGACCTCACGTGAGGAGGTGGGCATGGTACGCTCCGGGATTCTGGCAGTCCTCATGATCGCGGTCGTGGCCATCACGGCTCTCGGACAGGAGATGGAGGGGATGATGGATCTCGCCGTCTGCGATCCGACGAACGAGGGCTTCTCGCTGACCTCGACCAATCCCTACTTCCCGATGGAGGTGGGCTCAGAGTGGGTCCTCGAGGGCGGCGACGAGCGTGTCGTCGTCACCGTGCTCGACGAGACAGAGACGGTCGCCGGCGTGACGACACGCGTCATCGAGGAGCGCGAGTTCGAGGACGACGAGCTGAAGGAGGTCTCGCGGAACTTCTTCGCGCAGGCTCCTGACGGCACCGTCTGCTACTTCGGCGAGGATGTCGACAACTACGAGGACGGCGAGGTCGTATCCCACGAGTCGGAATGGCGGGCCGACGCTCCGGGGAGCCAGCCGGGGATCATCATGCCGGCGAATCCGCAGCCCGGAGTCGCGTTCCGGATGGAGGTGGCGCCCGGCGCCGCCGAGGACGCCGGCAAGATCCTGGAGGTGGGCACGTCCACCGAGGTGCCGGCCGGCACGTTCGCCGAGACCCTCCGGCTCGAGGAGATCGACCTTCTCGACGACGAGAAGGAGGAGAAGGTGTTCGCCAAGGGGGTCGGGATCCTCATCGACGAAGACCTGGAGCTCGTGAGCCACCGATGACGTGTCGGGCACGGGCGCAGGGCCGCCTGGGCGTCGGTATCGCCGTGGTGCTCGCGGCGCTCACCGGCCCGACGGCCCGGCCCGTGCCCGCCCAGCAAACGCAGGCGCGGGAGCCCGCACTGTCGCTGCACGAAGCGATGGCGCCGCCGGGATTCTGGGCCGTTCCGGCGCCCGAGGAAGGGGGCGAGGTCGAGGTCGATGTCCGGACCCGCTTCGAGGCCTTCCAGCGCGAGCTCGCCGACGATTTCGGCGCGCCGGTCGGCGATGGCGGGCCGGAAGGCGAAAGGGGGGAGAACCACCTGGAGACCAGGGTCGGCGATGCCCTGGCCAGGCGTTGGGAGGGGAGCCGCATGTTCCGCTGGTACGAGGGGATGGTCGGCGTCTACGATCGCTTCGAGGGGTTCTACCAGCGGGTCGAGAGGTCGAGCCGGTGGGCGACCCGCGGGGTCTCGGTGGACCCGGATCTGGAAGCCGCGGTGGACGGGAAGCTCAGGGTCGCCGTGGAGCGGCGAGTGGCCGGGTTCGACATGGGGCTGAAGGTCGAGGACGCGGTGGGCGGCCGGCTCGGTCTCCGCCTGGGGGGGGTGATCCGGGGATACAAGTTCGGCTTCGATGTCAGCGACGTGGTGAGCGACGGGAGGTGGAGCCTGCAGATCAGACGGACGACGAGGTAGGGCGCCCTCCGGGACAGCCGCCGGCCGACATCCTATAATGGAGGGGCGGTCTTTCGATCGGAGGGACGGCTGGACGCATGATCGAGTTCGCCCTGATCGCGGTTGCGGCCCTCGGCATCCCCGCGGGAAACGGGTCGGTGCGTGGGACGATCCTGTCCGACCAGCACGAGCCCGTGGCCGGGGTTCAGATCGAGCTCCCGGACCAGGGGCGGGTCGCCTGGTCGGACGCGGCCGGCCGCTACGAGCTGGGCGACCTGGAGCCGGGCGAGCACGAGATCCGGTTCACGCGCTTCGCCTACGATCCCCTCACCCTGACGGTCACGGTCCCGGCCGGGCGCGCGCTCGATCTGGACGTCAGGCTGCGAACCCGTTTCGTCGTCCAGCCGGGCATCCTGGTCCTGGCCGCAGTCCCCGACGGCGGCCCCCCGACCTTCCTGTCCAGCGGTCTGCCCGAGGTCGGCTCGCGCGAGATTCCGGTCGACGTCGTATGGTCGAGTCCGCTGGTCGGGCAGCCGGACGTGCTGGCCACCCTGCGGACCGTATCGGGGATCGATCTGGCCGAAGAGAGCGCCACCCAGGTCCACGTGCGGGGCGGCTCGGCCGACCAGAACCTGGTCCTCCTGGACGGCGCCCCTGTCTACAACGGCTATCACAACAGCGGAATCCTCTCGGCCGTATCGCCGGACGCCGTCTCACGGATGGTCGTCCACACCGGTGTGATGCCGGCCCGCTACGGCGGGCGCCTTTCGAGCGTCGTCGATCTCCAGACGCGAGCCCTGACCCGGGCAGGCTTCCAGGTCCACGGCGGGGCGGGCGTGCCGGACGTCCGGCTGGCGATCCAGGCCCCCTTGCCCGGGGAAACCGGCGGGGTCCTCCTGGCCGGCCGGCGGACGACCTACGACCTCGTCCGGCGTGGTTATGCCCGGGGCACCGAGGGCAGCGGGTTCGAGGACGTGCTCGGGAAGCTCGAGCTGGGTCTCCTGGGCGGGAGCTTCTCGGTCGTCGCTCTCCACACCGACAACTGGCTGTCCTCGTCCGCGGGCAGGGTGGAGGACGTTCCGCAACGGTTCCCCCAGGGGTTCCCGGATCTCCACAACTCCGTCGGCTGGTCGACCGGCACGGACGCGTTCACGTGGAGCCGTTCCTCGGAGGGGGGCCGCGAGGTGGTGTTGAAGCTCTTCCGCTCGGCCTCCCGCTCGAACCTCGAATGGGGATCCCTCGACGAGGGGCACCGGTTGCGCAGCCGGATCGTGCACTGGGGTGGCTCGGGCGAGCTGGCGTGGAACGGCGCTTCGAGCGAGGGCCGCGCCGGCGTGGTGGTGGAACGGCTGTCCACCGACTACAGCACGGCGGGCTCCCTGCGCGGGAGCGCGTCGCCGGGCGACACCTACTCGCTGTCCGCTCGGCCGACCGTCGTCGCCTCCTACGTCGAGCGGCGCTGGATCCCGCGCGACCACTGGCTCGTGAACGGCGGGCTGAGAGCGATCCACGTCGAGGGGGCCGGGTTCGGGCTCGAGCCGAGGTTCTCGGCCCACTACCGGCCGGGCGAGCGGGTCACGGTGTCGGCGGGCTTCGGCCGCGTCCACCAGGTCCTCCAGTCGCTGACCAACGAGGAGTCGCTGCTGAACGCCGCCTACGCCGTCGAGCCGCTGGTGGCCGCCGGGTCGGGCGGCGTGCCGCTTGCGAGGTCGGACCAGCTCGCCGCGGCGATCGAGGCCAGGCTCGCCGAGCGGCTGCGCCTGACCGTCGACGGATACGTCCGCTGGATGGAGGGCCTGGTCCTGGTCGCTCCGGGGACGACCGAGCCCTACGCCACCGCCGGCTTCGATCGTGGTCGGGGGGCGGCGCGGGGCCTCGGGGCCGAGCTCGCCTACCAGGGGGATCGGCTCGAAGCCCGCGCGGTGGCGGGCTGGAGCTCGGTGCGGAGGACGGCCGGCGGCGTCACGTACCATCCCCGGTTCGAGCGCCGCAGCTCGCTGGCCGTGGACGGGGCTTACCGGGTCTTTCGGGGCACGAGCCTCACCTCCGCCTTCCAGATCTCCACCGGCCAGCCGACCAGCACCCTCGAGGGGGGGTTCGACTGGGAGGTGTTCGATCAGCTCACGGGAGAGGTCGACTTCCGCGGCACGCCCGCGCGGGTCGCGGGACCCCTCAACGCGGACCGGCTGCCGCCGTACGCGCGGCTGGATCTGGGGGTCCGCCAGGATTGGTGGGTCGGGGGTCGGGGGCCGGACGGCTCGATCACCACCTATTTCGAGATCCTTAACGTCCTCGACCGGGAGAACGTCATCGGCCACCAGCTCTCGTCGCCCGGCAGGCCCGCCCGCCCGCTGGTCCTCATGCCGCGCTCCCTCCTCTTCGGCGTGGAGTGGCGGTTCTGACGCCTCGAAGGGGCGGCTGAACCTTCCGTCCGCCAAACAATCGACGGCTCGCGCGTTCCCTGTATGGAGCGAGGGACCTCGCCGGATGGGTGAGCGGGACGTGAGTCGCGATGAGGCATTCACGGAGGACTTCCGGCGGATCTTCGCGGAGGAGTTCGACTCCCTGTTTCGCTATCTATGCCGCCTGACCGGGGACCCGGCGTTGGCGGCGGACACCGCTCAGGAGGCGTTCGTGCGGCTCTATCAGAGAGGGGAGCGTCCGAGGGAAACACGGGCGTGGCTGGCGACCGTGTCGAACAATCTTGTCAGGGACGAGCACCGGCGGACGACCCGGCGAAGAAATCTGCACGAGGCCCACCCGACCATGTTCGTCTACGGTGAACCCGATCCGCCCCCCGACGAGGAGCTCGTCGCCCAGGAGCGGAGAAGGCGGGTCCGGCAGGCCCTGGATCGCCTGCCGGAGCGCCACCGCCAGGCCCTTCTCCTGCGGCAGGAGGGGTACTCCTACCGCGAGATCGCGACCGCCCTGGATTACCGCGCGTCGGGGGTGGGCAAGCTGATCGTGCGCGCCACGCAGGCCTTCCGCGTCGCCTACGAGGGAGCCCATGCATCCGAATGACGCCGAGCTTCAGGCCCTGATCGACGGCGAGCTGGATGATCCGGGATCGAAGCGGGTCCTGGCCCACCTGGAGTCGTGCGATAGGTGCCGGGACCGAAGGCGGGCGCTGGAGTTCCACCTGGACGAGACCGCCCGGCTCCTGCGGGCGCTCGATCACCCGCCCCCCGGCTGGTCGGTCGAGGACGTGATCCGGGTGGCCGAGACGCGGAGCCTGCCCGCAAGCTCGCGCGACGGGCGGAGCCTCCTTAGGGCGGCCTCCCTGGCGGGCCTCCTGGTCGCCGGGGCCGTCGTCGCCGCGGTTGTTCCCGGGTCGCCCGTCCGGGAGGCGGTCGAGAGGATGGTTCGAGGACCTGCCGAGGAAGCCGCGCCCCCGCCGGCCGCCGACCCCTGGAGACAGGAGACCGGGGTGGCGCTCGTTCCGAGCGGGGCTCTCGAGGTCGAGTTCGAGGCCGCGCAGTCCGAGGGGTCGATAGAGCTGGTCGAGACGGCCGGGGATACCGCGCGCGTCGAGGTGCAAAGCGACTCGGTCGGGTTCGTGGTCGGGGACGGCTCGGTTCTGGTCCAGAACCGCGGCACCCGGGCCAGCTACCGGCTCGCGATTCCATCCGCCCTGGCGAACGTGCGGATTCTGATCGGCTCCCGCACGGTCTACGAGGCGGCGGGCGGGGAAGTCGTGCAGGACGAGTTCGTCCGCCAGGGAAGCGACCGCCGGCTCTCGCTTTCCAAGACCCCGTGAACGTCGCCCCGCCGGTGTACGAAGCAAGACAGCAACTCCGCGCCTTCCTTCCCTAAGATTCACACCATCGAGAGCATTGCATGACCGGTCTCGCCGGTCCACCATGGTCAGCGGTCAACCGCATGGAGGGGATATGGCGTCGAAGACGTTCCACGAGCTGTTCCTAGACGAGATGCGCGACCTCTACAGCGCCGAGAATCAGATCACCAAGGCCCTGCCCAAGCTCATCAAGGCAGCCTCCAGCTCAGAGCTCGGACGGGCGCTGACGAATCATCTGGAAGAAACACGACGGCAGATCGAACGTCTCGAGAGAATCTTCGACGGGCTGGGCGAGTCACCGAGGGGGAAGAAGTGCACGGGTATGGAAGGTCTGATCGAAGAGGGCGACGAGCACGTCATGGAGGTTCCCAAGAGCTCTCGCCGGGACGCCGTGATCATCGGCGCCGCGCAGCGGGTCGAGCACTACGAGATTTCCGGCTACGGGACTGCCAGGGCGTGGGCGGAGGAAATGGGGCACGGTGAAGCCGTTTCCTTGCTCGAACGAACCCTCGGCGAAGAAGCCGCAGCCGACGAGAAGCTCACCGCCATCGCCCTTGGCGGGGTGCTGGGCGAAGGCGTCAACGAGCAGGCGGAGGAAGGCGGTGGCGGACGGTCCGGGACGAAATCCGCCGCCAGGAAGAAAGCGAGCAGCAAGAAGGGCGGCAAGCGTGGCAAGAGCTCGGGCCGGAAGTCCAGCAAGAAGAAGGGCGGGAAGAAGAAGGCCGGGAGGAGGGGATAGGCGCCGCCGATCGATGAGCGAGCTGACGCCCGTGCGACGCTTCTGGCGAGACAACGGACTCTCGATCACGCTGCTCGTGCTGTTCCTGGCAAGCATCGGCGGACAGGCCCTGGCCGGCCACCGGACCGAGAACGAGGATCGCCGGGATCACGGCCAGCCGCCCGAGCCGTTCGTCGCCTACGTCACGGGTGGCCAGTTCGTCGAGGCGGTCTTCGAGAACTGGGAGAGCGAGTTCCTCCAGATGGCGGTCTACGTCATGCTGACCGCGTGGCTCTTCCAGCGGGGATCGGCGGAATCGAAGGACCCTGACGCACCGGCGCCGCAGGACGAGGATCCCAGAAGTCATTCCGGTGATCCGAAAGCTCCGCGAGCGGTTCGCGAGGGCGGGTGGCGGCTCACGCTGTACGAGAATTCGCTCGCGTTGGCGTTCGGTGCGCTCTTTCTCGCATCGATAGCGCTCCACGCGGTGGGTGGAGCGCGGGCCTTCAGCGAAGAGCGCCTCGTGCACGGCGAGCCGGCCGTAGGGGTTCTCGACTACGTTCGCTCGTCCCGATTCTGGTTCGAGTCGCTCCAGAACTGGCAGAGTGAATTTCTCGCCGTCTTCACGATCGTGGCTCTCTCGATCGTGCTGCGCCAGCGGGGATCGCCGCAGTCGAAACCGGTCCACGCGCCGCACCGGGAGACCGGCAAGTAATCCCGCAGGCCTACGTCGCGGCCCTCTCGCCCAGCCAGGCCGCCCGGAGCCACGCCTGCTCGGGCGTCGGGTCCGGTCGGATCTCGAAGCGCGGCTGCTCGGGATCGTCGATGAAGTCGATTCCGAGCTTGTCGTAGTACTCGGCGATCGGCAGGGGCTCGGCGCTCTCGACGTAGCTGTCGAAGAACTCGCCGATCGCGGGGTCGGTCATCTCGACCAGGACGTCGTAGAGCTCGTCATCCTCGAAGGGGCGGCTCTTGCCGTAACGGTCCATCAGCGCGAGCAGCAGCTCCTGGAGACCGCGCTGGCCGTCGGAGAGCTCGAGGAGACGGATGTCGAGCAGACCCGCGACGACCGCGCCCCGCTGGTAGATGTTGCCGTACTGCGCCTGGCCCTCGGGCGTGTAGGAGGTGAGGGCCAGCTTCTCCAGGCTGTAGGCGGCGTCGAACTGCGCCCGGTCGATGGCGACCTTGCGCGCGATTTCCTCGAGGTACGCCTCGGGAGACTTGATGCCGCCCCGGAGCTGCGACGCATGGGCACCCCACTCGGTCACGCCCTCGTAGAGCCACAGGTGCCGCGACGGTACGGGCTTCTCGAAGTCGAAGTGCTCGATGATCTCGCTGTGGATGTTCAGCGGCGTCACGATGTGGAGGAACTCGTGGGCGGCGACGTCGGTCAGGGTCTGCCCGAACGACTCGGAGAACGGGACCTCGGGGAACACGTACTCGGACGAATAGGAGTGCTCCCAGGCGCCGTACACGGCGCCGGGACGGGGTGCGCCCTCGAAATGATACAGGAAGACGTAGCGGTCCACCGGGAGTCCGCCCAGAAACTCTCCCGCCGCCTGAAGCATCGACTCCATCGAGCCGAGGAGCTGATCCGAGCGGATCCCGCCGCCCGCCGAGTACGTGTAGATCTCGATCGGGACGCCGGTCACCTCGGTCGTGGCCACGGTCAGGCTGCCGGCCAGGATCGGCGAGTCGACGAGGAAGTCGTAGTCCTCGGCGACGAAATCCCCGTCCGGGCCCTTCTCGAGGGCCGTCCCGACCGTCCACCCGTCCGGGACGATCAGGGTGAGCTCGACCGGCGCGCCCTGCAGCCCGGTCGGGAAGGGAAGGACGGCGTGGGCGTTGAAGAGCACGTGGTCGTCCTCGACCGATGTCCCCGCCATGGGATAGACCGGGTTCTCCTGGACGACCGCGTCCCAGGTGTCGGCCACCGTCCAGGTGACCTGGCGGACCCGGTCGGGGTCGGAGACCCGCCACTGATTGGTGGCGAGCCGCTCGACCGGGATCTCGGTCCCGCTGGCGTCGACCGCGCGAAGCGAGTCCACGAACCGCCCGATGTCCATGATCTGATAGGTCCCCGGCGCCGTGGACGCGAACTGGAGGACCGCGTTCCCGGGAGCCAGCCCGTCGACCGAGAGGGACGCGCGAAGGCGGTCCCCGGCGCGCGGGTTCAAGTCGATCCGGTACTGGAGCGTCGGGCCGTCGTCGGCCGCGGGCTGGGCGGGCAGGGGGGGAGCTCCCAGCAGCGAGGCGACGAGGATCCAGCTCCAGCAGGAGCGGCGGACGGTTCCGGACGGCATGAACGAACTCCTTGTGTTGGAAGCGGTTCCGCAAGCCAGGGGTCGAGCGATCGTTGGGCCTGTTCCGGGAGAGACGGCCGGGAGACCGGCCGCGTTCAGCCGGGCGCGGCGGCGTACACCGCCACGACACCGGGCGTGGTCGGACGATCGGACCCTGGATCGGCCCCGGGGGTATAGCCCGAGGGCCATCCTTCCGAGGAGGTGAATCCGCATGCGAGCCATCGAGTTCGGGTTGGCAGGGCTGGCCGCCGCGTTGATCGCTCTGGCCCCGCCCGACCTCCACGCCCAGGGCCGCGGCAAGGCGAAAGGCCACGACAAGCATGACCGCGGGGGTCCCCCCGGCCAGGTCGAGAAGCAGGACGACGATGATGACGATTTCCGGCGCGGCCGGGTCATCATACGCGGCGATCGAGACGACCGGCGGGACCGGGTCGACCGCCGGATCCGGCGTGACCGGAACGGCCAGATCGTGCTCCGGGACGGTGACGGCCGGATCATCGTGATCGGCAGGGGCGGAATCGACGAGCGGTTCCGGGCGCACCGCGGTGGCGGGCCCAAGTTCTGCCGCACCGGGGCCGGACATCCCGTGTTCGGCCGGCGCTGGTGCCTCGAGAAAGGGTTCGGCCTGGGCGACCGGGACGACGTCTTCTTCGACGACGGACGCGTGATCTTCTGGGACGACGACCGGCCGGTCGTGGTGCGGGACCGGCGCTTCCGGCGCGACCGGTCCCTCTGGGAGGTGGTCCTCGACCGGATCCTCTTCTGGTCCGACTGATCCCGCCCGGACGAAGCGCATGCGCCCGTTCCGGTGGCCGCGCTTGCCGCCGGTCCGGGAGGAGGTAAGTTCCGGGTGGTGATCGGCCAGGCCGCCAGCACGAAGGGATCGCACGCGTGACCGGGGGGCGTTCGGGGCGAAAGGGGCCTCGTGTCCGACCGGCCGCGCGCGCCTGCGCCGCGAGCCGGCGGTCCGGACCTTCGAAGGTGTACCCTCGGGTACACCTTCTTTTTTTTGGGGGCCGCCGGTGACGACACCCCTCGACGGGCTCCTCGCCCTCCAGGAGATCGACGTCCGGATCGCCGAGCTCGAGAATCGGAACGCCGAGATCCCGAGGCGGCGCTCGGAGGTCTCGCGCGAGATCACCGCGCTCGAGAACGAGCGGTCCGCCCTCGCTGACGGCGTCGAGCGGGGCCGGCTCGACCGGCGCGCGCTCGAGACCGACCTGGAGGCTGAGCAGGGGCGCCGCGCCCGATACGAGACCCAGCTCAACGAGGTCAAGACCAACGTCGCCTACAGCGCGCTGCTGACCGAGATCCAGACCGCCAAGCGGACGATCGGGGACCTCGAGGGGCGGATCCTCGAGCTCATGGCGGCCCGCGAAGAGAGCGAGCGCCGGATCGGCGAGATCGACGCGGAGCTCGAGGTCAAGCGCGCGGCCGCTGCCGATGCGCTCCAGGAGCTGGAGCGGGAGGCGGCGGAGGTCGGGCGCGCCCTGGAGGCGGATCGCGTCCGGCGCGAGGCCGCGCTGGCAGGCGTCGACCAACGGCTTCTGACGCTCTACGACCGGCTGCGGAAGGTGCGGCGATTCCCGGCCCTGGTCCCCCTCCGCGGCCAGGCGTGCGGGTCGTGCCACAACCGGATGCCCCCACAGGTCGTCCAGGAGATCAGGCACTCCGGATCGCTCCACGTCTGCGAGGCGTGCGGCGTGCTCGTGTACGCGGAGTCCGAGGCTCCCGCCGAGGCGAGGAGCGGGGCCTGAGCGAGCGTCATCTCCTCGTCTACAGCGACGGGGCCGCGCGCGGCAACCCGGGCCCGGCCGGAGCGGGCTGGGTGATCGAGACCCTGGGCGGCGAGCTGGTCGAGGAGGGCTCGGCCTACCTGGGAGAGCGTACCAACAACCAGGCCGAGTACGAGGCGCTGCTCCACGCGCTCGCCGCGGTCCGTCCGGATCGCCGGACCTGGCTCGAGATCTACAGCGACTCCGAGCTCATGGTGCGCCAGCTCAAAGGCCAGTACCGCGTCAAGAACGCGGATCTGGCCGAGCGGTGGGGGAGCGCGCAGGAATACCTCGAGAAGGCCGCCGAAGTCACCCTGCGGCACGTCGCGCGGGAGGAGAACCGGCGCGCGGACGAACTGGCCAATCGGGCCATCGACGTGCATCTTGTAGCGGTGCAGGGGCCGGTCGGACAGACGGTCGCCGGCTCGGGAGCCGCTTCGCGGACCCCGTCGCCGGAGGAAAGTCCGGGCTCCACAGGGCAGGATGCTCGCGGAGGGACCGGAGACGGTCGCAACGCGAGGCACCCTTCGGGGTGACGGAAAGTGCCACAGAAAACAGACCGCCGGCGGCCTCCGGGCCACCGGTAAGGGTGAAACGGTGGGGTAAGAGCCCACCGCGCCTCCGCGCGAGCGGGGCGGCACGGCAAACCCCATCCGGAGCAAGGCCATGTAGGGAAGGAGGCGGCGGCCCGCCGCGCTCGACTTCCGGGTAGGCCGCTCAGATCGATGGCCGTCACCGCCCTAGGAGGGCGGTACAGAACCCGGCTTATCGTCCGTCCGACCCCTGCACCACCCATCCACTCCATTGTCGGCGGGCTCCCTCGTCCACCCTCATCAGGGACAGGCCGTGCTGCAACCCCGCTGGAGCTGGCCCGACCCCGTTGATCGCCAGGCGGCGGTCGATCTCGCCCGGGCCCTCGGCCTGCCGACGCCGATCGCCGAGCTCCTCGTCCGCCGCGGCTACCGCTCGCCGGATCGCGCGCGGTGCTTCCTCTCGCCCTCCTTCGATCTGCTTCACGACCCGTTCCTGATGCGCGGCATGGACGCCGCGGTGGCACGCATCGAGACCGCGATCCGGGACGGCGAGCCGATCGCCGTGCACGGCGACTACGACGTGGACGGGATCACGGCGACCGCGGTCCTCGTTCGCTACCTGCGCTGGCGGGGCGCCCGGGCCGACTACTACATCCCGCACCGGATCGAGGACGGCTACGGCGTGTCGCGGAGCGGCATCGAGGTCCTCGCCGCACGCGGAACCCGTCTCCTCGTCACGTGCGACTGCGGGGTGACCGCGGTGGACGAGGTCCGGCTGGCGCGCGAGCTCGGGATGGACGTCGTCGTCTCCGATCACCACGAGCCGGGTCCCAGGCTTCCCGATGCCCTGGCCGTCCTGAATCCGCGGATTCCCGAGTCCGGCTACCCCGACCGCGACCTGGCGGCGGTCGGCGTGGCCTTCAAGCTGTGCGAGGCGCTCGAGGTAGCCGCCGGCCGCGACCGCGAGACGCTGCGGTTCGCGCTCGACCTGGTGGCGCTCGGGACGATCGCCGACCTGGTGCCGCTGACCGGGGAGAACCGGATCCTGGTCCGGTACGGCCTCGAGGTCCTCTCGCGGACGCGGAACGCCGGTCTCCGGGCGCTCATGGTGCGGACCGGCCTCGCCGGCACGCGACCGACCGCATGGCAGATCGGCTTCGTCCTCGCCCCTCGCATCAACGCCGTCGGCCGGATGGACGCGGCCGAGAAGGCGGTGGGGCTCCTCCTCACCGACGATGCCGCCGAGGCCGAGGTGATCGCCGAGGCGTTCGAGGGCGTCAACACGACACGACAGGAGGAGGACCGCCGGCTCCTCGCCGAGGTCCTCGAGCGGGTCGAGGCCGGCTACGACCCGGAGCGGGACCGGGCCATCGTGATGGCCGGCGAAGGGTGGCACCCGGGCGTCATCGGGATCGTCGCCTCGCGGGTGGTCGAGCGGTTCCACCGGCCGACCGTGCTGATCGCCCTGGACGCGGACGGGAACGGGCGCGGCTCGGCGCGCGGCATCCCCGGCTTCCATCTGCTCGAGGGGCTCGAGGCGTGCGCGTCCCACCTGAGCGCATTCGGCGGCCATCGAACCGCGGCGGGACTCGCCATCCGCCGCGAGGCCGTGGACGCCTTCCGGGCGGCGTTCCAGCGTCACGCGGGGGAGCGGCTGGCGGGCGAGCAGCTCGTCCCCAGCCTGACCATCGACCTCGAGCTGCCGCTCGAAACCGTGGACGCCCGGCTCTTCCTCGAGCTCAGCCGCTTCGGCCCCTACGGTCCGGGGAATCCCGAGCCCACCGTCGCGCTCCGCAGCGTGGCCGCCCGCGGCTACCCGCGGATCGTCGGCGAGAACCACCTGAAGATGGTCGTTGCGCGAAACGGCCGGACGCTCGACACGATCGGCTTCAACCTGGGGCACCTCCTGGGCGAGCTGAACATGAACCGGGGGCCGATGACGATCGTCTGCCGGCTCCGGGAGAACGTGTACCTGGGCCGTTCGACCCTTCAGGGGCGGCTGATCGACGTGCGACTGGAGGGCGGCTCGGAATGAGCCGCCCTTGAGGGTCGTCGGGGGGCGGCTCGGGGGGCGGCGTCTACACGCGCCGCGGGGCGGTGCGCTCCGGCCGACCTCGGACCGCGTCCGGGAAGCGATCTTCAGCATCCTGGGCGATACGGTCGTCGAGGCCCGGATCCTCGACCTGTACGCCGGGACGGGCGCGATGTCGATCGAGGCCCAGAGCCGCGGCGCGCGCGAGGCCGTGTGCGTGGAGCGCGACCCGGTGGCGCTGCGGGCCTTGGAGCGCAACCTGGCCGAGCTCGGCCTCGCCGGGACGACCCGGGTCGTCCGCAGCCGGGCCCTGGACTTCTGCCGGAGGATTCCCGAAGATGGGACCCGTTTCGATGTGGTCTTCTGCGATCCGCCGTACCGCGACGACCCCGCGCCGATCCTCGACGTGATCGCCTCGTCGGAGTGGTGGGATCGGGTCTGGGTGCTCGAGCACGCGGCCCGACAGGCGCTTCCGGATCTTCCGGAAGCGGCCGAGACGAGGCGCTGGGGCGACACCGCGGCGACCTTCTTCTGGCGCGCGTGAGCGAATCGGGCGGCCGGCTGGTCGGGCTCTATCCGGGCACCTTCGACCCCGTCACGCGAGGCCACGAGGACCTGATCGAGCGCGGGCTCCGGATCGTCGACGAGCTGGTCGTCGGGATCGCCGTCGACACGGGGAAGGAGTCGCTCTTCCCGATCGACGACCGGGTGGCCATGCTGCGCGAGGTGACCGCGGGCGAGACGCGGATCCGCGTGGAGACTTTCTCGGGCCTCACGGTCGAGTTCGCCCGCTCGCGGGGCGCCACCGTCATCCTGCGCGGCCTCAGGGCCGTCTCCGACTTCGAGTACGAGTTCCAGATGGCGCTCATGAACAAGCACCTGGCGGAGGAGATCGAGATCCTTTTCATGGCGCCCGACAGCACGTATTCGTTCCTGAGCTCGAGCCTCGTCCGCGAGGTGGCCCGCCTGGGGGGCGACGTGGCCCCGTTCGTCTCGCCGTCGGTCGCGCGGCGTCTGGCGGAAAGGTTCGGAGGGTCGGGCGGGTGACGACGGTGCGGGTCGAAGAGCATCCCAACCTGGACGGGGTCACCGAGTCGGAGACCCTGGCGATGAGCCGGCGGGCGGCCGAGCTGGACTCGCCCGAGCGGCCGGTCGTCTCGCTGTCGGCGGGCGAGCCCGATTTCCCGACGCCGGCCTACATCGCCGAGGCGGGGATCGCGGCCATCCGCGCGGGCCACACCCACTACCCGCCGGCGAGCGGGCTCGTCCCTCTCAAGGCCGCCATCGCCGCGTACCTGGAGGAGGCATGCGGCGGTTCGTGGCGGCCCGAGCAGGTCATCGTGTCGGTGGGGGCCAAGCAGGCCCTCTTCGACGCGCTCTTTACGCTCTTCGGACCCGGCGACCGGGTGGCGATCCCCGTCCCCTACTGGGTCTCGTACCCGCCCATGGTGCGGCTCGCACGGGCCGAACCCCTGTTTGTTCCGACCCGCCCCGAGGACGGCTTCCGCCCGACCGCCGAGGCGGTCGAGCGGGCCTTCGAGGAGGGCGCGCGGGGTCTCGTCCTGAACAGTCCGAGCAACCCGACGGGGGCGATGCTGACCGAGGCCGACATTGCCGTGCTGGTCGAGCTCGCCGCCCGCCATGACGCCTGGATCGTGTCCGACGAGATCTACTCCGAGATCCGGTACGGACGGGCGTTTGCGTCGGTCGCCCCGCACGCCGGCGAGGATGCCCGGATCCTCGTCGTCAACGGGTTCTCGAAGGCTTTCTCGATGACAGGCTGGCGGGTCGGTTACGCGGCCGGGCCGGTCGAGGTCGTCAAGGCGATGACCCGTCTTCAGGGGCACGTCAACACGAACACGGCGCTCCCGGCCCAGCATGCCGCGCTGGCGGCGCTCGCCCAAGTCGAGTCCCGCCGGCGGGCGATCGCCGGGATGGTGGAGGCGTTCACGCGCCGCCGGGAAGCGCTTCTCGCGGTCCTCGAGCGGATCCCCGGCCTGGCCGCTTTCCCGCCCGAGGGAGCGTTCTACGTCTGGGTGGACGCGCGGGCGTGGTGCCGCGCGGCCGACCTGACGTCGACCGCGCTCTGTTTCGAGCTGCTCGAGCACGAGCGGCTGGCGCTCGTGCCGGGGGCGGCGTTCGGCGGCGAGGGGTACGTGCGGATCTCCTTCGCCGCCTCCGACGAGGCGCTGGCCGAGGCCGCGCGGCGGCTCGAGGCGGCGGCCCTCCGACTGGGGATCCGAGGATGACGGTCCCGCCGATCGAGCGTCTGCTGATCGAGCCGCGGGCGGCTTCGGCGGATGGCGTCGTGGTCCTCGAGGTGGCGGGCGACCTGGTCGTCTCGAACATGAGCGCGCTCGAGGCAGCGGTGAACGAGACGCTGGACGCCGGCGCCCTCCGGCTGGTCCTCGACCTGGCGGCGATCGGCCACGTCGACACCCCCGGCCTGGGCCTTCTCTACCGGCTCCATCGCCGCTGCGAGGGAGCCGGCGGCGCGCTCCTCGTGGCCGGGCTGCCGGACCGCTTCACCGAGCTCGTCCGGAAGCTCCGCCTCGAGGAACGGATGGGCTTCGCCGACGGCGTCCAGGAGGCGGAGCGCCGGCTGGCGCGTTGAGGGGCGGCCGCCCGCGTCTCTCCCAGCACTTCCTCCACGACCGCCGGACGGCCCGGCGGATCGCCGAGAGCCTGCGCGCCCCGGCCGGCGCGCGGGTCCTCGAGATCGGGCCCGGGGAGGGCGCCCTCACCGAGCACCTCCTCGACCTCGGATGGCGGGTCGTGGCCGTGGAGTTCGACCGTGCGCTCGCCGACGAGCTCGAGAGGCGCTGGCCGGCCCGCGACCTGACCGTGGTCCGCGGCGACGCCCTCGACTACGAGCCGGAGGGGGAGGGCCCGCTCTACGCGATCGGGAACCTGCCCTACGCCGTGACATCACCCCTCCTCTTCCACCTGCTCGAGCTGGCCGACCGGATCGAGATCCCGGAGATCGTCGTCATGGTCCAGCGCGAGGTGGCCGGGCGCCTGGCGGCGTCGCCCGGGACCAGGGCGTACGGCGCCCTGACGGTCGGGGTCGCGCTTTCGGCCCGGGTCGAGCTCCTCTTCGACGTGGGCCGGGGCCAGTTCAGGCCACCGCCCAAGGTCCGGTCCACGGTCGTCCGGCTGGTGCCGGGCGCCCCGCCGGGGCTGGAGACGGATCGCCGCGAGCGCGTAAGGCGTCTCGTCAGGACCGCCTTCGAGCAGCGCCGCAAGCAGCTCCGGAACTCCCTCAAGGCGGAGCTCGAACCCGTTCTGGCCGGCGGTGCCGGGGAGGACACGGTGGCCGGGATCGACCTGGACCGCCGGCCCGAAACCCTGAGCGTCGAGGAGTGGATGCGCCTCGAGGCGGCGCTGGCGGACTAGGGCCTCCTGAGACGGCGCCGCAAGCTCAAGAGCGGGCGCGTTTTCCACACATGGTCCTGGAACGACGGGCAGGAAGCCGCAGCGCGGGGCCGGTCGCCCCATGACACGCTCTGGAGTCCCGGTCAGGGGGCGAACATCCCACGCTGGATGATGCGAGCGCAGGTAAACAACGGGAGTACAGGCGGTTGAGCCGCTTGTCCTACCCCGCCTCTGGATCAGTTGGCCCGTCCGGGAGCGCCAGCCGGGCCGACCTGGGCCGCCGACGGACGGGCCGGACTCGCCTCCCCGCCGGGCTGTGGATAGCTGTGGAAAAGAAA
>DASRVA010000200.1:0-7203 GCA_035687745.1 Gemmatimonadota bacterium
CCGCCCACGCCGGGCCGTTCCGCTCGAGGACGGCGGCGTAGCGCCTCCCACGCCGGGCGTCCAGCGTGGCGAGAACCCGCCGCGCTCCGCCCGGGGCGGCGGCCTCGGCCACGACGGCCAGCGTGGACGGGGCGAAGAGGGGCAACCCCCGAAGCTCCGCGATTCCGAGCGCGAGGGCGGCGCCGATCCTGAGACCCGTGAACGATCCCGGACCCGCCGGGACGGCGATGCCGTCCAGGTCTCCCCACCCGATCCCCGACCGCTGCAGGAGCTCGAGCGCGGCCGGCGCGGTCTCCCGGAAGGCCGAGCGCCACGTCACCGCTCGCTCCGCGATCGCTCCGTCCACGTGCAGGGCGACGGCCGACTCGTCGGTGGCGGTATCGATGGCGAGGATCCTCAAGGGCCCGTCTCGAGGGCCTCCCGGATCGCCGACCATTCCGCGCCGACCAGCCGTCCCGCGATCCGGCGTCCGCCGTCTTCCCGAACGAAGGCGATCGCCGCCCACGGCGGCGTCGCGCGGTCGGCCACCAGCTCCGGCCACTCCACGACCGCCAGCCCGGGGGGCGAGAAGATCTCCTCGAGGTCCAGGGTCTCCAGCTCCTCGGGCCCGGCGAGGCGGTAGAGGTCGGCGTGGACGAACGGTCGCCGGCCGACGTGGTGGAGGACGAGGTTGTAGGTCGGGCTCGACACCGGGCCGGGGACACCGCACCCTTCCGCGACGCCCTGGGCGAACGTCGTCTTGCCGGCCCCGAGGCCGCCCTCCAGGAGGATCACGGCGCCGTCGGGGCTGGACCGTCCGAACAGGCGCCCCAGCCGCGCGGTGTCCGCGGGGCCGGGCGCGAGGCGGTGGAAGGTGGCCGCCTCTCCCGAGACGCTGCCGGCCCGCGACATCTACAGGCCGATCCGCTCCCGCAGCGTGCCGCGGCCCCGGACGCCGCGATCGGACTTTCCCCGGATCTCGAACAGCTGGTCGCGGAGAAGCGCCGCGGTCTGGAAGTCGAGCCGCTCCGCGGCGGCCTTCATCTCGGCTTCGATCGCACGCGCCAGCTCCTCCCGCTCGAGCTCGCCCTGCAGCCCCTGGAGGCGCTCGCGGACGGCGCGCGGCGCACCTCCCGCCCGCGTGTCGGCCACCGAGGTCGTAAGGAGGATCTGCTCGCGCGTTTTGGTGACGGTCTCGGGGACGAGCCCGTGGGCCTCGTTGTGGGCGGCCTGGATCTCGCGCCGCCGTTCCGTCTCGCCCATCATCGTGCGCATCGCCTCGGTGACCCGGTCGGCGTACAGTACGACCTTCCCGTTGGCATTCCGCGCCGCCCTTCCGGCGGTCTGGATGAGGGCCGTCGCCGAGCGCAGAAACCCCTCCTTGTCGGCGTCGAGGACCGCCACCAGGGAGACCTCCGGCAGGTCGAGCCCCTCACGGAGCAGGTTGATCCCGACCAGGACGTCGAACTCGTCCGTACGGAGGCCGCGGATGATCTCCATCCGCTCCAGGGCGTCGATATCCGAATGCATATACCGGACGCGGACGCCCGACTCGTTCAGGTAATCTGCCAGGTCCTCGGCCATGCGCTTGGTGAGCGTCGTGACGAGCACCTTCTCCCCGGCCGCCTCGCGGCGCCGGATCTCCTCCATGAGGTCGTCGACCTGACCCCGGACCGGGCGCACCGCGACCTCCGGATCGAGGAGTCCGGTGGGGCGGATGATCTGCTCGACCACGACCCCTCCCGACTTCTTCAGCTCGAAGTCGGCCGGCGTGGCCGAGACGAAGATCGTGCGCTGCATGAAGCGCTCGAACTCCTCGAACCGGAGGGGCCGGTTGTCGAGGGCAGACGGGAGCCTGTAGCCGTGCTCGACCAACGTTTCCTTGCGCGAGCGATCGCCGGCGTACATCCCCCCGATCTGGGGAACCGTGACGTGGGATTCGTCGAGAACGAGGAGGAAGTCGTCCGGGAAGTAGTCGAGCAGACACGACGGGCGCTCGCCGGGGGCCCGGCCCGAGAGGTGGCGCGAGTAGTTCTCGATCCCGGCGCAGTACCCCATCTCCTCCATCATCTCCAGATCGAATCGGGTCCGGGTCTCGAGCTTGTGGGCCTCCAGCATGCGGCCGTTCTCGCGCAGCGCGAC
This sequence comes from Gemmatimonadota bacterium, assembly GCA_035687745.1. Taxonomy (GTDB): domain Bacteria; phylum Gemmatimonadota; class Gemmatimonadetes; order JACCXV01; family JAHWKZ01; genus DASRVA01. The sequence continues at coordinate 2,122 of DASRVA010000200.1, forward strand.
CAATCGCTCCTCCAGCTCGGTGCGGATCGCCCGGGTCGCTTCCTCGAGCTGTGGACGCGTCGTCACGAAATGCTTGGCCGGATAGATGGCCGCCCGGTCCAGGCTCGCGATCGTCGTGCCCCGCATGGGATCGATCTTCGAGATCCGCTCGACCTCGTCGCCCCACAGCTCGATCCTGACAGCCTGCTCCTCGTACGCCGGGAAGATCTCGATCACGTCGCCACGCACCCGGAAGCGGCCGGGCTCGAAATCGTAGTCGCCCCGGGCGTACTGGATCCGGACAAGCTCCTCCAGGATCCGATCGCGCGGGATCTCCTGGCCGGTCTCGAGCACGACCATGAGCGACCGGTACTCGCGCGGGCTTCCGAGCCCGTAGATGGCCGACACCGACGCCACCACGATCACGTCGTTCCGCTCGATCAGCGAGGACGTCGTCCGGAGCCGCAGGCGATCGATGTCGTCGTTGATCGACGCGTCCTTCTCGATATAGGTGTCGGTGGCCGGGATGTACGCCTCCGGTTGGTAGTAGTCGTAGTACGAAATGAAATACTCGACCGCGTTGTGCGGGAAGAGCTGCTTGAGCTCGCCATAGAGCTGGGCGGCGAGCGTCTTGTTGTGCGACATGACCAGGGTGGGACGGCCGTACTCCGCGATCACGTGGCCGATCGTGAAGGTCTTTCCGGTGCCGGTCGCGCCCAGCAGGGTCTGGTAGCGGCGCCCCTCGGCGAGCCCCGCGCTCAGCTCGGCGATGGCCTTCGGCTGGTCCCCCCGGGGGACCAGGTCGGTGACGAGCTCGAAGTTCGGCATGACGTCGAATGTACCGCGGCTGGCAACCAACCCGCAGGCACCCTACGAGTCGAAGACCTCGACACCCCTCGGCGGCTCGAACTCGAACGCCCCGGCGGACAATCGCGCGTTGGGCTCCAGCCTGACGAACGTGTAGGTGGTCGCGACGCCCTGGTCGGTGCGGGTTCGGACCTGGCGAAGAAGTCCGGTTTCCCGCTCGACCCACACCTCCAGCAGCATGAAGGGCGCCCGCGCGCCGGCCGGCGTGAGGACCAGCCGATCGGTCGAACGGCCAGCGACCGTCTGCGTGCCGCCCGAGACCGCCACGTAGTCGTCCCGCAGGTCCCGCAGGTAGGTGAGCGGATTCTGGACCTCGCTCTGGCGGGCCGGCTGGCGGATCACCTGGCCCGGCTGGCTGCTCGGCAGGTAGATCCAGACCCGTTCCCCGTCGTTGACGACGACGTCGCCCTCTGGATCGCTGTAGGCGATCCGGAACAGCTCGGGCGAGCGATAGGTCAGCGTGCCGTGGCCCGTGGTCGTCCGCTCGAGGACCGGGTTGTAGACCCGCTGGTCGAACTCCGCCCGCAGGGTCTCCAGCCCATCCAGCGCGCGGTCGGCGCGCCGGAGAACCTGCTCCGGATCGCTCTGGGCGCGGAGTCCGGCCGTCGGCTGGAAGAGCCCCAGGGCCATGAGCACCGCGCCCACACGGCTGTGTCCGTGATTCATGGACCTTTGGACCCCGCCCCAGGGCGTGGAGTTCCGGAGCATCGAAACATCTACGAGGCCGCCCGGCTCGCGTTCGTTCCCAGATGGTGCGCCCCGAAGTATTCCTTCCTCTCCACCTCCAGGATCCCGTCGATCGACTTCATCGACTCGATGACGCGGTTGAGATGCTCGAGATCGGTGACCTCCACGACGAACGTCCCCTCGATGCCGGTCTCCGTAGCGCTCAGGTCGGCGCTCTTGATGTCCGTCGACGTCCGGGAGACCGCTCCCGCCACGTCGGCGAAGAGCCCCCGCCGGTCGGTGCCGGTGACCACCAGGCGCACGATGAAGGTCTGCGCCCCGCCCGTGTCCCACTCGACCTCGATCTTGCGGTCCGGCTCCTCGGTCAGATTGAGGATGTTCGGGCAGTCGACCCGGTGGATGGAAACGCCCCTCCCGCGCGTCACGTATCCCATGATCTCGTCGCCCGGGATCGGCTGGCAACACTGGCTGAAGCGCACCATCATATTGTCGAATCCCTGGATGCGGACGCCACCCGGGCGGCCCTTGATCTTCTCGACCAGCCGCTCGAACGCCGTCGCCGGCTTTCGCTCGCCCGTCTTCTCCTCCGGAAACAGCACGTTCCAGACCTGGGAGATCGTCAGGTCTCCCCGACCGAGGGCCGCCAGGAGATCCTCCACCCTTCCCACGCTGAAATGGGTGGCCGTCCTCTCCAGTACCTCCTCGTCGGGTTTCCGGACGCGATTGCGGCGGTACTCCTTCTCGAGCATGTCCTTGCCCAGCGTCACTGAGCTGGCGTGCTCCTCCTCGCGGATCGTGCGGCGGACGATCGACCGCGCCTTCGACGTCTTGACGAAATGGAGCCAGTCCCGGGACGGCCGCTGGGCCGCGCTGGTCAGGACCTCCACCGTATCTCCCGAGCGCAGCTCGCGGTGCAGGGGCACCATGCGTCCGTTCACGCGCGCCCCCGAGCATCGCACCCCGACCTCGGTGTGGACCTGGAAAGCGAAGTCGATGGGGGTCGAGCCGGCCGGCAGCTGAACCACGTCGCCGCGTGGCGTGAAGACGAAGATCTCGTCCTTGTACAGATCGATCTGGAGGTACTCCATGAACTCCTCCGGATCCGTCATGTCCTGCTGCCACTCGAGGATCTGTCGGAACCAGGCCAGCTGCTCGTCGAATTCGGTCCCGGCGACGCCCTCCTTGTACTTCCAGTGGGCCGCGATGCCGACCTCGGCCGTCCGATGCATCTCCCCGGTCCGAATCTGGATCTCGTAAAGCGTGCCGCCAGGCCCGAACACGGTCGTGTGGAGCGACTGGTACATGTTCGACTTGGGGGTCGCGATGTAGTCCTTGAACCGCTCGTGGACCGGAGTCCAAAGAGTGTGGATGATCCCCAGGGCGTGATAGCAGTCGCGAACCGACTCGGTCAGGACGCGCATGGCGAGGAGGTCGTAGATCTCGTCGTAGGGCTTGGTACGGTTGACCATCTTCTTGTGGATCGACCACAGGTGCTTCGGTCGACCGGTGATCTCGGCCTTGATGCCCGCCTCGTTGAGCGCTTCCTCCAGCGGGCCGGAGATCGCCGCGATCATCCGCTCGCGCTCCCGCCGCTTGGCTTTCACCTTCCTGGCCAGATCGCGGTACGCTTCGGGCTCCAGGAACTTGAACGAGAGGTCCTCGAGTTCCCACCGGATCGTCGCCATGCCAAAGCGGTGGGCCAGCGGCGCGTAGATGTCGCGGGTCTCGCGCGCGATCCGCCTGCGCTTGGCATCGGGCAGATACTCCAGCGTCCGCATGTTGTGCAGGCGGTCGGCGAGCTTGATCAGGATGATGCGGACGTCCTGGGCGATCGAGAGCAGCAGCTTGCGATAGTTCTCGACCTGCCGTTCCTCGCGCGATTGGAAGCGCAGGTGACCGATCTTGGTGAGCCCGTCCACCAGACGGCCCACCTCGGGACCGAATTCCTCCTCGACGCTCTCGAGCGAGGTGCCCGTGTCCTCGACCACGTCGTGCAGAAGCGCCGCCACGAGCGTGCTCGTGTCGACCAGGTTGAGATCGAGGAGGATGCCGGCGATCTCGGCGGCGTGGGAGACAAAGGGCTCGCCGGAGAGACGCTTCTGTCCGGCATGGGCGCGGTCGCTGAAGGCGTAGGCGCGCTCGATCTGACCCACGTCGAGCCGGTCGGCGTAGGGCTTGAGGGCCTCGAGGATGGCTTTCCGGTCCATGGCGTCGGAACTTACGGGCGACGCGGTTGGAGCACCACGACGCCCGCTGACGGGGTCGCCCGTACGGCCGGTCAAGGGAGGCGCGGCTCCGTCGCCTCCCGGAGCCGACCGCCTCCTCTACGATCCTACTTCACAGCCAGCTCGACGACCTTCTGGCGGCCGTTCCACTTTGCCTCGAACCCGCGGGCCTTCTGGTGCGAGATCCCGTAATGGTCCAGAAAGCGACCCGCGCTCACGTAGTACCTGTCTCCCCCCTGCGGCGACTCGCGCAGCTTGTAGGTGGCGCGGCTCGGCTTCGTTCGGGGACGCAGGCCGATCTTCCCGACCTTCGGATCGTAGAGCAGCTCCACGTGTCCGGCCTTTCCGAACCACTGCTCGTACACGTCGGGGCTGACCGACAGATCGCCGCTCTTCAGGATCCGTATCGTCGATTTTCCGGACGATCGACCTCTCTGGGGGATGTAGGTCTCGAACGCCATCGGGTTCTCCTTTGAAGTATCCTTCGAAGTCGGGATGAGAGTGCGGGCCCGAACTACGAGCTCCGGATCGACCTGGTGTTGAGACAAACACTAGAACCATGCTCTTTATCGTGCCATGATCACAGCAGTCCCGCATCGCGAAATGAATAGTAGGAATCGGCGCCAATTATGACGTGGTCATGGAGCGGAATATCGAGGAGCGTCCCCGCTTCCGACAGGGCCCGCGTCACCTCGTGATCTTCACGGCTCGGACTCGGATCTCCCGAGGGGTGATTGTGGGCGATCACGATCGCTGCCGCCGAGCACGCGAGCGCGGGCTTGAACACCTCACGCGGGTGGACGATGCTCGCGTTGAGCGACCCCATCGAGACGACGACCTCCCGCATGAGCTCGTTGCGGGTGTTCATGCACAGGGCGAGAAACCGCTCCCGATCCCGGTCGCGGAGCTCGAGGGTCAGGTGTCTCCAGACGGCGCGCGGAGAGGACAGAACGGGTCGGCGCTCGCGTCGCTCACGCTGAAGGCGGCGCGCCAGCTCCCAGGCCGACGCCACGCGGGCCGCGTTGGCGGCCCCGATCCCCGGCACGCCGGTCAGCTCCGCCACGGACCGGCCGGCCAGGTCGCGAAGGACCGGCCAGGTCGCCACGACCCGTCGCGCCACCTGATCGGCCGATGCGCCGCGCGCGCCCGAGCCGATCAGGATCGTCAGCAGCTCGACGGTGGAAAGCGCACCCGGTCCCAGCCGCACCAGCCGCTCCCGCGGCCGGTCGTCCGCCGGACAGTCCTTGATCGTCAGCGGCCCGGGCTTCACGTGGCGCTCGATCGCAAGCCGCGAGCCAAGGAGGGGTCGACCAGGTGCGTCCGG
>DASRVA010000201.1:0-3170 GCA_035687745.1 Gemmatimonadota bacterium
TGTCCGGGCGCTGCGCCCGGACCTGACGGTGGACTTCCACGGCAACCTGCGGGCGGCGCTTCTGACCCTGGCCAGCGGCGCCCGAGTCCGGGTGGGCGAAAGCCGCTTCCACTGGCCCGCCTACGACGTCCGGGTCCCGCACGCCGAGTTCCTGTTCGGCATCGAGCGGCGGACCCACACGCTCGAGAACCACCTGGCGCTGCTGGCCGCAATCGGGGTCCCCACGCCCGCCGAGCCGCTCGACCTGCCGGTTCCGGAAGGCGCCTCGCGGTCGGCGGCGGAGAGGCTCGCCGCGGCGGGGATCCCCGGGGGACCGAGGACGGTCCTGTTCCCGATGACCACCCTGCGAGGAAAGCAGTGGCCGGTAGAGCGCTGGTTCCGCCTGGCTTCGCGGCTGGCCGCCGAGTGGAAAGGGGCGGTTCTGCTGGTGTTCGAGGGGTCCGATCGCGGCATGGCCGCCCATGCGCGGCGGGAGGCCTGGGGCGCGCACGTCCTGGTCGACACGCCGCTCGCCGAGCTGGCCGCGCTCGTCGCGACCGCCGAGCTGGTCGTGAGTCACGACTCCCTGGGCGCCCATCTGGCTGCCGCCTACGGCGCACCCAGCGTCGTCCTCTACGGGGGCACGGATCCGGCCGAGTACTTCCCGTGGATGGCGGAGACCGCGATCCTCCGGGTCCATGGCCTGCCGTGTTCTCCATGCGGCGGCCGGGAATGCCGTTCGCCGGTCTACCCGTGGGCCTGCATCGACGGCCTCGACGAGGAGGTCGTTTTCGAGACCGCCCTGGACTGGCTTCTGGGCGGCAGGATGGGCGCCGTCCGGCTCCCGGTGGCGATCCGTTGAAGATCTTCCACTGCGACGTCCGCAGGGTCTGGGCGGGCGGGCAGACCCAGCTCCTGCGGCTCGCTGTGGGGCTGCGCGAGCGTGGCCACCTTCAGTGGATCGTGACCCGGCCCGAAAGCCCGCTCGCCGGGCGCGCCAGGAAGGAAGGGTTCGAGGTCCTGGCGCACCCCTTCCGCGGCGAGGTCGATCCGCGCGCGACCCTGGGCCTCCGCCGGATGATCGCCCGCCACGCCCCGGAGGTGGTCCACACGCACGATACGCACAGCCTGACGCCGGCCGCGCTCGCGGCCCGGCTCGTCCGGCCGCGGCCGCTCGTCGTGGCCCACCGGCGGGTCGACTTCCACATCCGCGCGAACGCTTTCTCGCGCTGGAAGTACGCGCACGGCGCCGATCACCTGATAGCGGTCAGCCGGCGGGTGAAGGAGGTGCTGGTCGAGGACGGCGTCCCGCCCTCCCGGGTCACCGTCATCCACTCGGGGATCGCGCTCGACACCCCGCCACCGCCGGAGGGACCGGACCTCCGGACGCGGGCGGGAGCTCCGGCAGGCACGCCGCTCGTCCTCACCATCGCCTCGACCGAAGCCTACAAGGACCATCCCACGCTGATCGACGCCGCCGGGCTCCTCTTCGAGCGGCGGCCGGACGTGTGGTGGGCGGTGCTGGGAACCGGGGGGTTGTTCGAGGCCACGCTCGCGCGGGCCGAACGCCGCGGCCTCGCCGACCGGCTCCGCTATCTGGGGTTCGTCGAGGGGGCCCGCGGACTCCTGCCGCAGGCCGACCTGTTCGTGCTGACCTCGAGAACGGAAGGGCTGGGAACCAGCATCCTGGACGCCATGGCGGCGGGGATCCCCGTCGTCGCGACGGCGGCGGGCGGCATCCCCGAGATGGTCGACCACGAGCGGACCGGGCTCCTCGTTCCACCCGGGGACGCCGCGGCGCTTGCCCTCGCGATCGAGCGCGTGCTCGGCGACCCGGCCCTCGGCCGGCGGCTGGCCGACGCGGCCCGCGTCCGGGTCCGCGACTTCGATGTCGGGCGGACGATCGAGCGGACGGAGGAGCTCTACGGGCGGCTCCTCGCCGACCGGCGCCCGCCGGATGGACCGGCCGGGGGTCGGGGCTACCTTATCCGCCGGAACGACTCCTCCGCAAGGAAGGGATCTTGACCCGCGCGCCACGCATGATCGTCCTGGGAGCCGGACCGATCGGGCTCCAGTGCCTCCTTCGGGCACGGGGATCGGGATGGGAGGCCGACGCCTACGAATCGGGCCGGGTCGGCGAGAGCGTCCGCCGCTGGGGTCACGTCCGGATGTTCTCGCCCTGGCGGATGAATGTCTCGGCGGCGGGCAAGGCCGCGGTCGGCCTCGAGGACGTCGATCCCGAAGGCCTCCCGACCGGCGCCGAGTACGTGACCCGCTATCTCGCGCCTCTTGCGGCGAGCCCGCTCCTGGCAGGACGCGTTCACCTGGGGACCGAGGTCATGGCAGTCTCGCGTGGCCGGCTCCTCAAGGGTGACGCGATCGCCTCGGACGCGCGACGCCAGCCCCGGTTCAGGGTCCTACTCAGGGACGGCCGCGGCGAGCGCGTCGAGGAGGCCGACGTCGTCGTGGACGCGACCGGCACCTATGCCACCCCCAACCGGCTCGGGCCGGGCGGGATCCCGGCCGTCGGCGAGCGCGCCGCGCGGGGGATCGAGCACCGGATCCCCGACATCGAGGGGCGCGACCGGGCGGCCTTCGCGGGCCGCCGGACGCTGGTCGTAGGAGCCGGTCATTCCGCGGCCACCGCGATCGTCGCGCTGGAGGCCCTCGCCAGGGAGACCCCGCGAACGCGGGTCGTCTGGCTGACCCGGTCGGAGGAGCGGCGTCCAATTCCCGAGGTGTCCGGTGATCCGCTCGCCGAGCGGGCGCGGATCGCCGGGGCCGCCAACCAGGTCGCCGGGGACGGGGAGGGATGGCTCGAGCGACTCCCGGGAACCCACGTCGACGCCCTCCACGAGGCCGGCTTCGGCTATCGCGTGACGACGGGCGGACCAGGAGGCGGGCGGACGCTCGAGGTCGACCGCGTCCTCGCCCTGGTCGGCTACCGGCCTGATCCCGATCTGGCCCGCGAGCTCCAGGTCCAGACCTGCTGGGCGACGGAGGGAACGTACCCGTTGGCAGCCGCGCTCCTCTCCCGCGCGGGCCAGGGCTCGGACTGCCTGGAAGCGGGGCGTGATCTCGACGCGTCCACCCTGCGCCATCCCGAGCCCGGGTTCTTCACGCTGGGGATGAAGAGCTACGGCCGGAACCCGGACTTCCTGCTTCAGGTGGGGTTCAAGCAGGTCGACGAC
>DASRVA010000202.1:0-2956 GCA_035687745.1 Gemmatimonadota bacterium
CCCGAACCCGAACTTGGGCCCCGGTGCGCACTCTTCTCGTCCTTCCTGCCCTCGGCTGTCTCGTCTCCGGCTGCGAGCGGAACCCGCCGCCGCCGGAGACGGCCACCGTTCCTCCCGCCACGTTCGCTCGCGCCCTGGCCGAGCTCTCGGAGGCCCGCGTGGAGATCCTTCCGGACACGCTCGTGTACCGCCGCCGCCGCGCCGAGATCCTCGAGCGCGCCGGCGTCACCGCGGACGACCTGCGCGAGTTCGTCGCCCGGCGCGGTGGGGATGCCGACCTGATGTCGGAGATCTACGGGCTGGTCGGCGCGCGCCTCGACTCCACCGCCCAGCGCTGAGCGCTACTCCCACTCGATCGTCGCCGGCGGCTTGCTCGAGACGTCGTACACGACCCGGTTCACGCCACGCACCTCGTTGATGATCCGGTTCGACACCCGGGCCAGGAAGTCGGGCGGAAACGGGTACCAGTCCGCCGTCATCCCGTCGCGGCTCGTGACGGCCCGCAAGGCGACGACGTTCTCGTAGGTGCGGAAGTCGCCCATCACCCCGACGGCCCGGACGGGGAGCAGCACCGCGAACGCCTGCCAGATCCGGTCATAGATCCCGGCCGCGTGGATCTCCTGGAGGAAGATCGCGTCGACCTCCTGCAGAAGCGCCACCCGCTGCGGCGTCACCTCGCCCAGGATCCGCACGGCCAGTCCGGGACCGGGGAACGGGTGGCGCCCCAGGACGTCCTCGGGAAGGCCGAGCTCGCGCCCGACCTGCCGGACCTCGTCCTTGAACAGCTCGCGAAGCGGCTCGACCACCTCGAGCCGCATCCCCTCGGGGAGCCCGCCGACGTTGTGGTGCGTCTTGATGGTGACGGAAGGACCGCGCACGGAGGTCGACTCGATGACGTCCGGATAGAGCGTCCCCTGGACGAGGAACCGGGCGTCCTCGACCTGCTCGGCCTCCTCTTCGAACACCTCGACGAAGCGGTGCCCGATCCGCCTGCGCTTTTCCTCGGGGTCCTCGATGCCGGCCAGGTCGGCCAGAAAGCGATCGGCGGCGTCCACGACCCGGAGCGGAAGCCGCAGGTGCTCGCGGAAGGTGCGCTCGACCTGGTGCCGCTCGTCCTTGCGGAGGAGCCCCGTGTCGACGAAGATGCAGGCCAGCCGGTCGCCGATGGCGCGGTGGACGAGCGCGGCGGCGACCGCCGAGTCGACCCCTCCGGACAGGCCGCAGACCGCGTGGCCGCCGTCGATCCGCCGGCGGATCGATGCCACCGCGTCGTCGATGAACGAGGCCATCGTCCAGTCGGGGACGCAGCCGCAGATCTCGAACACGAAGTTGGCCAGCATCTCCTCCCCGCGCTCGGTGTGGGCGACCTCGGGGTGGAACTGGACGCCATAGCGGCCCGTTTCCGGGTCGCCGAACGCGGCGATCGTGTCCTCGCCGGACACCGCATACGCGGCGTAGCGGTGAGGAGGCGATTCGATCTGGTCGCCGTGGCTCATCCAGACGTCGAGGGCGACCCGCTCGTCGAACCCCTGGAACAGGCCGACCGGCTCGGTGACCGTCACCCGGGCGCGTCCGTACTCGCGCGACCGGGCCGGTTGCACCGACGCGCCTTCGGCCTGGGCCAGGAGATGCATCCCGTAGCAGATCCCCAGGATCGGGGGTCGCAGGTCGAGCAGCCCGTCCGCCGGATGGGGCGCGTCGTCGTCGTAGACGCTGGAGGGGCCGCCCGAGAGGACGATCCCGGCCGGCTCCCAGGCGCGGATGAGCTCGGGATCGAGCGAAAACGGATGGACCTCGCAGTACACGCGCAGCTCACGGATCCGACGCGCGATGAGCTGCGTGTACTGGCTCCCGAAGTCCAGGATCAGGATCCATCTCCCCGGTCGGCGGTGGCCATCGGCCGGACGAGGCTCAGAACTCATGGAACTCCACCTCTCCGCTCCCCGTCTCGTAGACCGCGAACGACGGCACACCGCCGATCCACCCGCACACCTCTCCCGGGTTGACGATGCGGGTCCGGCCGATCGCCCGTTCCTCCCGCTCGTGGGTGTGGCCGTAGACGACCAGGTCGTGCTCCCCGGCGGCAGCCACCGCGTCCACGCCGCGTGGCTCGTGCATGAGCAGGATCCTGCGGCCGTCGATCTCGGTCTCCCACCATTGCCACTCCAGCCGGGCGCCGATGGCGCCGAACGCCTCCTCGAGACGGTAGACGTCGCCGTCGTTGTTGCCCCAGATGCCGTGAAGCGGGACCTCGAGCCTGCCCAGCTCGCGGACCGCGAACGGCGAGCAGTAGTCCCCCGCATGGAGGACCACGTCGACGGCGAGGCGGTTCAGCAGGCTCACGGCCTCCCGGATCCGGAGCACGTGGTCGTGCGTGTCGCTGAGGAGGCCGACCCTCACCCCGCCGCCCCACGCCGGACGAGACGGGCGACCGCATCCTCCAGCCCCAGCGCGGTCTCCTCGCTGGAAGCGAGGTCGCGGAAGGTCAGGGTTCCTTCCTGTCGCTCCCGCTCCCCGATCACGATCGCGACCCGCGCCCCGGCCTGAGCGGCGCTCTTGAGGCCGCGCCCGACCGAGGCGTCGCGGAGGGCCAGGTCGGTCCGGACGCCCGCCTCGCGAAGCCGCACGGCGACCCCGATCGCGTGCAGCCGGTCGGCGGCGGTGACCGGGATGACGTACGCGTCGCACCTCCCCGACTCGGGCGGGACCGCGCCGACCCGCTCGAGAAGCTCCGCGAGGACGGCCTCTCCGAGGCCGAACCCGACCGCCGGCAGCCGTTCCCCCCCGACGCCCTCCAGCAGATCGTCGTAGCGACCCCCGCCGCAGATCGCGCGCAGCTCGCCGGCTCGGTCGTAGATCTCGAAGACCACACCCGTGTAGTAGGCGAGGCCGCGGACGACCGCCGCGTCGAAGGCGCAGAAGGGGGCCACGCCGTAGGCCTCCAGACGGACCTCGA
>DASRVA010000203.1:0-2539 GCA_035687745.1 Gemmatimonadota bacterium
GGCCAGCCCGAGCACCGCCACGCGGGCTCCCCGGACCGCGACCGGCCGCGCGCTCACCGGATCTTGAGCGTCGAGGCGGCCACGAGGGCGCACAGGATCCCCAGGATGTAGAAGCGCATCACGATCTTCTCCTCCGGCCACCCGCTCAGCTCGAAGTGATGGTGGATCGGGCTCATCTTGAAGACCCGCTTGCCGCGCAGCTTGAACGAGGCGACCTGGATGATGACCGACAGGGCCTCGAGGACGAAGACGCCGCCCACGAAGATCAGGACGAATTCCAGCTTCAGGAGGACCGCCAGCGTCCCGAACGCGCCGCCCAGGGCGAGCGACCCCGTGTCGCCCATGAACATCTGGGCCGGGTGGGCGTTGAACCACAGGAAGCCGAGCGCGGCGCCGAGCAGGGCCAGGCAGTAGATGGTCAGCTCGCCCCCGCCCGGAAGGAAGAGGATCTGCAGGTACTCGGACCAGTCGGCGCGGCCGATCACGTACGCGAACGCGGCGAAGGCGGCCGCCGCGATGGCCGCCAGCCCGATCGCTAGCCCGTCCAGGCCGTCGGTCAGGTTGACGGCGTTGGTCGAGGCGATGACGACCAGGATGATGAAAGGGATGTAGAACGGGCCGAAGTCCACGAACCGGTCCTTGAGGAACGGCACCGGGGTCATCGTCGTGAACTGCCCGTGCACCGGATCCAGGTACAGCCACGCCCCGATGATCACGCCGAGCAGGATCTGGCCGACGATTTTCTGCATCGCGATCAGCCCCTTGGACTGCCGCTTGACGACCTTCAGGTAGTCGTCGAGGAACCCGAGGCCGCCCATCCACAGGGTCGCCACGAGGACGATCTGGATGAAGGGCTCGCTGAGGTCCGCCCACAGCAGGGTCGGGATCACGGTGGCGAGGATGATCAGGACGCCGCCCATGGTAGGCGTGCCGGCCTTGGCATAGTGGGCCTGGGGGCCCTCCTGGCGAATCATCTGGCCGGCCTTCAGGTCGCGCAGCTTGCGGATCACCCACGGACCCAGCAGGAACGCCAGGACGAGCGCGGTCACGGTCGCGTAGGCGGCGCGGAAGGTGATGTAGCGAAAGAGGTTGAAGAACGTGTACTGGTCGGCCAGCGGCACCAGGAGGTCGTAGAGCATCAGCGCCCGCCCTCGGTCGCGCCGACACCGTTCACGCACGCTTCGCGCACCTGGGCCACGATCTCCTCCAATGCGGCCCCGCGGCTGGCCTTGAAGAGGACGGCGTCCCCCGGCGCGAGGCTCTCGACCAGCCAGCGAACGGCCTCGTCGCGATCGGCGTGGAGGCTCTCGAGCCCGGCGGCCCGCGCGCCCCTGGCGATGGCAGAGGCCTCCTCCCCGACGGCGACGACCTGGTCGATCAAGCCCGCCAGCGAGCGGCCGACCTCCTCGTGCAGGGCCGCGCTGTCGGGGCCCAGCTCGAGCATCTCGCCCAGGACCGCGATCCGCCGGCCCACGCCCGACAGGGCGGCCAGCGAGGCGGCCGCCGAGAGGACGCTGTCCGGGTTGGCGTTGTAGCAGTCGACCAGGGCGGTGATCTCGCCCCACCGCTCGAGCTGCATCCGCATCGGGAGCCCCTCGGGCTCGGCCAGCCCGCACGCGATCGCGCTCGGGGGGAGCCCGGCCTCCCGGCCGATGGCCACCGCCGCCAGCGCGTTCACGATGTTGTGCCGGCCGACCAGGCGCAGGCGATAGGTGCGGCCGTCCAGCTCGAAGAGGCCCCGGCCCTCGTCGTCCAGCGACCAGCGCTCCGGGTGCAGGTCGTTGCCGGGCTCGAGCCCGTACGAAAGGGTCCGGCAGGCGAGGCCGCGCGCGGCCTCCCGGAGACGCGCCTGGTCGCCGCAGTAGACGAACAGGCCGCCCGGCGACAGGACCCGCGGCAAGGCCAGCTTCTCCTCGAGGACCGCCTCGATCGAGCCCACCCCTTCCAGATGGCTCGCGGCCACGTTGGTGACGACGGCGATCTCCGGCCGGGAGATCCGCGCCAGCGGCGCGATCTCTCCCGGCCGGTTCATCCCCATCTCGACGACCGCCCATTCGTGATCGGCGCCGATCTCGAGCAGCGTGAGCGGCACGCCGATCTGGTTGTTCAGGTTCCCCACCGTGCGCGCCGTGCGGAAGCGCTGGGCGAGCACCGCATGGACGATCTCCTTGGCGGTGGTCTTCCCGTTGGAGCCGGTGATCCCGACGACCCGGACGGGGAGCCGCGAGCGGTGCCAGCCGGCGAGCGCCTGAAGGGCGGCCCGTCCCCCGCCGACCGGCCAGAAGGCGATACGGTCCCGGCCCTCGAAGGGGGCGTCCCGCCCGACCGCGCCGGTCACGCCGGCCTCGACGGCGTCGGTCAGAAACCGCTGGCCGTCGTACCGCTCACCCCGGAGCGCCACGAACAGCTCGCCGGGCCGGGCGCGCCGGCTGTCGATCGTGACCCCCGTGAAGGCGAGGCCGGCGGGAACCGGCCGCTCGGGGCCGCGCTCCAACGCGGCGGTGACATCGGTGGCCGACAGGCGGGCGCTCACCGCGAG
>DASRVA010000204.1:0-24029 GCA_035687745.1 Gemmatimonadota bacterium
TGAACGTCTGCCCGGCCTTCGGGGTGAGCTACTCCAGATTGGAGGAGATCGAGTTCTTCGAGGATCTGGGGATCGACATCGACCTCGACCTATGGACGGCATCGGCCGGCGTCGCGTTCGGGCTGGCGGTGCCCGCCGGAGACAGCGGGGTCTTCGTCATGCCCTTCGCGGCTCCGAGCCTGTTGGCGGTCCACGGCCGGGAATCCGTGGAGTTCGAAGGCGACATCGAGGAGGAGTCGGAAACCCAGATCGAGTTCGGCGCGACGGGCGGCCTGTTCTTGGGGGGCTCGCGCCTGTACGGCGGGGTCTCGGTGACGGCGACGACGATCGAGGACGCCGATCCGACCTTCGGCCTCGGGTTCGGGGTCGCGTTCTAGCTGTGCGAGACGGGGTGCTCGTCGCCGGGCGGCACCGCTGCCCGGGCCGCGTCGATCTCCTCGAGCGTCGCCACCGCGCGCCGCTTGAGACGCGCGTCGAGGTCGCGCCAGTCCTCCTCCGACAGCTTCCCGGTCGCCCTATCCAGCTCGAGCTCGTGGAGATCCTGGACCAGGCGGTCCTTCTCGGCCTCGAGCTCGCTCAGCCCGGCGGTCGACGCCGTCGGCTCATGGCCCCCGGCGAACAACGGATATACGGCAAGCCATACCGCTCCCAGGACCAGCCACAGCCCGGCGAGGACGAGGAGCGCGGTCAGACGCCGACCTCTGCGCGGCGTTCCGCACGCTCTTCCGGATCCGCGGGTGCGGCCCGGCGCCGCCGCCTCCCCGGCCGCGGCGTCGACAACGCGATCAGCATCCCGACGACCATCACCCCCCCGCCGATCCAGATCCAGAGCACCATCGGGTTGACTAGGAGCGTGACGTCGACCGCGTCCGACCCGGGCTGGTACGACTCCAGAACGGCGTACAGGTCCTCGAACGGGCGGGACCAGATCGCGACCTCGGTCGTGACCTGTTCCTGCGCGGTCGGATAGAAGCGCCGCTCGGGACGCATCCGCCTGGGCTCTCCGTTCCCGTCCTGGACGGTCAGGTTGGCGACCGTGGCCGTGTAGTTCGGACCGCTCTCGACGTCGGTCCCCCGATAGAGCACGGTGAAGGGGCCGACCTCGACCTCGTCGCCCGGACGCATCCGGACGGCGCGCTCGCTCACGAACAGCGCCCCCGCCACGCCGGCGAACACGAGGACGACGCCGAGGTGGACGATGTATCCGCCGTAGCGCCGGCGGTTGCGGCCGATCAGACCGAAAAGCGCCGACCCGGCCCCCACTCCCCTGGATCGCATCCGCGCGCGCGTGCCGCGCCACAGCTCCTGGGCGACCGTCGCCACGACGAACGCGCCGAACGCGACCACGCTGACCGCGTACCACTGGCGTAGCCCCAGTAGGACTGCGGCCGCGCCGGCCGCCGCGAGCACGGCCAGCGGGATCCGGAAGTTCCGCTGGAGGTTCCGCCGGGAGGCCTTGCGCCAGGCGATCATGGGCCCGATCCCGAGCAGCAGGAGGAGCGCGATCGAGAGCGGCCCGTTCACCTGGTTGAAGAAGGGGGGGCCGACCGAGATCCGCTCCCCGGTGACCGCCTCGGAGATGAACGGGAAGAACGTGCCCCACCATATCGCGAACCCGATCCCGACCAGGAGCAGGTTGTTGAACAGGAAGGCGCTCTCGCGCGAGGCGTACGACTCGAGCCGGTTCTCGCTCTTCAGGAGGTCCGACCGCCACCACGCGAGCAGGGTCGCCGAGCCCACGACGAAGGCCAGGAAGGCGAGGAAGATGAACCCGATGTCGGTCGACGCGAACGCGTGGACCGACTCGATGATTCCGCTCCGGGTCACGAACGTGCCGAGGATGGTGAGCGAGAACACCGCCGTCACGAGGCCCACGTTCCACATCTTCAGCATCCCGCGCTTCTCCTGGATCATGATCGAGTGGACGAAGGCCGCGCCCAGGAACCACGGCATGATGGCCGAGTTCTCGACCGGATCCCAGCCCCAGAACCCGCCCCATCCGAGCTCGATGTACGCCCAGTGGGAGCCCATCAGGTTCCCGATCGTGAGAAAGAGGAACGGCACGAGCGCCCACTTCCGCATCGCCACGATCCAGTCCGCGCCGAGACGTCCCCGGACCAATGCCGCCATCGCGAACGCGAACGGGACCGACCATCCGACGTATCCCAGGTAGAGAGACGGCGGGTGGGCGGCCATCCACCGGTTCTGGAGGAGGGGATTGAGACCCAGCCCGTCCGGCGGCGTGAAGTCGAGCATGGCGAACGGGCGCGAGCTGAACACCATGACGCCCAGGAAGAAGGCCATGATCGTCTGGAGGACGGCGGCGGCGTGGGGGGCGAGCTCGGGCTGTTGCCGACGGTGGACCCAAACGGCGGCCGTCGAGTAGCCGGCCAGGATGAGCGCCCAGAGGAGCATCGACCCCTCCATCCCGCCCCAGACGGCGGTCATCTTGTACCAGGCGGGCATGGCGCGACTGGCGTTCTCCGCCACGTAGGCGAGCCGGAACTCGTCGTTCAGGAAGCCGAGCGTGAGGAGGAGGTAGGCGAAGGCGACGCAGAGCGCGGTTCCGAAGACCGACCGGAGCGCCGATTCGACCAGCCGGGGATCGCGGCGCTTCCCGCCCACGTGTCCGAGGATGGCGCCGTAGAGGGCGAGCCCGAGCCCGACCCAGAGCGCCAGCTCGCCCAGCCGGTAGACGCTCACGTGTCCCTCTCGCCCGAGCGGGCGATCAGCCGGCCCGTCAGTTCGGCCGCCCGGCGGTTCAGCCGCGCCTGGCGCGAGGAGAGGCCCAGCAGGTACCCGAAAAGGGCGGCCCAGAAGGCCACGTAGGCGAACAGGTACCAGGTCACGGGATCTTCCCCTTCGCCCCAGCGCCCCGCCCGGTCCGGTCGAGGAGCGTCTCCAGGAGCTCCAGGTTCTCCGCCGTCCGTTCCTGCCAGACCCGCTGGATCAGGAGGTAGACGAAAACGAGCGTGAACGACGAGAGCGACACGAGGAGCGTTACCAGCATCGACGCCGGAAGGCCGCCGCCGGGGTCGTCCAGGATCATGACGACCGGGGCCGGATGGAGGGTCCGCCACCACACGACCGACATGTGGATGATCGGGACGTCGAGGAACCCGATGATCCCGACGACGGCCGCGATCCGGCCGACGTCGACGCCCGGCCGGGCGAAGGCACGGAGGAGCAGATAGCCACCGTAGATGAACCAGAGGATCAAGGTCGTCGTGAGCCGGGCGTCCCACGTCCAGAAGGCGCCCCAGATCGGGCGCCCCCAGAGCATCCCGGTTACGAGCGTCAAGGTGGTGAAGAGGAAGCCGATCTCGGCCGCGCAGCGGGCGAAGATGTCCCACAGCCGCGAGCGCTGCCACAGGTAGAGGATCGAGGCCACGAACACGAACGCGAACGAGGCGTACGCGAGCCACGCCGAAGGGACGTGGATGTAGAAGATCTTCTGCGGATACCCCTGGATCGCCTCGAGCGGCACCCACCAGAAGACGAGGCCGAAGGTGAACACCATCGTCCCGACCGCGAACCACCCGATCCACGGCCGGACGTCGACCAGGAAATGGTAGAGCCGACCGTCGAGGGTCGACCAGAGCTGTCGCCAGGAGCGGGGGAACCAGCGCAACGACCTACTCCTCGATCACGGTTCCGAACGCCATCGTGCACACCGTTCCGAACAGGACGTCGAACGCGAGCGCGAGCCCCAGCCAGTCCCGATAGTCGCCCCCCGCGCCGGCGGCCAGCGCCTGGCCGCCCTCGATCCCCGCCAGGAGGAGCGGCACGCTGAGCGGGAAGAGGAGGACCGGCAGGAGAAGCTGGCTCGCCGTCGTCCGGGCCGCCACCGCCGCGAAGAAGGTCCCCAAGGCCGCGTAGCCGACCGTCACCACGACCAGGAGAACCGCGAAGGACCCCCACGCTCCGCCAAGGTCCAGCCGGTAGAGGGTTGCCGCCACGGGAACGAGAAGCGCCTCCAGGGCCAGCAGGAACACGGTCGCCCCGGCCCACTTCCCGAGAAACAGGACCTCCCGGTCGACCGGGGCGAGGAGGAGGCCGTGGAGGGCCTGGTTCCGCTCCTCCTCGGCGAACCACCGCTCGAACCCCAGCGCCCCGGCGAAGAGGATGCTCGCCCACAGGGCCCCCGGCCCGACCCGCGCCAGGTCGGCCGGCGTGGGATCGCCCACGAACGCGAAGATCAGGACCACCAGTCCCGCGAAGACCGCCATCGTCGCCAGGCTCTCGACCCGGCGGAGCTCCAGCCGGACGTCCTTGGCGAAGATGACGACGGCGGGACCGAGCCCGCTCACGGCTCTCCCGCCGACCCGGCGACCGCCCGCTCGTAGCGCCGCTCGAGGCCATTCCGGGCGTCGTCACGGCCACCTGCATCGACCACGCGCCCCTCGACCAGGATCAGGAAGCGGGTCGCCGACTCCGGCACCCGCGCCAGGTCGTGCGTGGTCAGGACGATCGCCCGGCCGGCGGTTCGGAGATCGGCCAGGGCGTCGCTCAGCCGGCGGACGGAGCGCGGATCGAGCCCGGCATGCGGCTCGTCGAGAAGGAGGAGCCGGGGGTCGTGGAGGATCGCCCGCGCGATCGAGACCCGCTGCGCCTGTCCTCGCGAGAGGGTCCCCGCGCGCCGGTCGGCCAGCTCCAGCGCCCCGGCCTTCTCGAGCGCCGACCGGATCCGGGCCCCGGCGGCGGCAAGACCGTACAGCCGGGCGTAGAACTCGAGGTTCTCGAGCGCCGTCAGCCGGTCGTAGAGATAGGTGGCGTGGCTGAGGAGCCCGACCTCCCGCTGGCGGGCGGCCGGCGCGTCGAGCCACTCGGCGCCGCCCAGCCGTACCGACCCCGCGCTCGGCCGGGAGAGGCGGGCCAGCGTCCGGACGAGGGTCGTCTTGCCGGCCCCGTTCGGGCCGGCGACGACCAGCAGCTCGCCCTGGTCCAGCGAGAACGACACCCCGTCCAGCGCCCGGACGGGCCCGTAGGCCCTGCTCAGGCCCTCGACCTCCAGCAGCGGGTGTACGCCCCGGGGCGGGTCGTTCAGGACTTGGGCGCCGGCGCCTTGTCGTCCAGCGCGCCTTCGGCCTGGTACTTGGAGGGGCACTTGGCGAGGAGGGTCTCGGCGTGGAAGGTCCCGCCCTCGTCGAGCCGGCCCTCCACGACGACCTGGATGTCGGGGCGGAAGATGTCGGGGAGGGTGCCTCCGTAGACCACGGGGACCTCCGCCGAGCCGGCCGGGGCGTCGGTGCCGCGGATGGCGAACCGCACCTGCCGGGCGGCGTCCTCCTTGACGATCGAGCCGGCCACGACGTCGCCCGACAGGCGGATCTTCTCGCCCGGACTACCGGTCGCCGCCGCCAGCTCGTCGATCTCGTAGTAGTAGGTCAGGTTGTCGCGGGTGGCCGCGAACACGAGGTACGCCACCGCTCCGGCCACCAGCGTCATAGCGATCGCCAGACGTCCCGCCTTCAATCGCCGCATCCTGTCCTCGAATTCCGTGAGCGGATCACTCGGTCTCCTCCAGCTCGCGCTCCAGACGATCAAGATAAGGCGACTCCGGCGGCGGTTCCACGCTCCTCCGCGCGGGAGATCGGGAGGCCCAGCGCCGGGCCGCGAGGACGAGCCCGACCGCGCCCGCCAGGACCGCCGCGCCCGGCAGGAGCCACGCCGCCAGGTTGAAGCCGCTCTTGGGCGGCTCGAGGAGGATCCAGGTCCCGTACCGCTCGACGAAGAAGGCGCGGATCTCCTCGTCCGATCGTCCCTCGACGATGAGCTCCCGGATTCGCCGCTTCATGTCCTCGGCCATGAACGAGCGCGACTGCCGGATCGACTGGCTCCGGCAGACGGGGCACCGAAGAGCCCCCTCGATCTCCCGCGCGCGGGCCTCCTGCGCGGGTGTCAGGGCGATCGGCGGCCGGACCGCCTCCGACAGGCCTTCGGCGGTGGGCTCTGGCTCCTGCCCGACCAGGTCCTCGGGGCAGGCCATGGCCGCGATCAGGACCGCGCCCACCACGAGGAGGACGCGGGACATCGACGTCTCCCGGATCCGCCTACCGCGGATCATTGCCCCGGTCCAGCGGCGTCACCGCCCCCGGATCCCCGGTCGACTCCGCCGTCCGGCCCACCGTCATGCCAGCCACCTGGCGGTCCAGATCCTCCCGGGTCAACGGCCCGACGTGGCGCGAGAGCACCCGGCCGTCGGTTCCGATGAAGAAGGTCTCCGGAACGCCGTGGAGCCCGTAGTCGACCGCCACCGAGCCGCTCGCGTCGGGGCCCAGGAAGTACGTCTTTCCGTAGCGTGCGATGAACGCGCGCGCGGCGTCGGGCTCGTCGTTGACCGCGATCCCGACGAAGGCGACCTCAGGCCCGTAGCGGCGCCAGCCGGCTTCGAGCACGGCCGCCTCGTCGCGGCACGACAGACACCACGAGGCCCAGAAGTTGAGGACGACCGGCTTCCCGGCGAGATCCGACAGCGCGAGCTTCGTTCCGGCGGGCGCCATAGGGTCGGCTCCCACGGACCCGAACAGAGGGAAGTCGAATCCGGGCGCCGCGCGCCCGATCAGCGGCGAGGCGAGCGTGGTCTCGCGGGTGAGCGCGTAGGCGAAGACGGCGAAAATCGCCGCCAGAACCCCCAGGAGGAGGAACCGCTTCACGCCGGCGAATCTCCCCCTCGCGCTTCCCGCCTGCAACCGAGACCCCTCGAGCAAAAGGCCGGAAGCACGGCGCGGCCTGGCGCTCGGCTTCCTCTATAGCGACTTGAGGTATTCTACCAGATCCGCCTTCTGCTCCGGTGTCAGGCCGAGCGCCTTCTTCGTGTCGTAAAGCTCGACGACCTCCTCG
The DNA here is from genome assembly GCA_035687745.1 of Gemmatimonadota bacterium. Lineage (GTDB taxonomy): Bacteria > Gemmatimonadota > Gemmatimonadetes > JACCXV01 > JAHWKZ01 > DASRVA01. Next base: position 6,844 of record DASRVA010000204.1, read on the forward strand.
AGGCTGGCCGCGATCCCGTTGTGGAAGTAGGGCGGATGTGCGAGCAACCCCCGCAGCGGCGTCGTGCGGTACATCTTGGTCGCGCTCCGCGAAGCCCAGCTCGGCACACCGCCAGGCTCCGGTTCGCTCACGACCTCGGCGGGATCGTGCAGCCGAGTGTTGGCGTCGGTGAATCGATTGCCCGAATGGCACGTCGCACACTGCCCGGCGTCGGTGAAGACCTGCTCCCCCCGCTCAGCCGCCGCGGCATCGAAGCTTCCTGGCGGCGGCTCCGGGGCCTCGATGCTGAGCTGGTATTCCTGCAATGCCGGGAGCTTGGAGGTGATCAGGTCGGGCGGGTTGTCGACCGCGACCCCGGTGCGTGACTCGGAGAACGAACCGTGACCGTGCATCTGCGTGACGCCGACGTAGCGGTTCCAGTAGGCGAGATCCGGGCCGTCACCCGTGTAGACCACGCTGTTGACGCCACGGAGTCCATACGCCGGCGGGATGACCACGGGCCCATTGATGCCGTCGAAGTTGAACCGGGGGTCGTACCGGCCCTTCCCCCAGGACGAATACACCGCCTTCTGCTCTGGGGAGAGAGCCGGCGAGAGCGCGATGATGGCGCCTGGATCGAGGTCCAGGTTCGGCCAGCCGTCCAGCCGCTTGCCGATCCCCGCCGCGAAGGAGTTGTCCACGGTCGAGTGGCAGAGGGCGCAGGTGATGCCGACCCTGGTGAGGACGTCCCGCCCATCTATGGTTTCCACCGTCCCTTTTACACCCACCACCGCGTTCAGCTTGAGGAGCGCAACCGTGGTGGCCGGGCTCGTCAAGCTGATCGTCCCGTCCTGGATGCCTTGGACCACCGCCGGTGGAAGCGCCTCGGCGTCCACCTTGAGTCCCACGGCGAGGGCGGTGGTCGGATCCACCGCGCTGGCGATGACCTCGTGCATCCGAAGGGTGTCGGTCCAGAACGTCTCGTCGCCGAAGGTGTCGAACCGGAAGATCTCCCTCCCTTGTGCGACGAGGCTCGGGTCCAGCGGTGGTTCCACCGGCGGTTCCGGTTGGTTGGACGCATCGTCGTCGCAGGCGGAGACTACGCCGACGACCAGAAACGCGAGCAGGGCCAGCGCGCCACGCATTGTCTTCCTTCCTTCCTGATTACCGAGCTCGGACGCGTCGGATCGCCCGCGCGTCCTGTTGGGGGAGGGGAGTTCAACGCATGATAATCCCCAAGAGGGGAATCGCGTGTTATCCCGGTCACAGATCGCAATCGATGTCGTCCCCAGCCCGCTCGAAGACGTCACGCAGCTCGCGCAAGGCGCGCAGGTCGATCTGTATCGAGCCTCGTGAGTACCGGACCGCTCCTTCCCGGCGCAGGCGGTTGAGCTCCCGGGAAACAACCTCGCGACGGGCGCCCACCATCTTCGCCAGATCCTCCTGCCGGAGATGATGGGTGATCCGGGCTCCCTCTGGAGTTTGCTCGCCGAGCTTGTCGGCCAGGGTCAGCAGGGTCCGAACGAGACGCAAACGGACGCTTTCCCTGGCCAGGCTCCAAAGCTGCGCCCGGAGCTCGGACAGCCGCCCGTTCATGGCATGCATGAAATCGAGCAAGGCTTCGGAGTCCGTCTGGAGATGATCCACGAAATCGGCGCAGGAGACCTCCACGATCTCGCTCTCCTCCAGTGCCCGGGCAAGATCCGTGCGCTCGGCTTCCGGGAGGCAGGGCTCGCCGATCAGGTCTCCCGGTTTGTGGATGCCAACGATCAGCTCGCCTCCCTCCTGCGAGACGAGGCTCGTCGTGACGAGTCCCCGACGGAGGTAGTAGCTGCGGGTTGCCGGATCCCCCGGTAGATACAGGATCTCGCCGGCCCCGATGCGGCGCCCCGGTCGGCTTTCCAGGGCTTCGCAGAACTTCCCCCGCAGCAAAGGGGCAGTAGCGGCGTGCAGCCCCTCAAGACGCGTCAAGCGCCCTCGGCTACCGGCAGGAGCCCTTCGAGGTCTTTGGCAATGACGCGTTTCGACGCTTCGATGAGTCCCCGGGCATGGTCAGCCTGGTCCCAGGTGTTCCACAACAGGACCCCTCGCACCCGTCCCTCGGCCAGGTAATAGACCACCCCTTCACGGAAGGGCTCCTTCCAGTCCGCGTGGGTTTCGTAGCGCGCATCCAGCGCCCCCACGGCCTCGAACCCCAGGTCGAAGAGGTCGGAATAGAAGAACGGGAGGCGGTCGTACGGGTCGGTTTCGCCCGCCATGACGAGCCCGGCCGCGCGACCCATCGCGTTGGCGTTGTCCTCGTGCTCCACGCGAATGCGGGCGCCGAGGGTCGGCTGGTGGAAGCTCGCGACATCGCCCGCGGCGTAGACGTCGGGCCGGCTTGTACGGAGGAGCTCGTCGACCTCGATCCCATCCCCGATCGTCAGGCCCGCCTCCCGCGCCAGCTCGACGTTGGGCCGGATGCCGATTCCGACAACCGCGACATCCGCCTCGACTTCGCTTCCATCGGCGAGGAGAACGGCCACGTTGTCCTCTCTCTCTTCCAGCTCGACGTGGCCACCCGTTCGCACGTCGACCCCCTTCTCGCGGTAATAGCCGACCAGGAAGCGCGAGAGATCACGAGGAAAGAGCCTCGTCCCGAGGCCGTCCTCGTCCACGAACATCACGACCTCGCGCCCCTGCATGCGGAGGGCGGCGGCGATCTCCATGCCGATGAAACCGGCCCCCACGACCGCGAAGCGGAGCGACTCCTCCGCCAAGTCGCGCAGGCGGTGGTAGTCGTCCACGGTGCGGTAGTAGATGATTCGCTCACCGGACGCGCGAAGTCGGCGCGGTGCGCCCCCGGTCGCGATCAGGAGCTTCCCGTACCTGTACGCGACACCCTGATCGTCGATCACACTCTTGGCGTGGAAGTCGATCCCCTCGATCGTTCGACTCAGGTGCAGGGTGGCGCCCGTCTCCTTGGTCTCCCGCCAGATAACGCTCTCGGGCTTCCCCTTCCAGAGGGCCTTGGTGAGGGGCGGCCGGTCGTAGGGCGGATAGGCCTCCGACCCGACGACGCCGATCGAGCCCTCGGAATCGACCTCGCGGATGCCATGGACGGCCGCATCCGCGGTCATCCCTCCCCCGACGATCATGTATTCATAACTGTTCATAGAGCCTCCTTTTCACCAGGATAGGAAGGTTATGATAGTGACAACTTATGAAACTGTCAACAGCCGCGCACCCGGCGGCGAGGCGCGCCCTCGTCCAATCCGGTGTCCGGGTTTTCCAACGCCCTGCTAGCCGGTCGGCGGAAATGGCTTTTCGACCGCCACCCCATGACGGAAGACGAGCTCTCCACCCAGCCCGCCACAGCCAGGAGCAGGATCCCCACGATGGACAGCACGACCGGCGACCTCCATGGGCATGCGTTTGGCCGGGAGGGATCGGCGAGCGTACGCCCGGGCGGCCGTGGCGTGCAAGTTTTTGCCTGGCGGGTCGGCGTGGGATATCCTTCCCCATCCATGCCTGCTCCCCGCTACACGATCCGCCGCTTCAGCGGCTCCGGGGCCGAGGAAGTGGGCGCCCTGTACGACCTGCCGAGCCACGCCCAGGTAGCCCTCCACACCGAGGACGAGGCGTTCGTGGATCTGCTGGCGGCCCGGGGAATCCTGGAGCCGGTCCGGCCGCCACGGCTCGACGCCGGGCATGGCGACGTCCACGGGCGCTACGCGGTCCGGCCGCAGGTCAACTTCTTCTTCGCTCCCCCGATCGAGGACGTCGCCGAGGCGATCCGCTCGGCCGCGGCGGAGGACGGCTTCACCGTTACCGTATCCGCTTCGGCCGCCGGCTGACGCCGCCCTGAGCTCCCGGGTCGAGCGGAGGTCACCGGACGGGGCCGCCCCCGCCATCGCCCTGTCGGGCGTAACCAAGAGATACGGAAACCTGGTCGCCGTGCAGGACCTTGACCTCGTTGTCCCGGTAGGGGCGACCTACGGCTTCCTGGGGCCGAACGGCGCCGGGAAGACGACTACGATCCGGATTCTGCTGAAGATCCTCGCCGCCGACGAGGGCGAGGTCCGGCTCCTCGGCGAAACCCCCGACCGGAACGTCCTGGACCGGATCGGCTACCTGCCCGAGGAGCGCGGGCTCTACCGCCGGATGAGGGTCAAGGAGCTGCTCGAGTTCCTGGCCGAGCTGAAGGGCCTCCGGCCGCGCGACGCACGCCCCCGGATCGACCACTGGCTCGAACGGTTCGATCTGGCCGACCGGGCGAGCGACCGCGTCCAGGACCTCTCGAAGGGGATGCAGCAGAAGATCCAGTTCATCGCCGCGGTCCTCCACGAGCCCGAGATCGTGGTGCTGGACGAGCCCTTCGGTGGCCTCGATCCCCTGAACCAGCGGGCGCTCCGCGAGGTCGTGGCGGATCTCCAGCGGGCCGGACGGACAGTCCTCTTCAGCACGCATCTGATCGAGCACGCCGAGCGGCTCTGCGACCACGTCTGCATCATCGCCGACGGCCGGAAGGTCCTTGATGGCCCGCTCGCCCGGATCCGGCGCGAGCACGGGGGCGACCACGTCGCGCTCGGCCTGGACGGCGGCTCGCTCGACGATTTGAGCGCGACGGTCGAGGGGGTCCGCCGGGCTCCGATGGTGGCGCGCGCGGTTGCCGACGGGACCGACCTCGAGGTGGCGCTCCTGGAGGGGCGGCAGCCCCAGGAGCTTCTGGCGTGGCTGGTCGCCGAGCGCGTTCCCGTCCGCCGCTTCGAGCGGGTCGAGGCGTCCCTGACCCAGATCTTCATCGATCTGGTGGGGGTCGATCCGACCGAGACCGCGGAAAACGATGATGCGTGACGCCTGGACGATCTTCCGGCGCGAGTTCCGCGCCTTTGTCCGCTCGCGGGCCTACGTCCTCGGGACCCTCTTCGGTCCGCTCATGATCGCGCTCTTCTTCGTGCTCCCGGTCTGGTTCATGAGCGGGGGCGGGGATCGCCACGTGGCGATCGTCGACGGGACGGGTCGCGGACTGGGCGAGCAGGTCTCGACCGCGCTCCGGGAGCCGCAGGCGATCGAGGGCGTCGAGCGGCGCCGCGAGCAGGTCCGGGTGGATGTCGCCGAGATCGGGAGGACCCACGATTTCATGCCGGACTCGCTCGAGGCCCGCTACCGGGCGCGGGTGGCGGCCGACTCGCTGGACGGCTTCCTGTGGCTCCCGGCGGGGGTCGTGAACGGCGCCGAGGCCCGCTACGTCGGCGAGAACGCGACCAGCTTCGGCGAGATGGGCGAGCTGCGCGCGGCGCTCCAGCGCGCGGTCCAGGTCGAGCGGCTCCGCCGTTCGGGAATCGACCCAGGCGCGGTCGGGAGCACGCTCCGCCCGGTCCGTCTCGAAGTGTCCAAGACCGAAGGAGGCGCCACCGCCGGAACCCCCGACACCATCATCGTCCTGGCCCAGTTCATGGGATTCGTCGCCTACTTCCTGATCATCCTCTACGGTTACGCGGTCGCGCGCGGCGTCCAGGAGGAGAAGCGGGACCGGATCGTCGAGATCCTGATGAGCTCGGTCCGCCCGCGCTCGATCATGGCCGGGAAGGTGTTCGGGATCGGCGCCGCCGGGCTCCTCCAGATCTCGCTCTGGGCCGGCTTCGCCGCGCTCGCGTTCGCGTTCGGCGGCGAGCTCGTCGGGCGCCTTGGCGTCCCGGAGCCGCAACTTCCGGACGTGCCGCTCCGGGTCTGGGGCGTGTTTCTCGTGTGGTTCGTGGTCGGGTTCGTGCTGTACGCCTCACTCTACGCCGCGGTCGGCGCGGTCTCGACCTCGGAGCACGAGGTCCAGCAGCTCCAGTTCCCCGTCATGATTCCGCTCATGGTGGGGTTCTTCATGATCTTCGCCGTGTTCAGCGACCCGAACGGGACGGTGGCCGTAGCGGGGTCTCTGATCCCATTCACATCGCCGATCGTGATGCCGATCCGGGACGCCGTGACCGGCGTGCCGCCAGGCGAGCTGGCGGCGTCGCTGGCGATCCTCGTCGTGACGTGCGCATTCTTCCTGTGGCTGGGTGGGCTGATCTACCGGGTGTCGATCCTGGCGACCGGAAGGCGGCCGTCGCCCAGGCAGCTCTGGCGGTGGATGCGGGCCGGGTGAGGCGCATCTCGACGGTCAGTCGGATCAGCTTCTACGCCGGATCGGTTCGTGTGTCGAGTTCGAGCTGTCGCATGTAAAGAAAAAGGGGCAAACCAAACGATACACCCACGGCGACGGTTCCAGCGACCGGAATCCAGAGCTTCTTGATCGCCAGCCGTTTCCCTTCAACCCCGATGAACACCCACAAAACCAGGGCTGATACCAGAACATCCATCCCGAAGAACCCACCGATGCGCGTGGAGAAAAGCTCTGTGAAGAACAGGGGAAGATCCAGGCCGTGGGTCCTGAGCCACGGGATGAATTGCGAGTACGGCAATGCAGCACCCAGGATGCAAAAACCCAGGTAACCGAATCGAAGCTTCATATCCTCACTCCCCCTTCAGCCTCTCAAGCGCCCCTTCCTCCCCCATCACGACCAGTACATCACCCCGCCGCAGCACCGTATCCGCCCGCGGCGCGACCCGCGTCTCCTGCCCGGTCGCGTCCATCCGCTGGATCGCGATCACGCTGATCCCGTACTTCTCGCGGAGGCCGGTCTCGCGAAGCGGCTGCCCGACCATCTCGGGAGGCACGGCGAGCTTCGCCATCTGCTCCTTGGCCGGCAGCTCGAAGTAGTCGAACCCCGCGCCCTCGACCGCGCGGATCTTGGCCAGCAGCGCGTTCCTGCGCAGGACCTCGCGGTCGAACGCGCCCAGGACGTCCCGCCGCGTGACGATCCCGAGAAAGCGCCTCGCCTCGTCGTCGTCGACGACCGGAAGCTGGCCGAGGTCCCGGAACCAGAGTTTCTCGTTCACCTCGACCAGGGAATCGTCGGGGGTAACGACCGGGATCTCGGTCACCAGGTCGTCGGCGATCACGAGAGGTCCGTACTCTCCCCGCGCCTCGCCGAGCTCGCGCTTGACCGCGTGGAGCTCCACGATCCCGAGGAGCCGCCCGTCCCCGTCGCCGATGTAAATCTGGAGCGCCCGCGAGTCCTGGAAGACCTCGACGATCTGCTCGAGGGGCAGGTTCGCCGGGTAGAGGGGTACGTCGGTCAGCATGATGTCGCGGACGACGAGAGACCGCATGAGCCGCTCCTGCGCGGTCCCCTCCCACCGCATCCCGCGCCGCCTCAGTTCCTCGGTATAGATAGACGTCCGGCGGATCGTCCGTGCCGTCCAGTACGCCATGACTGACGTCAGCATGATCGGCAGGACGATGCCGTAGTTCTGGGTCAACTCGAAGACCATGAGGATCGCCAGGAGGGGTGCGTGGGTCGTTCCGGCGATCACGCCGCCCATGCCGACCAGGGCGTACGCGCCGGCGGTGCCGGTCTCGCCCGGCAGCACGGTGTGAAGCCCCGCCCCGAAGACGCCGCCCAGCATGGCGCCCAGGAACATGATCGAGGTGAACACGCCGCCCGAGCCGCCCGAAGCCAGCGTCGTGGTCGTGGCCAGCATCTTGAGGACGAAGAGGATCGCCATGAGAGTCAGCGCCATCTCGCCCGCCAGGACGAGGTTGATCCCCTCGTAGCCGTTCCCGAGGACGAACGGCGAGGCGAGGGCGAGCCCCCCCACCGCGAGGCCGCCGAGCGGGGTCCGGGCGAGGGACGGGAGCCGGAGCCTGTTCCAGAGTCCGTACATGCGCTCCATCGTGACCTGGAAGAGGACGCTCGCGAGCCCCGCCAGAAAGCCCAGGATCAGATACGGGACGATCTCGAGGGCCGAGACCATCGCGTACTCGGCCCCCGGAGCGTAGATGGGCCCGGGGCCGGCAAAGAATCGGGTCACGATCGTCGCGATCGCGGCGGCCACGATCGCCGGCCCGAAGAAGACCATGTTGAAGGAGCCGATGATCACCTCCATCACGAACAGGGCTCCCGCGATCGGCGTGTTGTAGGCGGCCGCGAAGCCGGCCGCGATGCCGGCCGCGACCAGGATCCGCACCCGCTCCTCGGAGAAGTGGAACGAGCGCCCGACCCTGGAGCCGAACGCCGCGGCGATCTGCCCCATCGGCCCCTCGCGGCCGACCGCCCCGCCCGAGGCCAGCGTCATGAGCGAGGCCGACGCCCGCTCGAGCGCGCGGCTCAGCCGGATCGTCTGACCGCCCAGCGAGATGATCTCGAGGATCTCGGGAAAGCCGCCCGCCTCCCGGCGGCGGAGCGCGAACAGCCCCGCCAGGGCCGCCGCCAGCGCGCCGCCAAGGACCGGAACGGCCACGCGTAGCCAGGGCGGCGACACCGCGGCCACGGACACAATCTCCCCGCTCCGTCCCCAGAACCCCATCACGGCAAGGTCGAAGAGCCACCGGAAGGCGGCTCCCGCGAGACCACCCAGCAGCCCGACCAGACAGACGGCGGTGAAGAAGATCGCGTTCTCGTTGTCGGCGAAGAGGACCTTGAGACGGCGGACGAAGACCCGCATCGGCAGGCCGATCACGCGGAGGAGGGTGTACTTCCGGGGGAGCCTCGGCGTCACGCGGCTACGATAGCGCGCGCCGCGGCGGCGGTGCTATGCGGTCGGACCCGGAAAGATGCGGTTCAGGCCTTCGCCGCCTTCTTGTGCCGCTTCTGGTAACGGCGCTGCTTGGCCCGGTTGCCACAGTCGCTCATCTCGCACCAGCGGCGGCTCCGGTTCCGGCTCTCGTCGACGAAGACCCACTCGCAGTGGTCGCCGCAGCACTTCTTGACCCGCTCGAGCTGCTCGGAGGCGAGCAGGTCGGCGGCGTCGGCCGCGAGGATCCACAGGATCCGGTCCATCCGCCCCGGGTCCGCGACGATCTCCCAGTCGAAGTGCCCGTCGTGCGGCACGAGCCGCTGGTGGGCGAGCGCCTCGGCCACCTCGCGGTCGAGGACGGCGCGATCCCCGGCCGTCGTCGGCTCGCCCTGCCCGGTCGCGTCCAGGATCCGGAAGAGGGCCTCGCGGAGCTCGATCCCCCGGGCATGGACGCGCTGGGCTTCCGCGGGATCGGCGGCGGCCAGATCGAGCAACCGGACCGCCTCGTCCTCCTCGATCACCCCGGCGTAGGCGCCCCACCGCGCGAGGTCCCCGTAGTCCTGAACCCGGTCCGGGGACGTGCTCCGCGTCCCGCCCTCGGTGTTGACGAAGTCCAAGCTGGGGCGACCCCCGATCAGGTTCAGCCCGGTCAGCCGGTCCCCGCTCACTGCTCCTCCGGGGCGTGGTCGTGTGACATTGAAATAACCTTCATACCGCCATTGACAGGTTAGCTAGCTCTCCTCTATAATAGACCAGCAAAACAAGAATAGCCGGTTATCCGGCGAACGTCAACCGGGGTATCCCTTGCCCCGCCAAAGGTTCCGGAGGCCTCATGCGTGCCTGGCTGCTCTCCTTTCTCGACCGTCTCAGCGCCGGCCTCGTCCCCCTCGACGGCGACGTCGGCCGCCGCGAGCCAGCGGTGGAAGAGAACGACCCTTGTCCCGAGGTCCAGCGGACCCCACGCACCCGTCGACCGCGGGTCGACGAAGTCGCCTGGATCCCGAGGACGATCCTCTTCGGGCCGCCCCTCTGATGCGAGGGCCCTTCGCCCCGGCTCGATTCGTCGAGGGGCCTGACCGACCGGAGGGAGGCGGGCCCCGCGGGAGCGGTTATCCTGAAACCGTGCCCGAGCCGATCCTCCGCGACGCGCACGAGACGGATCTGGGTCTGCTCCTCCCGATGATGGAGGATTTCTATCGGGACGAGGGGATCGGGTGGGACCCGACCGGCATGCCCTCGGCTGCGGCCAGGCTCTTGTCCGATCCCTCCCTCGGCCGCGTCGTTGTCCTCGAGCGTGACGGCGAGGCCCTGGGTTACGCGATCCTCACCTGGGGTTATGACATCGAGTTCGGCGGCCCCGACTCCTTCCTGACCGAGATCTACGTACGGCCCTTCCTCCGGGGCCGAGGCTGGGGACGGCGACTCCTCGAGCAGGTCGAGAGAGTCGCACGTGCCTCAGGCGCCGGGGCTATCCACCTCGAGGTCAGGCCGGACAACGCGCCGGCGCTCGAGCTCTATCGGCGGGCCGGCTACTCACCCACGGGACGCACGTTCCTGTCCAGGAAGCTTTCGGACCTGGCGGCGGGCGGAAACCCTTAGGCCGTGACCGGCTCCCGCCGCACCCCGCGCGGCGCGCGCTTGAGCTGTCTCCCCCGTCCCGGCGTCCCAACGAACTCCCCGTCCTCGGCGGCCAGCTCGCCGCGCACCCAGACCCGGGTCGGCGCGCCGACGGTCTCGAACCCTTCGAACACGTTGTAGTCGCACTTCGAGTGGTGGGTCCTTGCCGAGATCGTGTTCGTGGCCGCGGGATCCCAGAGGACCAGATCCGCGTCCGCCCCGATCGCGATCGTCCCCTTCCGCGGGTAGAGGCCGAAGATCTTCGCCGGATTGGTGCAGCAGAGCTCGACCCAGCGGCTCAAGTCGATCCGCCCCTCGCGAACGCCGTGGGTGTACATGAGCGCCATCCGCTCCTCGATCCCGAGGAGCCCGTTCGGGATCAGGCGGAAGTCGTCCTTCCCCATCTCCTTCTGCCCCTTGAAGCTGAACGCGCAGTGGTCGGTCCCGACGACCGAGATCTGGTCGGTCCGAAGCGCGTTCCAGAGCGCCTCCTGGTCCTCCTTTTTCCGGAGGGGCGGGGAGAGGACGTACTTGGCGCCTTCGAACTCAGGCAGCTCGTAGAGCGAATCGTCGAGGAGGAGGTATTGCGGGCAGGTCTCGCCCCAGACCCGCTCCCCGCGCGCGCGGGCGGCCGCGATCCGCTCGATCGCGTCGTCGCAGGTGACGTGGACGATGTAGACCTCCTGCCCGGCGATCGCGGCCAGGTCGATCATCCGGCCGGTCGCCTCCCCTTCGGCACGCGGCGGCTGGGCGAGCGCGTGATAGGGCGGGCCGGTCTTCCCCTCCTCCGCAAACCGGTTGGCGAGCAGGAACTGCACGTCGCCGTTCACGGCGTGCACGTTCACCATGGCGCCCGCGTCCCGCGTCGCCTCGAGGATGTGGAAGATCTGCTCGTCGTCGACGCCGAGCGTCCCCTTGTACGCCATGAAGATCTTGAACGAGGTGATGCCGTGGTCGTGGACGACCCTCGGGATCTCGGCGGCGATCCGTTCGTCCCAGTCCACGACCGCCATGTGAAACGTGTAGTCGTGCGAGGCTCCCTCGGACTTCGCCTTCCAGAACTCCAGCGTCTCGAGCAGCGAGGCCCCCTTCGACGGGATCACGAAGTCGATCAGCCCGGTCGTCCCGCCCATGATGGCGGCCACCGTGCCGCTCTTCATGTCGTCGATCGACACCGTCCCCATGAACGGGAGCGCCATGTGGACGTGCGGGTCGATCCCGCCGGGGATGAGAAGCCGGTCCGAGCCGTCGACGATCTCGTCGCCCGACTCGGCGGTGAGGTCCTCGCCGATCGCGGCGATCCGCTCGTCCTGGACGCGGACGTCGGCGCGGTAGACGTCGCTGGCGGTGACGATCTCGGCATCGCGGATGACGACGCTCATGGGCCTGTTCCCTCCTTCTCGACGAGGCCAATGGAAGGTAGCCCTCAGGCGCAGCCCCGGTGTAGTCTCCCGGCCGACGGGTCCAACCATCGAAGAGGGAGGTTAGGCATGATCCGCAAGATGGCGTTCGTCGGGCATCCCACCCGCGACCTCGACCGCGCCAAGCGCTTCTACGGCGAGACGCTCGGGCTGCGGCTGAGCCAGGACTATGGCGACCGGTGGGTCGAGTTCGCGACCCCGGACGGCAAGACGATCGCGCTCGACACCTTCACGCCCGAGGCCGTGGACACCCCCGTCCCGTACCTGGCCCTGGAGACCGACGACATCTCGGGCGAGGTCGCCCGCCTCCGGCAGGGCGGAGCCAAGGTCATCCGCGACGTCTGGGCGAACCAGGGTGAGGACGGAAGGGAGCTCTGCAAGATGGCGGTCGTCCTGGATCCCGAAGGGAACCCGATCATGCTGCATCAGACGGCGGAGTGGCGCCTGGACCAGGCCGGCTGAGCGGATCGCCGACGCGGGCCTGGACGGATCAGCCCGCCGCCACCCGTTCCCGGACACGCCGCACGGCCGATCCCGTCCGGATCGAGGCCTCGAAGATCGACCCCACCGGGATCTTCCCGGCCAGCCGGTGCCGTCCGATGGCGTGGAGCCCGATCGACGCCACGCAGCCGCACTCGGCGCAGTTCGGATTGCCGCCGAACTGGCACGGCGTCACCACGGTCTTCAGGTCGGCCGAGATGCACTTCGTCACGCGCGCGAAGATGCACTCACTGGGATTCCTGGGCGGGTCGAGGTACGCCTTCCGCATGCCGTCGCCGAAGAGGAGCTTGGGATAGTCGGGTTCCAGCCGGGCCAGCTCGGCGACCGCCCGGCGCCGCATCTCCGGCGTCAGGATTTCGCGGCTCGTCTCCCCCATCTGGGGGGTGAAGAAGCTGATCCGGATCTGGGCGACCTCGTCGCGCCCGTTCCAGAACGCCATGAACTCCTCCAGGTAGCCCGGCCGGTCCATCATCTGGCTGGTCACCGTGCAGTGGACGTAGATCCGGTGCCCCTGGATGTGCTTGAGAATCCGCTCGTAGGTGGCGGGCTTCCGGCGGGCGTCGTGCTCGGGCTGGAGGCCGTCGATCGAGACCACCACCGTCACGCCGTCCAGGGCACTCCACGGCTGGGGGATCGGACGGACGGCGCTCGTGACCACCTCGGCCCGGATCCCGCGCTCGACCAGCGCCGGCAACACCTCGTTCAGCTCCCGATATCGGACCAGCGGCTCGCCGCCCACCAGGTGGACGATGAGCGGCTTGTGCCGATCGACCAGATCGAGGATTCCCTGGACCAGGTCATCCCCCTGGAAGTCCTTCAGCGATTCGAGCGGGGTCCCGGCCAGGTGCTCCGGCTGGTACGCGTAACAGCCCGGGCAGGAAAGGGGACACCGGGTCGTGATCTCGATCGACAGGGAGGGCGGGCGCCCCTGGAGGATTCGGCCCCAGGCGCGAGAGAGGTCGGTGCGATCCATGCAGCTCCATCCGTTCGGGATGGGAAGCGGTCGTTAGAGAATCGGATCCCATTTTACCATGGACACGGCAGAGGCACAGGACGCCCTACCATGGACCCGGTCGCGCGACGTCTAACCGAGGATCTCGATCCGGTCCACCCGGTTGGGGACGACGCACAGAAACTCGAACGGCTCCTCCCCCTCGGCCCGGTACCAGTGCGGGGTGCCGGCCGGGATGTAGAGGACGCTCCCCGGGCCGACCTCGACCTCGTCGTCGCCGATCCCGATCCGGGCGCGGCCGCGGAGGACGTACTGCTCGTGCTCGACGGTGTTGGTGTGCCGCGGCATCCCGCCGCCCGGCTCCATCACGAAGCGGCGGAGCGCGAAGTTCGGGGCCTCGTCAGGTCCCACCAGGACCTGCCGGGTCGTCCCCTCGCCGGCCTGAACCGGCTCGGCCCGGACGGTTTCGATCCGCCGTACGATCGGGTTGGGTATCATTCCGTTTCCCCTCGGGGCTAGTAGATCAGGCTCTCGCGCTTGCGTCCCGTGTAGTCGATGTACACGGTCTTCCACTCGCTGAAGAAGTCGATCGCGGTCTTGCCCATCTCGCGGAGGCCCACCCCGGTCGCCTTGGTGCCGCCGAAGGGGAGCTGCGCCTCGCCGCCCATGGTCGGCGAGTTGACGTGAGTGATGCCGGTTTCGATCCCGCGGATGAACCGGAAGGCGCGCGCGTTGTCGCTCGTGTAGACGGACGACGTCAGGCCGTAGCGGGTGTTGTTGCAGGCTTCGAGGCCCTCCTCGAAGTCCTCGACCCGTATCACCGACAGAACGGGGCCAAAGATCTCCTCCTGGGCGATCCGGCTGTCGGGGTCGACCCGATCGAAGATCGTCGGCGCCACGAAATATCCCTGGTGGTGGTCCTCGCCGGTCAGCGGTTCCCCACCCGTCAGGCACCGCGCCCCTTCCTGGCGGCCGATCTCGACGTACTCGAGCACGGTGTCGAACTGGCTCTCGTCGACGGACGGGCCCATGTCCATCGCCTCGTTCATGCCATCCCCGACCTTGAGGCCCCGGGCGCCCTCGACCAGGCGGTCCACGAACTCGTCGGCGATCGCCTCCACCAGGACCACGCGCGACGTCGCCGTGCACCGCTGGCCGGTCGAGCCGAACGCCCCCAGCAGGACCCCCTCTGCGGCCAGATCCAGATCGGCGTCCTCGAGGACGAGGACCGGATTCTTGCCGCCCATCTCGCACTGGACCTTCTTGAGCCGCTCGGCGCCCGACGTGTAGAGCCGGCCCCCGACGTCGTTGGAGCCCGTGAACGAGAGCGCCCGGACGCGCTCGTCCTCGACGATCGTCCTCCCCACCGGGTCGCCCGCGCCGTGGACCAGGTTCAGGACTCCGGCCGGGAGACCGGCCGCCTCGAACATCTCGACGATCATGGTCGCGGTCGCGGGGGTCAGCGATGAGGGCTTGAAGACGACCGTGTTCCCGGCCACCAGAGCGGGGGCGATCTTCCAGCACGGAATCGCGACAGGGAAGTTCCACGGCGTGATCGCGCCCACCACGCCGACCGGCTCCCGCACCGTGTAGGCGAACGTGTTCTGCATCTCGGAAGGGATCGTCTCGCCGGCCAGGCGCATCCCCTCGCCGGCCATGAACTCGAGGATGTTGAGGGTCTTGCCGACCTCGCCGCGGGACTCGCGGAGGATCTTTCCCTCCTCCCGTGTGAGCGTCTTCGCGAGCTCCTCGGCGCGCTCGGTCATGAGCCGGTGGACGCGGGCGATCGCGCGGCCCCGCTCGGGCGCGGGAACGTCGCGCCAACCCGGCAGTGCGCGGTGGGCGGCCGTGATCGCCTCGTCGGCGTGGGCCGCCGACGAGAGAGGCACTTCGCCCAGGACGTCGGTGGTCCGGGCCGGGTTCAGGTTCGGGGCCCACTCTCCGCCATCGCCCCGCCAGGCCCCGTCGATGTAGTTCCGGTACCGGTTCACGTACCTCCCCCGCGCGCCGCATCGCTCCGGAACTGCCAGGACACGAAGAGCAGGGACAGGATGAGGAGAACGTTCACGAAGACGACCGCCTGCTCAGGCCGCCACCCCATGAGCAGCATGAGCATCATGGCGAAGGTCTGGAGGAGAGCGCCGAGGAGGCATAGGATCATCATCGGGAAGGCGCGCAGCCTGACCAGGACCGCCCCGACCACCATCATCCCCAGAATCATGTACAGCATGAAGGCGGCGACCCGCTCGGCCTCGGACATGGGCGGGGTTGAGTCCCGGATGAGGTAGAGGTAGAGCCCGAAAACGGGGATCAGGAGGAGCCGCGAGAGGCGGGACGACCGCGCGAGCCGGGCGTTCAGCTTGCCCGGGCGCTCGACCGTGCCGGCGGAATCGCTCACGCTTCCACCTCGCCGAGGCTCTTGTCCAGGATCTCGAGCGCGCGGTCCACCTGGTCGGCGCCGATGTTGAGGCAGGGCGCGATCCGGAGCACGTTCCCGTAGACCCCGCCCTTGCCGATCAGGAGTCCGCGCTTCCGGGCCGCCTCGAGGAGACGCGTGGTCTCCTTCGGCGCCGGCTCCTTCGTCTTCCGGTCGGTGACGAGCTCCACCCCCTGCATGAGCCCCATGCCACGGACGTCGCCGATCAGGGGGTGACGCTCCTCGAGCCGGTCGAGCCCCTCCCGGAGCCGAGTTCCCTGGACCGCCGCGTTCTCGACCAGCCCGTCCTCCTCGATCACCTGGATGGTGGCCCTCGAAGCCGCGCACGAGACCGGATTGCCGCCGAAGGTCGAGATCGTCAGGCCCTTCCACTCGGAGGCGATCTCCGGCGTCGTCACCGTGACCCCCATCGGCATCCCGTTCGCCACCCCCTTGGCCATCGTCATCATGTCGGGAACGACGCCGGAGTGCTCGATCCCCCACCACTTCTCCCCGGTCCGGCCCCAGCCGGTCTGGACCTCGTCGGCGATGAAGAGCCCGTCGTGACGGCGCACGATCTCGGCGGCGATCTGGAAATACTCCTTCGGTGGGGTGATGAAACCGCCCACGCCCATGATCGGCTCGGCGATGAAGGCCGCCACCTTTCCCGGGGTGGTCGTCCGGATCAGCTCCTCGATGTCCTCGGCGCAGGCGACCCCGCAGCTCTCCGGGCTCAGCTTGAGCGGGCAGCGGTAGCAGTACGGGGCGAGCGCGTGCTTGACGCCCGCGACGTAGTCGTGGGGATGCCACGAGCCGTGGGCGGTCATGGTGACGGCCAGCATCGAGCGCCCCGAATAGGCGTGGCGAAGGGCGATCAGGGCCTGGTTGCCGGTGGCCGCCCGGGCCAGCATGAGCGCGGTCTCGTCGGCCTCCGTGCCGCTGTTGGTGAAGAACGACTTCGTGAGATCCCCGGGCGTGATGGAGGCGATCTTCTCGGCCAGATCGACGATCGGCGCGGTCGGGTAGAGGGTCGAAGTGTGGACGAGGGTTTCCGCCTGGTCATGGATCGCCTTCGTGACCGTCGGGTGGCAATGCCCGACCGAGACGGTCAGGATCCCTCCGAAGAAGTCCAGGTACTCGTTGCCGTCGAAGTCGTAGAGGAAGTGCCCGCGGCCTTTGGCCAGCGGGAGCGGCGTCTCGTAGTAGCGGATGACGGCGTCCCAGAGGTAGCGGTCGTGCTTCTCGTTGAGCTCGGCGGCGCGGTCCACGGCCGCGCCGGTGTCAATCCGCTCGCTCATCCATCAAACCTCCACCATTGATCAAATACCCGGACGTGGGGTCATCCCTGTGATGTGAGCACGACATCGACACGGACACTATCGGGAGCCTCGGTGATAGGAACCGCCATGGTCTCGACCTGAACAGTTTCGGCGGGAACCTCGCTGGTGATCGGTGGCCCGTAGACGAGTTCCGCACATACTCGTTCAGAAACGGCTGGCGAGAAGATAATCCCTTGGCGGTATGGACCCGAGACCTCGTAGGGGCCCACCAGGGCTAGGGGCTCCGAGCGACAATCCGGAACGTGGATAGCGCCTCGCAATATCAGATGGTCAAATGGATTCAGCACCCCTCCGCCGGCAAACCCGTAAACGATGAAATGGGACTCGCCGCGATCAACGATGTCGACTCCCTCTCCACCGCAGGC
>DASRVA010000205.1:0-6595 GCA_035687745.1 Gemmatimonadota bacterium
ATCCGCGCCTTCTGGACGCCCCGCAACCCCGACTTCCGTACCCTGGCCCATTCGCTGACCACCGATCGCCTCGAGGTCGTGGGCGAGGTGGCCGTGGAGGTCGGAACCTGGCGGCAGGAGGGGCAGTTGCGGGACGAGGAGCCGCGGGAGTCGGCCGGCCGCTACCTCGTAGTATGGCGCCGCCAGCCGGACGGCGCGTGGAAGATGCAGTTCGACAGCTGGACGGCACCCTTTCCCGAGGACTGAACGGACCGCCCGAAGGGCAGCGGACCCGCCCGGCTTCGAGTATCTTACCCGGCGTTCGTTCGCCAGCCCCGGTTCCAACCCTGTCCAAAGGAGTTCCTCGACGATGCTTCGGGTCAGGTACGTGTGGGTCTGTGCGCTCGCTGTCGCCGCTCTCTCCTGTGCCTTTCGCCAGAGCGAGCGGTCCGATCGCGTCGATTCCGGGCCCAGCGAAGAGGTCTTCCTCAGGGAAGGCGAGTCGGCTTCCGTGCTGGACGGCCGGGTGGTCGTCACGCTCGCCGACGTCGAGCCGGGCAACCGCATCGCCGAGGTGACGGTCCGGCTGGCGACGACGGACGGGCAGTCGAGCGCGGGCACGGTGGAGGTGGTGCGGAACCAGAACTACTCCGAAGCGTTTCGGCTCGAGCCCTTCGCCGTGCGCGTCATCGAGTATCCGGGAGTGGACTCCGCGCGCCTCGTCGTCACCCACGAGCCGCCGGGCGTCACGCCCGACTGATCCGGTTCGTCGAGTCGGCCGCGGTCGATGATGCCGGACGCGCTCGGCGGGCGTAGTTTGGCGTCCGAACGCGATCCGAACCGCAGCCGGAGGACAGCACTCCCCGCATGAGCGACTCCTCGACCAGCGTCGAAGCGCCCGAGATCGTCGTCCCCGAAGGTATCCGGCTCGAGCCCGAGCGCCTGCTCGACCTCTACTGGTACATGCTCCTCAATCGCCGTCTGGAAGAGCGGCTCGTCAACCTCTACCGGCAGGGCAAGGTAGTGGGGGGCGTCTACCGCTCGCTCGGCCAGGAAGCGGAGTCGGTGGGCACCGCCTATGCGCTGGAGGACGGCGATTACGTCAGCCCCCTGATCCGGAACCTGGGCTCGATCCTCGTCAAGGGCGCCGAGCCGGTCGACATCCTCAAGCAGTACATGGCGAAGGGCACCGGGCCTTCCGGAGGCAAGGACCTCAACATCCACTTCGGGGACCTGTCGAAGGGATTCATCGGGCCGGTCTCCATGCTGGGCGACATGATCCCCGTCATGGCTGGGGTCGCCCTCGGCAATCGCATGCAGGGCAAGGATAGCGTGTGCCTCGTGTACATCGGCGACGGGGGCTTCTCCACCGGGGCCTCGCACGAGGGGTGGAACTTCGTCTGCGCCAACCGCCTCCCGGTGATCCTGGTTGCGGAGGACAACAGCTACGCCTATTCCACGCCGACCGAGCGGCAGATGGGAAACCGCAACATGGTCGAGCGTGCGGCGGGATATGGGTGCGCCGGAGTCCAGGTCGACGGGAACGACGTGCTGCAGTGCTGGCATGCAGCCAGCGAGGCCGTGGCCCGGGGCCGCGGCGGGGAAGGCCCGACGTTGATCGAGGTGAAGACGTACCGCCGGAAGGGGCACGCCGAGCACGACGATCAGCGCTACGTGCCGGCGGGCGAGCTGGAAGCGTGGGAAGCGAAGGACCCGGTCGCCCGCTACGAGCGGTGGCTCCTGTCCGAAGAGATCGTCGACCAGGAGCAGCTCGACCAGATCGAGACCCGGGTGCGGAGCAAGCTCGATGCGGCGGTCGACGGGGCCGAAAAGGCGCCCATGCCCGACCCGCGGACGGCCCTCGACGGCGTCTGGTCCACGCCGCGCTGGACCGCGACGCACCCGAACTTCCACGACTTCTCGGCCGAGATCGGCACGTGATCCGGGCATGGGTCACGGCGGCGGCGCTCGCCCTGTCGGCGTGCAACGCGACGGTGAGCCGGGAGGGCATCGCCAACGTTCCCGGGGAGGAGGTCTGGAAGACCGAGGTCGAGCTCCAGCTGGGGGAGCGCGCGATGGTGGACAGCGACCGGCTGCAGGTCACCCTCCTGAGGGTCGGCGTCGACGAGGCGACGCTGATGGTCGAAGGGGAGAGCGGGACCCGCGAGGAGACGATACGATCGGGTGCCGGCGGCAGTCTCCACATCCCGCCCTACGAGGTCCGGCTCCTCGAGATCGGGATCGACGAGTCGGCGCGAATACAGATCCGACGGCAATGGGGGGAATACCGATGAGAAGGACGATCGCGATGGGGATGCTGATGGCTGGGACGGGCATCTGCCTCGTAGCCAGCGCCTGCGTGCTCTCGGTGAACGAGACGAACGACGAGCCGCGGGGCATCCCCGGAGACACGGTATGGAGCCAGGAGATCGAGATGCTGGAGGGGCAGGTCGCGCACATCGACAGCCGCGCGCTCTCCATCTACCTCGATGACACCGGCGTGGACTCGGCCATCGTGACGCTCACCAAGGCGGGCGTCGAGCGCACGGTCACCCTGCGGACCGGCCTCGCCGGCGAGGAGACGATGCCGCCCTACACGGTCAAGCTCGTCTACACGGGCATCAACGGGAGCGCGACCATCCGGGTCACGAAGTTCCGCGAGTGAGCGCGCCGGAGCGGGGCGGCAGCACCACCTACCTGGAGGCCGTCCGCCAGGGCCTGTGGGAGGAGATGGAGTCCGACGAGCGGGTCTTCCTGCTGGGCGAGGACGTCGGGGTCTACGGCGGCGCGTTCAAGGTGACGGACGGGTTCCTCGACCGCTTCGGCGAGAGCCGCGTGATCGATACGCCGATCTCTGAGGCGGCCATCGTGGGCGCCTCCGTGGGCGCGGCGATGATGGGGCTGCGGCCGGTCGCGGAGATGCAATTCATCGACTTCATCAGCTGCGGCTTCGACCAGCTGACGAACGTGGCGGCGAAGAACCGCTATCGCTGGGGGCAGGCGACCCCGATCGTCGTGCGCGGGCCGGCCGGGGGCGGGGTCCATGGGGGCCCGTTCCATTCGCTCCAGGCGGAGTCGTATTTCACGCACACCGCCGGTCTCAAGGTCGTATGCCCGGCCACGGCGTACGACGCCAAGGGGCTCATCAAGGCGGCGATCCGGGACGACGACCCGGTGGTATTCCAGGAGCACAAGTTCCTCTACCGCCGGATCAAGGAGGATCTGCCCGCCGAGGACTTCGTCGTGCCGCTCGGCAAGGCGCGCATCCATCGCGAGGGTGGCGACCTGACGGTCGTGACCTGGGCCGCCATGGTCCACACCGCCGCCGAAGCGGCCGAGGTACTCGCCGGCGAGGGCGTCGAGGTGGAGATCGTCGACCTGCGAACGCTGGTTCCCCTGGACGAGGAGGCGGTGCTGCGCTCGGTCGCGAAGACGGGCCGCGCAATCGTTCTCCACGAGGCGCCGCGGACCGGCGGGTTCGGCGGCGAGATCGCGGCGACGATCGCGGAGAAGGCATTCGAGTACATGGACGCTCCGATCGTGCGCGTGACCGCTCCCGACACTCCCGTTCCGTACAGCCCGCCGCTCGAGGAATACTACCTGCCCGGCAAGGACGACGTGCTGGAGGCCGCCCGCAAGCTGCTCGACTACTGACCCCTTCCCCCCGGAGGAACTCGATGGAGGTGACCACCAGCCAGTCCCGCGGCCAATGGGGATCGAAGCTCGCGTTCATTCTCGCGGCCGCCGGCAGCGCGGTCGGTCTGGGCAACATCTGGGGTTTTCCGACGCTGGCCTCGGCGAACGGCGGGGCCGCGTTCGTCGTCGTCTACCTGCTCGCTGTAGGGCTGATCGGAGCTCCCGTGATGCTGGCGGAGTTCGTGATCGGACGCCGGACGCAGCGGAACCCTGTCGGCGCCTTCCGCGCACTCGCTCCCCGTTCAGCGTGGGTGGCGGTGGGCGGCATGGGCGTGCTGGCGGGCATCATGATCCTGTCGTTCTATTCGGTGATCGCGGGCTGGACACTGGCCTACATCGTGAAGGCCGCGACCGGGGAGTTCGTAGCGGGAGCCGACACCAGCGCGATCTTCGCGAGCGTCGCCGGAAGCGCCCCGGTCGCGATCGGCTGGCACCTCGCGTTCATGGTTCTGACCGTAATGGTCGTGATCGGCGGGGTGAAGGACGGGATCGAGCGATGGACGAAGGTCCTGATGCCGGGCCTGTTCATCATCCTGATCGTGCTCGTAGCGCGCGCGGTCACGCTCTCAGGAGCAGGCCCGGGCCTCGAGTTTTACCTGCGGCCCGACTTCGGACGCGTCGACGGTGGCGTGGTGCTGGCGGCCATCGGTCAGGCTTTCTTCAGCCTGAGTCTCGGGATGGGCGCGATGATCACATACGGGTCGTACATGACAAAGAACGACGACCTCGAGACATCGGCCGGCTGGGTGGTTGCCCTCGACACCTCGGTCGCGCTCCTCGCCGGACTGATCATCTTCCCGACCATGTTCCATGCCGGTGGTGAGCCGGGGCAGGGGGGTCCCGGTATGGTGTTCGTCGTCCTGACGTCCCTGCTGTCCACGATTCCGCCGGAGCCGTGGGGAGGCACCGTCTTCGGAGTACTCTTCTTCCTCCTGCTCATGGTCGCTGCGCTGACCTCCAGCATCTCGCTCCTCGAGGTGGCGACGGCGTGGCTGGTCGACGAGAAAGGGATCTCACGCAAGAAGGCGTCGGTGGGGATCGCCGCCATCGCGTTTCTCATCGGCATCCCGAGCGCGCTGGCCAATGGAGCCGTGCCGTGGCTATCCTCGCTGCCGGGCATCGGCATGGACTTCCTGTCGTTCCTGTTCATGCTGTTCGGCCAGTACGCGCTCGTCGTGGGCGCTCTCCTCATCAGCATATTCGTAGGCTGGGTCTGGGGCGTCAGGAACGCGGCCGACGAGGTGCGCTCGAACGACGGGAAGTTCTCCCTCGAGGGCACCTGGTCGTTCCTGATCCGGTTTCTCTGTCCGGTCGCGATCGTCAGCCTGCTCGTCTTCCTCCTGTGGCAGCAGCTCGGGAGCTGAGCGCTTCGGTCGGGCGGGGTGGGCTGCGGTTGCTGCCCGCCTGACGGCCCCCCGGGACACGTCCACCTGCCGGGCGGCTTTCGCCCTCTTCCTCGCCGCGTGCGCGTTTGCCTGCGGCTCCCTGTCCGACGGCCGTCACGTCTCCCGCGCGATCGACGAGGACGGCGACGGCCGCGCCGACCGGTTCGAGCGCCTGCGAGCCGACGGCGTGGTCGAGCGCGTGACGCGGGCGCCTGCGCTCGGCACGGATCCCCAGCGCACACTGGTCCTGGCGATCGACGGAATCCCGTACGATCTGTTCGCTAGCCTCCAGCGCGAGGGCCTGTTCGGTGCCTTGTTTCCCGCCTCCCGGATGCTGGCCCCGTTCCCATCGCTCACCGATGTCGGGTTCACGGCCATCCTGCGAACGGCGCCGTCCGCGGCCTACGAGGACAAGTACTACGACCGCCGGGCCGGCGAGGTGCGCGGCGGTCTCGGCGAGCGGATCGCCGGGGACTATCGCTCGCTTGCCCCCTTCCACGAGGTGTTCGATTGGGAGCAGCCGAGCACGTGGGGCGGCTTCGTGTACCTGGCGCCCGGGCGCGTGGCGGAGGCGGACCTCGTGCGGGCGGCGGAGTTCATCCGCGAGAGCGAAGACCGGGAGCTCGTCGTCTACCTCGGCTCGACCGATGGTCTCGGACACGAAGAGGGCCACGCGGCCCTGGCCAGGCATCTCCGCCGGATCGACGAGGTCCTCGAGGGCCTGCTCGTCGAGGGGATCGGCGACCGACGGGTCGTGCTTCTGTCCGATCACGGGATGAGCGATGGCGGATCGCGGCGCTTCGACCTCGAGCAGGCGCTCGAGAAGGCCGGATACCGGCTCGCCGATCGCCTCGTGGAACGGAACGACATCGTGGTGCCGGCCTACGGGCTGATCGGCTCGATCCAGGTCTATACCGCCTGCGGGGAAGAGGAGGGGGTGGCGCGGGCAATCGTGTCCGCTCCCGGCGCCGACTTCGCGGCCTGGCTGGACGGGAACCGCGTCCGGGCGCTGGACCGCGCCGGGAGCGCCGATCCCCTGGATCGTCCCGCGGGAGTTTACCCGGATCTGCGGCGCCGCGTCGCCCAGGGGCTGCGGTATCCCACGTCGCACCCGGCCAACGTCTTCGTGAGCCTAGACCCCGGCTGGCACTACGGTTTGGCGCTCTTCGAGCCGTTCGTTTCGCTGGCCGGCACGCATGGATCGGCGCGGTACGAGCAGTCCGTCGGGTTCCTGGCGTCCAACCTCGAGCGGACGCCGTCCTGGATCGCCGCGGACGAGGCGTTTCCGTACCTGGGCCTCGACCGCGAGCCGGCGGAGTCTCCCCCGTTCGAACCACCGTGCGGGGCGGGCTAGGTCCGTCTCACTCCGGCTCCGATACGCTCGCCAAACCGGCCGCCGCCTGCTAGGCTTTTCGCCCCGTCGAGATATGCAGCCGAATCCTCGGAGGAGATCATGTCCGTAGACGTCATCATGCCCCAGATGGGCGAGTCGATCGCCGAAGGGACCCTCGTCAAGTGGCTGAAGAAGCCCGGCG
>DASRVA010000206.1:0-2341 GCA_035687745.1 Gemmatimonadota bacterium
ACGCTCGCGTCTGCCCCTCAGCACGGTTCCCGCAAACCAGGCCAGCACGAAGGCGAGCCAGACCATGAAGGCGGAGGTGTAGAGCCGGAGCTCGGTGAGCCCGTACTCGGAGACGTAAAGGCTCATCCGGATGGCCGCCGAGGCGAGGACTGCCGTCACCAGAAGAAGGAGGAGCGCCGCCGCCGCGCGGAACAGGCGGCGGCGGGATGAATCCACAGGGACGAGCCAGTCGGCGGCCAGGAGCCCCGAGAGTGCGACCGCGGCCGCCGCCACGAGCTGGAAGAACCCCTCCCGCGCGTACTCGGCATAGCTCAGGCCGAGCGTGGCCTCGACCAGCTCCCGCCCCCCGAAGAGGGTCCGGACCTGGACCAGGACGAAGAGCAGAAAGAGGGTGTCGACGAGCAGGAGCGCCACGAGCGTCTCCGTGCCCGCGCGCCCCGCTCGCTCCGCGGAGGACCGCTCCGGCAGCCGGACGACCGCCAGCCCGAACAGGAGCCCCAGGGCGACCCAGGCGAAGGCGAGGCTCATGAGCGCGTGCGAGGGGAGGCGCTCCAGCACGAAGTCGAACACGTCGCCGACGTACCATTCGAAGACCGGGTCCGCGGCGCTGAAGAGGGCGCCGAAGACGAGCAGGAAGGGGACGGCGAAGAGGGCTCCGCGGGCGAGGGGAACGAGGCGGCCGGTGCGCGGCGTCGACCGCCGGCCCTGTCGCGCCAGCTCGGCGACCGCCACTGGCGCCAGGATTCCCGCGCCCGTCAGCGTGGCGAGAAGGGCGAGGCCGTGCCGAACCACCCCGGCCGCACGCGGATCCCGGAGGAGCGGGAGGGAGATCGAGAGCAGAAACATCATCCCGCTGAGGACGAGGAGCACAACCGAGGCCCGCCACGCGAAGCAGACGGCGAAGGCGACCGCCAGGAGGAAAGGCCAGGCGGCAGCGTCCGACCTGCGGACGACCCTGAGCCCGGCGATTCCGAGGAGGGTGAGCCAGACGGCCGAGTTCAACCCCCATGGCGTCTCCCTGAGCAGGAGGTCGGCCAGGAGGCCCAGACCTGTCGCCATCCCGGCGATCCCGGCGAGGCGGCGATCCGCCGCGGCATCTTCACGTAAACTACTTGGCATCACAAAGTACCTCCGCACAAAAAAGGGGCGCCTCGGACCGACTACCGGTCGCGCGCCATCCGGATGAGGGCCTCCATGTGGTCGAGATAGCGCTCCAGCGCCTTCCGCCCCGCGGTCGTGAGTCGGAATTCGGTGTGGGGCATCCGTCCGCGGAAGGACTTGATCGGCTCGAGATAGCCCGCCTCTTCGAGCTTGCGGGCGTGCGCGCTGAGATTGCCGTCGGTCGTCTTGAGGAGCCGCTTGAGGTCGTTGAAGCTGAGCCGCTCCTCGACCGCGAGCGCGCTGACGATGCCGAGACGGAGCCGGCCGTGGATCAGCCGATCGAGGCCGAGCGGGCCTTCCCCCTTCGCGAGCCCGCCGATCCTGCCGAGGCCCGCGCGGGACCGCTTCACGGCCGGCTCGTCGGGACCCGGGTCCGCGCGCCGCGCCCTATCCGCCATGCCGGACCGCGATCACGAGGCCGAAGACCAGGTTGACGACCCCGAACCCGAGACCGAGGAGGAGGTCGCCCGCCTGGGGGACCACGAGCGCCGCGACGCCGAGGATCAGGAACGCGAGCCCCTGGAGCGGCACGACCGGCACCGAGAAGGCGCCCGCGGCGACGATCCCGGTCCCGTAGAGGAGGAGCCAGACGGCCGGCACGAGCGGCGCGGCGCCGGCGCGGAGGAGGGCGGCGGTCAGGAGGGCGCCCACGAGGACCGGGGGAAGAAGCCCGAGGACGAACTTCCGGCCGGCTCCGGTCACGAGCGGGACGTCCAGCCGGCGGGCCTTCCGGACCATGGTCCAGAGGCCGATCGCGGCCGCCACCAGGGCGGCCACGAGCCAGACGGCCAGCCACCGCCCCGCCGAGGGCTGAACGGCGGCCAGGAAGGCGGCCGCGAGGGCGGTCACCCCCATGCCGACGCCGCCCCAGCCGGGGACGGCGGTGAAGGCGCCCGCCCGCTCCATCGCGGAGCGGATGAACTTGAGGTCGTCGACCGCGTGGTCGCCCAGGTTGACGGTGCGTTCCGGCTCCGGCAGGGGAGGCATGAGCGCGAGACTAGCCGACTCTCGAAGCGTTGTCAAGTACTTTGCAGTGCGGAGCATCTGCTCAAGGGTTCGGGGGTCGCCCCGCCGGAGCCGGTCCACGGCCGTGTGGACTTCGATCGGGCGTTGCACCAGGGACCACGGGCATTCGTCCAAGGATCGAAACTTGGACAGCTCCGGCGGGGCGACCCCCGAA
>DASRVA010000207.1:0-2125 GCA_035687745.1 Gemmatimonadota bacterium
CCAGCACGTTGAGCCGCCGCAGCTCCTGCTTCTGGGGATCGTCGGGCAGCGCCCCACTCTCGATCAGCACGGTGCTCGTGCCCCAGCGCTGCATGTTGTCCCCGAACGCCCTGGGCGTGAAGGCGTCGTCGTAGCGCGCGATCCGGCCCGGGATCTCCTCCTGGAGGGCGGCCGCGATGACGCCCGCCAACCGGCGGGCGCGCTGGCGCACCGGCCGCCACGAGCGCTCCTCGTCGGCCGCCGGCGCCAGCAAGGCGATGCCCACCAGCTCCCCGTCGGGACCGGCCGTGCGCGACCCCTGGTCGTGGAGGTTGAAGCCGTAGTCCGCGTCAAGCGAGTCCCGGACGGCCTTCAGAATCCGTCCTTCCGGCGTAGCGAGCCTGCGGGCGTCGCGGTTCACGTCCACGCCGAGAGCGTCGTAGCGCATGAAGCGCTCGGCCCCGTCGGGATTCAGCACGGGAAGCATCGTGATCGTGAGCCGGTCGGAGAGCGCTCGGCGGAGTCGGTCGTCCTCCGGCGACGCCGCCCACCAGTGGACGATGTCGGCGAGCGACATCGAAGCGGTCGATTCGTCGCCGTGCATCTGCGACCAGAGCAGGACGGAGACGGGCCCCTCCCCCAGGGACACGGCGCGGATCGGGCGCCCCTCCACGGAACGTCCCAGTTCGGTGATCGAGACCCGGCCGGTCCCTTCCCCGTCGTCGAGCGCGGAGTCGACCGCCTCCCAGTACTCGTCGTGCGGGAAGCGCCGGTCTTCCAGACCAGGGACGCGGTACCCGTCGGCGATCGCCAGGAAGTCCGCCGGAGCGTCGGCCCCGGCCTCCGCGGTCGGGCCGGCCTGCCCGAGCAGTCGGCCGGGCCCCAGGAGGAAGAGCAGAACAGCACAGGCCGTGGGGCACCTCGATCCGATCATGGCTTTGTCCGCTCCGCGTTGTGGTTCCGATGCGACTCCGTCCTGCGAACACTCAAGCCTCTGGTCTGCGCCTTCTACCCTTCGCCCTTCCACTCCTCGTCGTCGTCCCACTCCCAGTAGCGCTCCCACTCCTCGGCGCCGAGCGAATGATCCCCGGGCTCCCCGAGCGCCCGGTCTTCGCTCTTGATCCGGGCGTCGATCTCCCGCTGGATGCCGCGCCGCCGGAGCCAGTACAGGCCGAAGACCACGACGGCGAGGAAGACCCAGAGCCCCTCCTGCCCGGTCAGCGCGACCGTCCAGCCGTACTGCCGGCCGAGCTCGGACTCCCACTCGGCGTAGTACTGCTCCAGCGTGAGACCGTACGTCCCGCGGAGGGCCTGATCGAACGTAGCGCCTTCGCGCATCCGGGTGATCAGCTGCCCCAGCCCGGCCGCGCCGCCGCGCCGCTCCAGCCCGCGGACCGCGGCCATGGCCTGGACATACGCGACCGACGGGTCGCCGATGACGGGAAAGCTCCGGCCGAGATCGGCGAGCGGCACGAGCGTCCCCGTGATGCGGGCCCACGCCAGCCGGTAGGGATCCACCCAGCGCCATTCCTCCGCGTACAGCGCCGCGAACCCCTCGTGGAACCAGCGCGGCACCGCATCCTCCCCCTGCCCCAGCGCCACGCCGAGGTACACGTGTGCGAGCTCGTGGCGGAGTACGATCGCCGGATCGACGTCGACGTCGCCCGTAATCCGCGGGGAGCGCATGACGACCAGGCGGAGCTGCGGGAACGCCACCGCCAGCCCCCAGTCGGGCGCTCTCCCCCCCGTCATCTCGGAGAACTCTCCCTCGGTCGTGGCGATCACGACCTCGATCGTGTCGGCGGGAAGGTCGAGCGGCACGACGGGAGCCGGCACGAAGGCGCCCGCTCTCTCGGCCAGCAGGGCTACGATCGAGGAGTCGGCCGGCGCGTGGCGGAATATCACGGGCCGGCCCCCGGGAGCCTCCACGACGAGACGCCCCCGCGTTCGTTCCGGCACTTCCTGCGCAAGGCTCCCGGCAGGGGAGCCCGCCCACGCGAGGGCCACGAGCGCGGCCCGGATCGCGAATCGAGCGCGCACGTCAGGCCGGGTGTCTGCGCAGAACCGCGCGCAGCTCGTCGAGGTCGGCGGGAAGCGGCGATTCGACGGCGATCCGCTCCGTGGTGGCCGGGTGGTCGAACGCCAG
>DASRVA010000208.1:0-6895 GCA_035687745.1 Gemmatimonadota bacterium
CGGCCGCCTTGAGCAGCACCGGGTAGCCGACCAGGGCGGCCCGCGCGCGGGCCTGGTCGAGGCTCGCCAGGGGTTCGGCCGTTCCCGGGACGACCGCCACGCCGGCCGCCTGCATGGCCCGCCGGGCCTCGGTCTTCTCCCCCATCGCCCGGATCGCCGAAGGCGGCGGACCGATCCAGATCCACCCCTCGTCCCGGACAGCCTCGGCGAAGGCCGCGTTCTCGGCGAGAAAGCCGTAGCCGGGATGGACGGCGTCGACGCCCATCCGCCGGCCCGCATCCAGGATCCGCTCGATCGAGAGGTACGACTCGCGGGCCGGCGCGGGACCGATCGCGGCGGCCCGGTCGGCAAGAGCGACGTGGGGGGCGCCCCGGTCGGCTTCGGAGAAGACGGCCGCGGCTTCGATCCCGAGCCCCCGGCAGGCGCGGATCACCCGCACCGCGATCTCTCCGCGGTTGGCCACGAGCACGCGCCGGAGCGGGCTCGGCCGATGGGGCTCGACAGTCATCTTCTTGTCCCGCTTGGACTTCAAAGCGGTAGGTTACCGTGCTTTCGAGGTGGATTGGCATCCCGCTTCCGGGCCAGCGCCTGAAGCGCGGTCGCCAGCAGCCGCCGGGTGTCGGCCGGATCGACGACCGCGTCCACATACCCGCGTTCGGCCGCCACCCAGGGGTTGGCGAACCGCTCCCGGTACTCGGCCGCGCGGGCTTCGAGCGCGGCGTCCGGGTCCTCGGCTTCCTCGATCTCCCGCCGCCAGAGGATCTCGACCGCGCCTTTCGGACCCATCACCGCGATCTCGGCCGACGGCCAGGCCAGGTTCAGGTCTCCCCGGATGTGCTTCGAGGACATGACGTCGTACGCACCGCCGTAGGCCTTCCGGAGGATCACGGTCAGCTTGGGGACGGTGGCCTCGCAGTAGGCGTAGAGAAGCTTGGCCCCGTGCTTGATGATACCGCCCCACTCCTGGGTCGTCCCGGGCAGGAAGCCCGGCACGTCCACGAGCGTCACGAGGGGGATGTTGAAGGCGTCGCAGAAGCGGACGAAGCGCGCCCCCTTCAGGCTCGCGTCGATGTCCAGGACCCCCGCCAGGACGGCCGGCTGGTTGGCCACGACCCCGACCGCCCTGCCGTTCAGCCGGGCGAAGCCCACGACCAGGTTCTGGGCGTAACCGGCGTGGACCTCGTGGAACGAGCCCCGGTCCACGATCTCGCGGATGACGGCCTGGACGTCGTACGGCTTGTTCGGGCTCGCGGGGATCGCGTCCCTGAGGGCGGGGGCGGTCCGGTCGGGATCGTCTCCGGTGTCGACGACCGGCGGGTCCTCACGGTTGTTGGAGGGCAGGTATCCGACCAGACGCCGGATCCCCTCGAGGCACGACGGCTCGTCCGGATGCGTGAAGTGGCTGACCCCGCTCCTGGCGGCGTGGACCGCGGCTCCTCCCAGCTCGTCGAACGAGACCTCCTCGTGGGTCACCGTCCGGACCACGTTCGGGCCGGTGACGAACATGTACGAGACGCCCTCGACCATGCAGACGAAGTCGGTGATGGCCGGGCTGTAGACCGCGCCCCCCGCGCACGGCCCCAGGATGGCGCTGATCTGCGGCACGACCCCGCTCGCCAGCGTGTTCCTGAGGAAGATCTCCGCGTAGCCGCCGAGCGACGCCACGCCTTCCTGGATCCGGGCGCCGCCCGAGTCGTTCAGCCCGACGATCGGCGCGCCGGTCTTGAGCGCCAGATCCATCACCTTGCAGATCTTCTCGGCGTGGGCCTCGGACAGGGAGCCGCCGAACACGGTGAAGTCCTGGCTGAAGACGTAGACCAGCCGACCCTCGATGGTCCCGTGTCCGGTGACCACCCCGTCGCCGGGGATCTTCTGCGACGCGAGGCCGAACTCCTCCGTGCGGTGGGTGACCAGACGGTCGAGCTCGAAGAAGGAGCCCGGGTCGAGAAGAAGATCCAGCCGCTCCCGGGCTCCCAGCTTTCCCTTCTGGTGCTGGGCCTGGAGGCGCTCCGGCCCGCCGCCGGCCAGCGCCAGGGCCTCGCGCGCGCGGAGCTCCTCGAGGCCGTCGCTCACGGGCTCACCATTCCACCGCCACCGCTTCGCCGCCCTGGATCTGGTGGACGACGACCGCCCGCCGGACTCCCTGGGGCGTGAACCGGAAGAGCGCCGAGGCGCCGCGGTACGGCTGGAGCGCGGCGGTCGTCGCGCCGGCAGGCGCGGGCGGCGTCGAATGGCGCACCGCGAGGTGGGCGGCGTCGTAGCCCCAGGCGGGGATCAGGTTCGACGGCGCCTCGCCGTAGCGTGCCGCGTAGGCGTCCGCGAATGCCTGCCATCGCGTCACCCGGGGGTCGCGGCTGAACGTGTCGGCGAAGTAGCCCCTCACGAACCCCCGCCCCTGACGGTAGAACGACTCGTCGTTCCAGGCGTCGGTCCCGAGCGGCATGAGCCCGCCGAGCTCGAAGAACGCGACCTGGTTCAGGATGCGCAGGGCCTCGGTCGGGCTCTTGGTGGCGATGAAGAGCGCATCGGCCCCGGAGCGCACGATCTCGCCCAGGAGCTCCGTGAACTCGGTGGTCGCGGGCTCGTACGTCTGACGGACCACGATGCCCGCCCCGGAGGCCTGGACGGCCTGCGCGAAGGCGTCAGCCTGGATCCGGCCATAGGCGTTGTCGACGGCCAGGATGGCGAACCGTCTGCGGCCCAGGTTCGAGGCCGCGTAGGTGCCGATCGTGTGGCCGATCGCGCCATCCAGGGCATTCACGGTCAGGACGTTGGGGCCGATGTCGAGCATACGGGCGTCGGTCGCGGTGGGGCTGATCAGGGGGACCCCCTCCGCGCGCGCGGCCTCGCCGGCCGGCAGCGCGAATTCACTCGTGACCGGTCCCAGGATCGCCTGGACGCCGTCCCCGCGCGCCAGCGCCCTTACCATGGCCACCGTCGAGTCCGCGTCGGTGGCCGTCTGCCGAATGATCAGCTCGTAGGGGTTCGACCGGCCGCGGTTGATCTCGTCGAGCGAGAGCGCGACCCCCCTCCGGATCGCCTCCCCCACCTCGGCGAACCGCCCTTCGCCCGGCATGAGGACGCCGATCCGGAGGCCCAACGAGGCCGCCGTCCCCGCCCGGATCGCACCCGCCTCGGTGCGAAGGTCGGCCGGCAGTCCCGGGAACGCGAGGACCTTGTCCGCGAACTGCTGGGCCTGCCGCCGGTTGCCGTCGGCCGAGGACCAGCGGGCGGCCTGAAGGTAGAAGGGGGCCATCCAGTCGCGCGGCGGATCGAGCTGCGCCCCCCGCACGACCTGCTCCCGCGGCAGCTTGTCGACCAGGTCGCCGGCCAGGCCGAGAAAGCCGGGCCGGAGCGCGTCCGTGGCGTTCCGCACCTCGAGCGCGGCGTTCAGCGCGCCGTCGAAATCGCCGCTGCCGAAGCGGCTGTTCGCCAGCAGCAGGGCCGCGTGCTCGCGGTTGGGCAGATCCGGCGCCAGCGCCAGGTAGCGCTCGAACGCCGGGGCGGCCAGGGAGTCCCGGCCGAGCTGGTAGAGGGAGCGCGCCTGCCAGTAGAGGGCCAGGGCCGAGCTTTCGCTGGACGGGTAGCGCTCGACGATCGTCGTGAAGTCCTCGAGCGCCGCATCGTAGTCGCCGGCCTGAAAGCGTCCGACCCCCCGTTCGTACGCCTCTTCGGCGGCGAGCGCCTCGTCGCGCGAGATCGGTCCGGTGCCGAGGGTCGGAAGCCGGCCCGCCGACGCGCAGGAAGCGACGACGACGGCGAGGCCGGCGGCGGCGAGCAGGTACCGGGAGCTGAAGCCGGAACGGGGGAGGCCGGTCATGGGGCGAGCGGCGCGACCGGCGCTACTCCTGCTCCTGGTCCTCGGGCTCCTCTCCCACGAGGTCGGGTCGGGCCTCCGCCAGCGCGTCGGCCATCAGGGTGGTGGGCTCGCTCTCGGCGGCGTCACGCACCCCCCCCTCCTCGTCCAGGTCGGCCCGATCGCGGTGGCTGGGGATGTCGATGACCGAGAGCACGATCCGGCGGTTCTCGGAATCGGCCTCGATCACCTTCAGGATCAGCAGATCGCCCTCGCGGAACTTGTCGGCCGGGTTCTCCAGGTTCCGGTAGCCGAGCTGAGAGATCGGCACGAATCCCTCGACGTCGCCGTTCAAGTCGACCACGACGCCCTTGTCGAGAAGCCGCACAACCTTGCCGTCGGTCTCCACGCCCACCGAGTACTGGCCCACCAGACCGGCCCAGGGATTCTCCTGCAGGTCCTTGATGCTCAGAGATATGCGCTTGTTCTCGGTGTCGATGTTGAGGATCTGGACCTTGACCGTTTCGCCCTTGCGGACGACCTCGGAGGGATGATGGATCCGCCGCGTCCACGACATGTCGCTGATGTGGACGAGACCGTCGATCCCCTCCTCGATCTCAACGAACGCTCCGAACGAGGTCAGGTTCCGCACCTTCCCGGCGACGATCGTCCCCGTCGGGTACTTCGCCGCGAGGCCCTGCCAGGGATCCTCCTCGATCTGCTTCATGCCGAGGGAGATCTTCTCCTCTTCCTCGTTCACGTTGAGGACGACGGCCTCGATCTCGTCCCCGATCGACACCAGCTTGGAAGGGTGCTTGATGTGCCGGGTCCAGGACATCTCCGAGATGTGGACCAGGCCCTCGACGCCCGGTTCGAGCTCGACGAAGGCGCCGTAATTGGTGATCGAGACCACCCGGCCCTTGATCCGCGAGCCGACCGCATATTTCTGGCTGACGTTTTCCCAGGGGTACGGCTGGAGCTGCTTGAGGCCGAGGGAGATGCGGTTGTTCTGAAGGTCGAGGTCGAGGATCTTGACCTCCACCTCCTCGCCGATCGTCGCCAGCTCGGACGGATGGCCGACCCGGCCCCACGACATGTCGGTGATGTGGAGCAGCCCGTCCGCACCGCCCAGATCGATGAAGGCGCCGAAGTCGGTGATGTTCTTGACGACGCCCTTGCGGGTCTGGCCGACGGCGATCTCCTCGAGGAGCCGTCCGCGCTTCTGCTCGCGGATCTGCTCGAGGATCATGCGCCGGCTCACGACGATGTTCCGGCGTCGCTTGTTGAGCTTGATGATCTTGAACTCCATCGTCTGCCCGATCAGCGCGTCGATGTCGGGCACGCGCCTGAGAGCGATCTGCGAGCCCGGCAGGAAGGCGTCGACGCCGAAGAGGTCGACGATCACTCCGCCCTTGATCTTGCGAGCCAGCCGGCCCTGGACGATCTCGCCGGTCTCGTAGGCCTGGCGGATCTTGTCCCAGACCTTGTAGAAGTCAGCCTTCTTCTTCGAGAGGACCACCCGGCCGTCCTGATCCTCCAGGTTCTCGAGGAAGACGTCGACCTCGGCCCCCACCTCCAGCGACTCGGTCTCCTTGAACTCGTCACGCGGGACCGCGCCCTCGCTCTTGAACCCGATGTCGAGCACGACCACGTTCTCGTCCACCCGCAGGATGTGGCCGGTCACGATCTGACCTTCGCGGATGTCCGCGATCGATTCCTCGTAGACGTCGAGGAGGGCCTCGTACTCGTCCAGCGAGTACTCCTCCTCGTCGAACAGGTCGGCGCGGATGTTGACGCTGCTCGAGGCGCGCTCGAGCTCCTCGTCGAGGAGTTCGTCGACGGGCTTGCGAAAATCGAGGCCGCTGGCGGCGCGGGGCCGCTTCTGGACCTCGTTCTCGGGCTCGTTCTCGAGGGCTACGGATTCGTCCATGGTGGTCGGGTTCTCGTCAGGCTCGGTCATGGCGTACGGGTTCCAAGGCTCGCAATCGAACGGGTGTAAAGTGTCGGAAAATGATCAGACTAATCAAGTTACCCGCTCGCTCGAAGAACTGTCAAGCGAACGGGCGCGGACGAGCGCCAGGACCCGAGCCACCTGCGTCTCCACGTCCAGGTCCGTCGTGTCGAGACGGACCGCGTCCGGCGCGACCGACAGGGGGGCGCTGGAGCGCTCGCTGTCCGCGCGATCCCGCCCGGCCAGGCTTTGCTCGTAGCTGGCCAGGACCGCCGGATTCTCGGCCCGCTCGGGGCCCTCGGCCTCGAGGGCACGCCGCCGGGCGCGCTCGGCGAGCGTCGCCTCCACGTACACCTTGAGGAACGCGTCCGGAAAGACCGCGGTCCCGATGTCGCGGCCGTCGACCACCGCCGGGCCCTCGCCCACCCGCGCCCGGATCCCGGCGTTGACGATCTCGCGCAGGGCCGGGTCGGCGGCGACCGCCGAGACCGCGCGCGTCACCGCGCGGGAACGGATCTCGTGCGTGACGTCCTCACCGTTCAGGGTCACGTGGAGGATGCCGCCCACCATCCGCTGGCGGATCTCGGCGGCCTCGAGCCGCCGCATGAGGTCCGCCCGTTCCGCCGGCCGTCCGAGGTCGAGGTCGTGGCGGAGCGAGAGGAGAGCCGCCGTCCGGTAAAAAGCCCCGCTGTCCACGTACGGCCAGCCCAGCCGGATCGCCGCCTCGCGCGCGGTCGTGGATTTGCCGCTGCCGGCCGGACCGTCGATGGCGAGGACGCGCCCGGTCACCTCGGCAGGTCCGGGGCGGTTCCGAGGGCGGGCAAGAGCGCGGTCGCGTTCAGGTACAGCTTCTCGAGCCCGGGGAGCATGCCCCGGAACCCCGGATCGTCGGCGAACAGGACCACCCGTCCGCGCCCCCGGTTCCGGACCAGGGCGTACGGCCGGCCGGCCAGAAGCCCGCTCGCGTCCGCCGGCAGAAGTCCGGCCTTGGGGGGCGCCCCGGTGAAGCTCCAGGCCGGATCGCCTCCGGAGCGTTCCAGGAGGATCGGATCCCAGGCCATCACGGTCGCTTCGCCGTCCGGGAAGCCGTGGCCGAGAGGGTCGGCGGGGTCGACGCGAACGGTCATGAGGACTCCGGGGAAGCCGCC
>DASRVA010000209.1:0-18979 GCA_035687745.1 Gemmatimonadota bacterium
CCCCGCCTCCGCCGCCCAGGGCGGCCAGCGCCGCCTCCACGTCCACCGCCCGGTCGAGGAGCGCCAGCCTGACCAGGAGCACCTCGAGGACCAGGGCCTGCTGGCTCGAGCGCCGGAAGGTCTCCTCCTCGTCGGTGGCCAGGGTCAGCATCCGGAGGAGATCCCCCGTCCCCAGCCGGGCCGCCGCCTCGCGGTAGGCGTCCCGGAGCTGTTCGGGGACGTCCTCCAGGAGCTCCTCGCTCCCCACCTGGGCCAGCAGGCAGCTTCGGAGATGCTCGAGGAAGCCCGCGTAGAACTCCTCCAGGTCGTAGCCCGAGGCGCGCAGGTCGCGGGAGAAGGCGAGCGCTCCCCCGGCGTTCCCGTCCGCGAGCAGGCCGGTCAGCTCCAGGTACCGCTCCTCGTCCGGCATCCCGATCAGCCCGCGCAGGGTCCCCAGATCGACGTCGTCGCCGCCGAACGCCACCACCTGGTCGAGCAGGGACAGCGCGTCCCGCATGCTCCCGTCGGCCTTCTTCGCGATCGCCCACGCCGCCTGCTCGCCCAGCCGGATCCCCTCCCGCTCGGCGATCCAGGCCAGCCGCTCCCGGATCGCCTTGAGCGGGATCGGCCGGAAGTCGAACCGCTGGCAGCGGGACAGGATCGTGGGCAGGATCTTGTGGGGCTCCGTCGTCGCCAGTACGAACACGACGCTCTTGGGCGGCTCCTCGAGCGTCTTCAGGAACGCGTTGAAGGCGTCCTTCGAGAGCTGATGGACCTCGTCCACGATGTACACCTTGTACCGCCCCTGGGCGGGCGCGTACTTGACCGTCTCCCGGAGCTCCTTGATGTCGTCGATCCCGCGGTTGGAGGCGGCGTCGATCTCGATCACGTCCAGCGAGCGGCCGGCCGCGATCGTCAGGCAGTTCTCGCACTCGCCGCACGGCTCGCCCGAGACGCCGGCTTCGCAGTTCAAGGCCTTGGCCAGGATCCGCGCCGTGGTCGTCTTCCCGCTCCCGCGTGGCCCGGCGAACAGGTACGCGTGGGCGACCCGGTTCTGATCGAGCGCGTTCCTGAGGGTCCGGGTGACGTGCTCCTGGCTGATCACGTCCCCGAAGGTCGCGGGTCGGTACTTCAGCGCGAGCGGTTGGTGGGGCATTTCCGGGACGGCGGCTCCGGTCGAGTCGAGGAGGGATCAGAGATCGTCAAGACACCTGCGAAATGCCCCAGGAGTGCGCAGCCGCCCGGCCGTCTACGTACCGCTGCTACCTTCCGGTCCTGACGGGGTTGGTAGGGCCGAGCCCTGCGAGCCTGGGGCGAGTCGAAAGTAGCCGGGGCATCCCGCGCAGTCAACGAGGCGTCCCTAGCGGAAGGTCCAGCGCAGCACCTGGACGATGTTCGAGAAATCGTCGGTCCATGCTTTCGCCGACCCCGCCTCCAGCCCCTCCCATCCCTCCGCGCCATCGAGGTCGCTCAGGCGGCGATCATCGCGAGCGAGAACGACCCACTCGGAGGGCAGACGGTATCTCCCGAAGGCCTCCTCGGATGGAGAGAAGGATCGCCCTCGTCCGGCGAGACCAAGATCCCGCGCGACGGCCGCGATGACCGGCCGCAAGCGCAGGAAGGAGTTGCTGATGTTGACGAGGAGAAACCCGTCCGGGGCCAGCTTCTCCAGATACAGCTCGAAAGCCTCCCGGGTCATCATGTGGACGGGAATCGCGTCGGAGGTGAAGACGTCGATCACGATGAGATCGTAGCTCGCGGGCGGTGATTTCTGGAGAGAGAGTCGGGCGTCGCCCAGCACGACGCGCGCATCCGGTGCGCACGCGGCGAGGTACGTAAAGAATTCCTTCTTCCTGGCGATCTCCTCGACAACCGGATCGATCTCGTAGAAGGTCCATTCCTGCCCATCCTCGCGGTAGCACGCGATGCAGCCGGTGCCGAGACCAATGCCCGCGACGCGCTCGATCTCCCTGCCGTCGGCGAGCCGATTGAATACGTCTCCAACGGGTCCCTCCAACACGTAGTACGAGATGGGCTCTGGCGTGATGGAACCATCCATCAGCTGGGCCCCGTGGACGGTCGTCCCGTGGCGAAAGACGTGATACCGACCCGCATTCTCGGCCAGCACGGCGTTGATGCCGAAAAAGCTTCGCTGGCGGTGGAGGAGGCTCTCGCCCTGGCTCAGGTAGCCGAACGAGAGCAATAGCGCGCCCAGCGCCAGTCCCAGTCGCACCGGTCGGCGCCGAAAGGCGAACACCACCAGCGAGCCGCCGATCAGCAGCGCGGCTACCACGACGGAAGGCCCGCCACCGTCGGCAGGGAAGCTTGAAAGGACAATCGCGGTGAGGATAAGGATCGCCGCGGGCCAGAACAGATCTCTCCACCCGAGGCGTGGCTCGCCCACGGCCAGCGGAGCGAGCGCAACGGCCAGGACCAACGCCAGCGGATATTCGGCGACGGTCTCGAACACGACGGGTGCGACCAGGGCGTTCAACGCACCTCCCAAGGCCCCACCCAGGGCGATCCACAAGTAGAACTCCGTGAGATGCTCGACCTGCGGCCGCGTGCGGGCGAGTTCCCCGTGGCAGACCATCGCCAATATGAAGAAGACGAGCAGGTGAAAGAGCACGAAGGGTAGTGGCAGTCGTCCGTATGCGTCCACACAGAGCAGGACGGTCAGCCCGATGGCGGCATACGGCGTCGCCTTGAGCATCCATCGATGAGCGACGAGCGAGCGACGCGAGAACACGAGCACGAAGGTCAGCAGGTAGATCGCGAGCGGAAGGACCCAGAGCAGCGGCACGGCCGCCAGGTCGGTCGTGACGTACGTCGTCACGCCGAGGAGAAGGCTGGATGGCGCGAGTGCCAGCAGGACCCAGCGGACACGCGTCAGAAACGCTGGCCGCCGACCAGCCCGAAGCCCGCCGTCAGGGTCCACCCGAGTGCGGCATTGGCGTCCCGCCCTGGCCGCCACAAGAGCGGTCGCCCCGATCAGCAGACCGGCCAGGACGTACACGGCCGACCATATCTCGTGCTGAACGGCAAGGCCGATCCGCGGCTCGAGGAGGAACGGGTACCCGATCAACGCGGCCATGCTGCCCAGGTTGCTGGCGGCGTACAGGAAGTAAGGATCCTCGGATCCGACGACATCGGTCGCCGAGAACCAGTGCTGGAGGAGCGGCGCGGTGGCGGCGAGCGCGACGAAAGGAAGCCCGAGAGCTACGCTCAGAAGACCCAGAAGCCACAGGACCGGAGTTCCGTTGGTGGGCGGCCTCCACCCATCGGGAACGTGTATGGGCAGGACCACCGCCATCGCCGCGGCGAGCAAACCGACATGGAGGAGAGCCTGGTTGCGTATGGACAGCCGGCGCGACGAAACGTGGGCATAGAGATATCCCACGAGGAGCCCGGCCTGGAAGAAGACCATGGAGGTATTCCATACGGCGGGCGTCCCACCCAATAGCGGCAGCACGGCCTTCGTGAACATCGGCTGCACCCAGAACAGGAGCAGCGCGCTCGCGAACATCGCGAGCGCGAAGAGGGGAATCAGCCCTCGTCCAGGAAGTACGCCCGGCAGGAGTCGTCCAGCCACCGCTCGTCGAGGCTCGGCTCGCGACGCTCGTGGCGCGCTGGATCGCAGACGTGGAGCACGATGTCGCGGGGATGCCTCAGGAACGCTTCGACGGATATCGTCACTCGACGATCTGGACGGAATTGAGAAGCGACTCCGGACGACCACAGCTCCCAGTCCCAATTCCCCGCATCAACCGGACGTAGACGTTCCATCGTCCGCGCGGCTCCGCTCCATGGGGTTGTGAGGGCGAGCAGGAGACCTTCTCTACGAAGACTCCGGTCCAGTTCGAGATGGTTGCGCGGGTGTTCGCTCCGCCGTCCGGAACGACCGTTGTCGGGTCGACCAGGGGAACCGATCGGCAGCGCAAGCAGCTCAGAAGACACGCGTCATCGCCATCCCGCTTTGGACACTGGTCGGCTTCGTCCCACGACACATCCGGTTCGTTGTCGACGAGCCACTTGAAGTCGTCGACGAGCTCCTGCTTGTTGCCGGCGCCGGAAGCGGACCAGATCGGGTCGCCGATCTCCATCCCCTCGATGACGCAGCTGCGGATACGGGGGCTGAGCTCATCGACGCCCCCTCCGCCGCCCTGGCTTGGAAGCGCCTCGCGCCACCAGCAGTCCCAGCTCGGGTCCCCGAACGCCTTGCACGCCTCGAACGTGTCCGTGTCGGCGCACTGGGGTGGTCCTCCACCGTCCTGACTGACGTCCTTGATCTCGATCTGGAGCCCGGCGTCGTCGTCGCCGTAGCCGGTGTAGCCCGGTTCCGGATACGGGACGTACTGATCGACGCCTTCATCCCATGTGTCGTCGTCGTCGACGTCGATCCACTCGTCGATGAGGGCCAGCGGCAGCGGGCATCCCGCCCCGCACGAGTTCGCGATACCCGCCGCGGCCACGGCGTTGATGTCCACCTCATCGAAGCCGAGGACCCGGGCGAAGTAGGTCGGGACCGGATTGCCGCGATCCTCCGTCCTCCAGACGGTCACCCGAACCCTGTCCGGGTCGGTCAGGAACTCCACATCCTCGTCCGAGACTGAAGGCGGCTCCCCTATGATGGGATTGATGGAGGCGACGCCCTGGGCGCTGCTCCTCGAGGCACCTTCGTCGCCACCCGTTACGAGCCATTCGACGGCACCGGCATGGGCGGCCGCGTCGGCGGTCCGCTGCGCCTCGGTCCGGGCGGTCAGGAGCATGCCGATGTCGATGGCGAGAGCCGTCACGCCCAGGAGCGCGACCAGGAGGAGAGCCACGAACACCATTGTGACGCCACGCTCGTCGTGTCCGAAACTGCCGCCAGGACTCACGGTTCACCTCCGGGGATGGGGCCGGATGGGCAATGAAGAACCACCGCGCGCTTACCGTTCGTCCAGGAAGTACGCGCGGCAGGAGTCGTCGAGCGAGCGCTCGTCCAGGCTCGGCTCGCGACGCTCGTAGCGCGCCAGGTCGCAGACGTGCTGCACGATGTCGCGTGGATGGCAGCCGCGCGGGGGGATGTGCCGGCCGTCGTAGTAGTCCCGGAAGATCCGGTCGACGGCCGCCCCGTCATAGGCGATCCCGCGCGCTTCGCAGGCGCGGCGGAAGATCTCCTCGTACTCCTCGCGGGTGGGGTTCTCCATGTGGATCTTGTAGTGGATCCGCCTCAGGAACGCCTCGTCGACGAGTTCGGACGGCTCCAGGTTCGTCGAGAACACGACCAGGCAGTCGAAGGGGACGGGAAAGGAATGCCCGGTGTGGAGGGTCAGGTAGTCCATCCGGCGCTCCAGCGGGACCATCCACCGGTTGAGAAGCTCGTCGACCCGCACCATCTGGCGGCCCAGGTCGTCGATGATGAGGACGCCGCCGTTGGCCTTCATCTGGACGGGCGCCCGGTAGAACTTGGCCTGGGCGTCGTACTTGAGGTCGAGCTGGTCCAGGGCGAGCTCGCCGCCGGTGAACACGACCGGGCGATCCACGTGCGCGAACCGCTGGTCGAAGCCCGGGATCGGCGACAGGAAGGAGTCCTCGTCCCTGTTCTCGTCGGCCGACAGCTCGTGATGGACGGCATCCTGGAGAACGATGATCCGCCCCTCCACCTCGACCGCAAAGGGCAGATAGACCCGGCCCTTCAGCATGCGCGCGATCGAGGTCGCGGCCTCCGTCTTCCCGTTCCCGGCGTGGCCGTATAGGAACAGCGAGCGGCCCGAGTTGACGGCCGGGCCGAGCTGGCGCAGCACGTGGCCGGGAAGGACCAGATGGGAAAGGCAGGCCTGGATCTCCTCGGGCTCGATCGCCATTCCCAGGACCGACTGGCGCTGCACCCACTCGCTGTAGGTTTCCAGGGTCACCGGGGCGGGGCCGACGTAGACGTTCCCCTCCATGGCCTCCTGTGCCCGGGCGCGGCCCGCCGACGTGAGGTCGAAGACGTACGATCCGCGGCCATGGCCCCGGACGCCGCCCACCTCCGCGAAGTGCCGTTGCTGGAGGTCCAGCAGGATGTCGTCCACGATCTCGAACGAGAGCCTCAGACGGTCGGACAGCTTCCGGCCCGACATGGCTCCCTGCACGTAGAGGATCTTGATCGCAAGGGCGGTGACGCTCTCCGGGGTGAGCCCGGTCTCCCGGATGGACGTGGGGACGGGCGGGGCGTCGGCCGGGACCGTCCGGTTCGTTCCGTGCACGGCCAGGGCGGCGTCGAGGAGGTTCATGTGAGACCCCCCAGGTTCCGAACGATGTGGAGGACGGCCGGAACCAGGATGACGACCATGAGGGCCGGGAAGATGAAGAGGACGAGCGGGAAGATCAGCTTGATCGTCGTCTTGGCCGCCTGCTCCTCGGCCCGCTGCCGGCGCTTCGTCCGGAGCGTCTGCGAGTGGACCCGGAGGGCGCGGGCGATCGAGGTCCCGAACCGGTCGGTCTGAACCAGCATGCCGACCAGGGACTTCAGGTCCG
Source organism: Gemmatimonadota bacterium (assembly GCA_035687745.1). Taxonomy (GTDB): domain Bacteria; phylum Gemmatimonadota; class Gemmatimonadetes; order JACCXV01; family JAHWKZ01; genus DASRVA01. Next base: position 6,484 of record DASRVA010000209.1, read on the forward strand.
TGCTCCCGCTCCGCTCCGCCAGGTTCCGGAGGGCCTCCTCGCGGGGCGTGCCGGTCTGGATCTCGAGGTTGGTGAGCTGGAGCTCCTCGCTGAGCTCGGGGGCCATCGTCCCCAGCTCCTCGGCCACCCGCTGCATGGCCTGGTTGAGCCCGAGGCCGGCCTCCACGCAGACGACCATCATGTCCAGCATGTCGGGGAGCGAGAGCTGGATGGCGCGGGACCGCTTCCGCGTCCGGCGGCGCAGCACGTAGAGCGGCAGGAGCCAGCCGACGATCGCCCCCATCCCGCTCATGAACAGGACCGCGGCCGGATTCATGCCCCGGATCGAGGTCAGCATGAACGCCCCTCCGGCCAGGCCTGCGACCATGAGGAGCCGGACCGTGTAGTAGAGGGCCACCGAGTTCGGCTGCCGGAAGCCGGCCCGGGTCAGGAGCAGCCACGTCTCACTCGTGTCCTCGCGGCTCTGGGCGATCCTCTCTCCCAGGACCTTCATCAGGGTCTCGATCTGCTGGCGCTTCTCGCGCGTCCGCCGCAGGCGGCGCGGGAGGTGCCGGTCCCGCTCGAGGTCGAGCGCGGTCAGCCGGTCGTGGATCGCGCGGCTGCGGGCAGGGACCATCACGGCAGCCACGAACACGACCAGCATCACGGTCGTCATGATGAGGGCGGCGATCAGGTACGGCATGGGCTCACACCTCGATGTGGACGATGCGCCGGATGACGAAGAAGCCAACGACCTGGAGGATCGCGGCGACCGCGACCAGCAGGCGTCCGATCGGCTCTTCCCACAGGATGGACAGATACTCCCGGTTCAGCGCGGTCATCAGGAACACCATGGCGAGGGGAAGCGCGACGAGCACGTAGCCGGTCATCCGCCCCTGGGCCGTGTGGACGCGGATCTGGCGCCGGATCTTGAACCGCTCGCGGATCGTGTCGGCCAGCGTGTCCAGGACCTCGGCCAGGTTCCCGCCGACCTCGCGCTGGATCAGGACCGCGGTTGCGAAGATGTGGACGTCCGGAATGTCCATCCGGTCGATCAGGCCGTACAGGGCCTCGTCCAGCGGAAGCCCGAACTTGTGCTCCTCGAACACGGTCCGGAACTCGGTCGCGACCGGCTCGTTGGCCTCGTCGGCCACCATCTGGAGCCCGGTCGAGAACGCGTGGCCGGCACGCAGCGCCCGGGAGAGGAGCTCGATCCCCTCGGAGAACGACTCCAGGAAGGCGTTCTGGCGCTTGGTGCGCTTCCGGCGGACGTAGAGATATGGGAGCGTGCCGCCCAGGATCGCCGCGCCCAGGGCCACAATCGGGTAATTGGTCAGAAAGAGCGCCGTGGTCCCGAACGCCACCGTCGCGCCCACGGTCAGGAGGATGAAGGAGCCCACGTTCCACTTGAGGTCGGTCTGGTCGAGCAGATCCTGCAGGTCCCTCAGGTGCGGCAGGCGAGCCATCAACGGCTCGAGCCACTCCGGAACCCTGGAATTGGACTTCTTGACGAGATCGTCGAGGGTCCGCGCCATGACGTCCTCGGTGCCGATCCGGGCGCGGATCTCCTTCTGCCGTCGGCGGTCGAGCCACCATTCGTAGAACGTGGTCAGGGCCAGGATCCCGAACGCCATCGCCACGAAGGCAAGGACGGCAGCCCCCCACGTGGTGGTCGTGAGGAAGTTCATCGCTTCCCTCCCGCGATATAACCGACGTTCGAGAAGAGCGCGGTCGGGAGCTCGATGCCCGCAGCCCTTAGCCGCTCGGTGAACCGGGGCCGGATGCCGGTCGCCTTGTACTGGCCCAGGACCTCGCCCTCCTGACCGATCCCGTGGCGCTCGAACTGGAAGATCTCCTGCATCGTGATCACGTCACCCTCCATCCCCACGATCTCCGAGATCGACACGATCTTTCGCCGACCGTCCGACAACCGCGCGATCTGTATGACGACGTGGAGGGCGCTCGCGATCTGCTGGCGCATGGCCTTCTCGGGCAGGTTCAGGTTGGCCATCGAGACCATGGTCTCGAGACGCGCAAGGGCGTCGCGCGGGCTGTTGGCGTGGAGCGTCGTCAGCGAGCCGTCGTGACCCGTGTTCATGGCCTGCAGCATGTCGACCGCCTCCGAGCCGCGGACCTCGCCGACGATGATCCGGTCGGGCCGCATCCGGAGCGCGTTGATCACGAGCTGCCGCGCGGTGATCTGGCCCACGCCTTCCACGTTGGGGGGGCGGGTCTCGAGCCGGACCACGTGCGGCTGGCGAAGCTGGAGCTCGGCCGAGTCCTCGATCGTGACGATCCGCTCGTTCCCCGGAATCGACGAGGACAGCATGTTGAGGAGAGTCGTCTTCCCGGCGCCCGTGCCACCCGAGATCAGGACATTCAGCCGCGCCTGGACCACCCCCTGGAGGAGCTCCAGCATGGGCGGCGTCACCGTCTCGTACCGGAGCAGGTCCTCGGCCGAGAGGACGTCCTTCTTGAACTTGCGGATCGAGAGGTGGGGGCCGTCGATCGCCAAGGGCGGAATGATCGCATTCACGCGAGAGCCGTCCGCCAGACGGGCGTCGACCATCGGGCTCGAGTCGTCGATCCGGCGGCCCACGGCGGCCACGATCCGGTCGATCACCTGCATCAGATGCTTGTCGTCCTTGAACCGTATCCCCGTTCGCTCGATGCGACCGTTCCGCTCGACGAACACGTGCCGGCCCGTGTTGACGAGGATGTCCGACACCGTTGGGTCCCGCAGCAGCGGCTCCAGAGGACCCAGCCCGAAGATCTCGTGGAGCACCTGCTCGACCAGCCCCTCTCGCTCCTCGAAGTTGAGCGGGAGGGACTCCCGGGTGAGCATCTCCTGGACGACCTTCCGCACCTCGGACACGACCTGTTCCCGCCGGTACGTCTCCAGGTTGGTGAGGTTCAGCCGCTCCAGGAGCTGTCGGTGGATCCGGGCACGGATCTGGGTCGTGTCGCCGGCGCCTTCCGGCGGCGCGATCGTGTCCACGGCCGGCTGATGGTCGAACAAGGGGACGGCGTAACGATCCTCGGGCTCGCTCATAGACCCTTTCCTTCAGCCGGCGTAGGACGGACGAGATGGACGTCACCCGGGTGGGACGCCGTGCCCATCCGGTCCTTGATGCGACCGAGGAGAGACCCCAGGCGGGTCGCCCGGCGGTCGCCCTCCTCCGCCGGAAGCCCGGCGATCTTGGCGGCCAGGTTCTCCAGCTCGCGGGCGCTCACCGATCCGGCGGTCATCGCCAGCGGCTTCCCGGAATTCATCGAGTAGGCCACCGACGCGTAGTCGTTGGGGATGGTCCAGTAAACCTTCATCTCGACCGACCGTTCGAGGTCGGCCAGCGAGATCACGCCGTCGGGCTCATGACGGTTGACGATCAGGCGGACTGCCTTGCCGTTTCCGGCCAGGCGCTCCAGGAGGGCCTGGGCGCGCTGGATGTTCTGGACCGTGGGGACGTTGGTCTGGGCCACGACAAAGACGCCGTCGGCCGCTTCGAGGGCCCGGACCGTGCGCGAGGTGAGCGCCTTCGGGCTGTCCACGATGACGTAGTCGTAGTGCTGCCGTAGGAGGCGCAGCACCTGGACCACGTGGTCGTCGAGCAGGGAGTCCGCCATCTGGGGGCGGTAGGGCGCCGCCAGGACGTCGACGCCGGACTCGTGACGGGTCACGTAGCTCGCCAGGAGCCCGGTGTCGATCCGGTGGAGGTTCCGCGCCAGGTCCACGAAGTCGTAGCGCGGCTCGAGCCCCAGGAATCCGGCCACCTCGCCGAGCTCCAGGTTCAGGTCGACGAGGACGGTCCGCTCCCCCGTCAACCGGTGGAGCTGGATGGCCAGGTTGGTGGCGATCGTGGTTGCCCCGCCCCCGCCCTTGGGACTGAAGAAAACGTACAGCCGTCCCGCCTGCTTGGCCGCGGCGGGCTGGATGGCCAGGCTCCGGCGCGCGCGCTCGATCGCCGCCAGGAGGTCGCCTTTCTGAATGGGCTTGGTCAGGTACTCGGCGATCCCGGACTGCATCGCCCGGAGCAGGAACTCGGGGGACTGCATCGGGCCGACCCCGACGATCCGGCGCGTGGCGCCGGCGTCGGCGATCTTCTCCGCCAGCCGGCAGCCGAGCTCGGGGTCCGACTCCACGTCGAGGAGGATCAGGTCGGCCCCGCGATCCCGGAGATCGTCCATATGCCCGGCGCTGAATCCGGCCATGGGCACCGAGAAGGAGAGGACGAGATCCAGCTTTCTTCGGATTTCGGGGTCCTCGAGCGCTCGCCGGACCTCTTCGTCCGTCGAGATCAGGACCCCCTGGATGGCATGCAGCGGCATCGGCTCCTTCTCTTCCTTTCCCCTCGTGTCTCGTTAGAAGGACTGAACCGTCCGCTCCGCCCCGTTGTAGACCTCGACCCGGTCCACGCTCGGCGGCGCCGGGGTGCGCCGGATCCGGGACGGCGACGCCGGCTTCGGTCGCTGGACGCCGAAGGTGACGAGCGAGTTCACCTTGGCACCTTGAGTGTCCACTTCCTCGGTGTCGAGGGTGTTCCGGAGCGCGAGCTGGATCTGCCCTTCGGTGGCGGCCAGCGTGAGCTGCTCCGCCTCGTGCGGAGTGACGAGCAGGGTCACGAGCGGCACGCTTACGGGCGTGCCCTCGGCGTCCCGCTGAATGATCTGGCCGGCGGTCAGGACGCGCACGTTCTGGAGGATCACGCGGGTCGTGGCCTGGTCCTGATCCTGCTGGGGGTTCAGCGTGACGAGCACGTCGACGCGGGTGCCTGGCAGGACGAACCCGGCCACGCCGATCACCTCGTTCACCTTCACGCTGACTGCTCGCATCCCCTCCGGAATGATGATCGGTAGCCCGCCCCCCGCTGCCTTGTCGGCGAGCTTGGTGAGGAGGAGCGGCTCACCCTCCTCGACCCGTGTGATGAGGCCCCGCCCGACGACTTCCTCGGGCGAGCGGGCGTAGTTCTGTGGTACGGCGTCTCCCGGCCAGCCGACCATCCGGACGTCCGCCGGCCCGACCACGGAGCCGACGTCCAGGGCGCGCGCGGCGACGGCCACCGAGGCCGTCGACGCCACCGCCGGCGTCGGGATGAGGGACGGGCGGTCCCGAAAGAAGTTCAAAGCCAGGACGCCGGCCGCGACGCCCGAGACGGCGGCCAGCAGAAGGGCGATCCAGATCCGGGGTCGTCTCATTCCTCCACCTGCCTATTCATGTCGCATGTTTACGACGCTGGTCAGCGTCACCGCGCCTGCCGTCGGAGATGCCGACAGAAGTCCGCTGATCGCGCTGACGAAGGGCATCGTGTGGTTCATCTGAAGCTCGATGGTGACGGTCTGCCCCGTGCAGGAAGAGCATAAGCTGCCGTGGTAGTCCCTCGTCACCGAGACGGGATCGATCCCCGCACTGGTGAGGTAAGTGTCAACGACGAAGTCGACCGTGTCGGGGTCGGAAATGCCGGGGAGGACCGCCAGCCGCGCGCCCTCCCGGGCCGCGTTCGTAAGCACCTGCTTACGGTTCCACGCCACCCCGAACTCGAAGATCCCGACGAGGAGCGCCAGCAGGATCGGCAGGACGATCGCGAACTCGACCAGCGACTGGCCGCTGTCTCTTCGTTTCATCGTTCCCTCTCGTGCCACCCGATATGTCACAGGAGCCACACGGCCAGGACCCCGATCGCGATCGGGACCGCGTACGGGATCGACAGGGCGCCGGGCGAGCGGATCGTCCGCCGCGGCCGTTCAATCCCGCGCCCGAAGAGGCTCATCAGAAGGACTCCGGCTCCGACCATCGACTCGTGCAGGGCCCCGCGATGGATGGCGAGGACGACGGCCATGATCCCGCCGGCCAGAGCGGTGATCGCGAGCGCGACCAGGAGCTGAATGGGACCCAGGAAGGCGCCCACCGCAGCCAGAAGCTTGGCGTCTCCCCCTCCGAGGCCGCCGAGGGCGACCAGGGGGAGCGCGACAACCACGGCCAGAACCAGGCCGGCGACCCCGGCCAGAAGGGCCTCCGGGCCCTCCAGCAGCCGCAGGACGATCGCCAAGCCGAGCCCCGTCACGGTCAGCGCGTTGGGGATCCGCCGTTCTCGGACGTCCCAGACGACGGCCACCAGGACAAGCGCGGCGAGGGCGACGAGGGCGAGGTTCGCGGTCATCGAGACACTTCAGATGCCTCCGGAATCCCGGGTCCGTCGATGCTTTCGACGGACCCGGAGCATCCGGTGGGGCTCAGCTCCCGATCGGCAGCACGGCGGCGATCGAGTCGAAGGTGGTCTTGATGTTCTGACCCAGCAGCGTCACCGCGCCGATCACGATCAGCGCGATCAGTGCCAGCAGCATCGCGTACTCCACCAGGTCCTGACCCGACTCGTCGGACCAGAAGGCTTTCCACAGGTCAACCATGGACGGGTTCCTCCGTACGTACGGTTGTGAAGTCAAAGGTGCGCCGGGCACCGTGGCGATCGCGTTCCCGAGCCCTCTCGTGCAGCGCGCATTCCCGCGCCCCGCCGACGGCTTGATCCGCGTCCGCCACTTCACCTCGAGGGATCGTCCGGCGTCCCTCCGTTCCTTTCGGTTGGCCTGAGTGGGGAAGAGGACGATAGCAGACGTGTCGCTCCCTGTCAACGATCCAGAAGGCTCCTTCCCATTTATGGCAAAAGGCTTCCACACCCGGTCCACTCCGTTTGGGGTGGCCCCGGAGGAGGACACCCGAGGACGCGAGGCACGAAAAAAGGGCCGCGGAGGGTCGGCATGCCCCTCCGCGGCCGATGGAACGGGGGAATTCGAGATCCGCGCAGCTTGGTCGGCTATTCGATCAGGTGAACGAACTGCGCGGCAGGCGCCGCGACCTCGCCGCCGCCTATGCCCTTGGGAAAGAGGATCCGCCCGTATACGATCTGGTCGTTGCCGTTGCCCTCCACGCCCTCGAAGAAGACGGCGATGAAGTTGGTGAACTCGATCGGCTGACGGCCCGGGTCGAACTCGCGGCCCGGGTGAAACACCGGCACGATACCGATCCGGGGGCTCCCCCCCCAGTTGGGGTGCGAGGCGCTTCCGGTGACCTCGTTCGTCACGGCGTTCCAAGCCGCCCACGGATCCTGGATGTTCAGGTCCTCGATCCCGTGGACGGTCTGACCTACCATGGCACCGGGCTCGATGTCGTATTCATCGCCCACCGAAACGACCACCGGATTGCAGTTGGCGATGTTCCAGCCGTAGCGGGCGGCGCCGTTGGCCGGGCCACCCTCCACCTGGGGCATGGCCCAGGCGTAGTACCAGCTCGGGCCGGTGCCGGGATAGACGGAGGAACCCTCGTCGGTGTTGCCCCCGTTGGGCCCGCCCCCCTTGAGCACCACCGGGAGGCCAAGGTCGTCCTCGTAATCGCCCCCCTCGTAGCCGGGCTCCCCCGCGTTGCGCCACGACGAGCCGTACCCATGCACCTCGGGGTCGTATTCGTCACCGTCCTCGGGCTCGAAGTTCCCATCGCCGTCGACGTCCTTGAAGCGGTCCTGGATGGCGAACGGCTTTAGGCAGGTCGCCGACCCTGCCGGATCCACCTGCGCCGTCGCGCGGGCCGCCACGTCGGCCTGGCCGACGCCGAACACGTTGGCGAACCAGGTCGGAATGGCGTTCCCCCGGTCACCGACCCGGCGCACGGTCACCGTCACCCGGCCGGCCTCGAGGTCCACCTCCACGTCGTCCGGCAGGATCTCGGCAGAGTCGCCATAGACCAGGTTCCGCCCGCCGATGTCGATGGCCTCGGCGCGCGCGATGTCCTCGTCCTCGGCGTCCAGCTCGCCTTTCATCAGGAAGGTTCCCGCGCCGGCCAGCGCCGCCGCGTCGGCCGTCCGCTGGGCCTCCGTCCGGACGTCGAACAACATGCCCACATCGACCGCCAGCGCAACGATCGACAGCAGGGCCGTCATGGACAGGCTGACCAGGACGATCGTGGATCCGCGCTCGCTGCGAGTGATGCTCGTCGGGTTCATCGCCGTTTCTTTCCAGGGGGAATGGGTTTCGGCCGTGTCTCGCCGCCGCTGGCGTCGGGGCTGTCCGGAGGGGGGCCGGTGACCCCGGCGCCGATGCGGTCGGCGTGGTTCCATCAGGTGGATCGGACGTGCCGCCTTTCGGCACTCCGATCATCGATCGCGGGTGCAGCGTACCATGTCTCCATCGGTGCTGTCAACGAAAATGAACCATGGTTCCAAACTATGTAATGCACCTTCCGTAGGACTATGTAAATGGCTTCCATTTTTGTGGAAGGGTTATTCTGGGGGGGCATCTTCAGCAGCCGTTCAGGCGAGGCGGAAGCGGGCGTGGATCGCGGTGCCCCCCTCCGGCCGCCGCTCGTACTCGATCGAGCCGCCCCACGCCTCGACGATCCGGCGCGTGATCGCGAGCCCGAGGCCCGTGCCGCGGGTCTTGGTCGAGAACGAGGGCTCGAAGAGCCGCTCCAGGCCGGTCTCGGGGAGGCCGATCCCCTCGTCCAGGACCGACACGCGGGCCCAGCCGGGCTCCCGCTTCCAGTCCAGCCGGACATCCACCCGTCCGCCCCCGTGAGCGACCACGGCGTCGCGCGCGTTCTGGAGCAGGTTGACGAGGACACGCCGGAACCCCTCGGGCTCTCCGAGGAGCGGCTTCTTCTCGCCGACCGTCTGGAGTCCGTAGAGGACGTTCTCCTCGGCCCCCTGGAAGAGGGTCAGGGCGTCCTGCGCGACCAGCACCGCGTCGAACGCGACCAGCGAGCGGGGGTCGGGGACGGCGAAGCGGGCGAAGTTCCCCGCGATCCGCTCGAGGCGCTCGATCTCGGCCAGCACCAGGTCCAGGTTGGACCGGAAGAGTTCCTCGAAGTTCTGGGGCCGGTCGTCCACCGTCCTCTCCAGGTGCTGGAGCGAGAGCTTCATCGGGGTGAGCGGGTTCTTGATCTCGTGCGCCACCTGGCGGGCCATCTCGCCCCACGCCAGCACGCGCTGCGACGCGACGTTGTCGGTGATGTCCTCGAACGCCACGACCAGCCCCCGCTCTTCCGCCCCGCCCGGCTCCCGAAGCCCCGTGAACACGACGTGGTAGTGGCGGTCCTGCCCGTTCCGGCGCAGGACCAGATCGCGGTCGACGCGGCTCCCGGTGAGCTGGCGCTCGACCAGGCCCCAGAACCGGAACGCCCCGTCATGGCGCCGCGCCAGCTCGCCGGCCCGCTGCCCGAGAACCGCCTCCGGCCGCTCGCCCAGCAGGGTCGCGGCGCGCTCGTTCAGGAGCTGAACCTGGCCCTCCGCGTCCAGGGCGACGACCCCGGCTCCGACCGACGCCAGGATCGCCTGGACGCGGGACTTCTCCTCCTCGAGAGCCGTCTGGCCATGATCGAGGCGCTCGGCCATCGCGTTGAAGGCCTGCTGAAGACGGCCGAACTCGTCCTGGCGGGCCGGCAGCGGGAGGCGGTACGCGAGCCGGCCGGAGGCGATCTGGCGGGTTCCCTGCTCCAGGGCGCCGAGGGGGCGCGCCATGAACCGCGCGAGCCCCCATCCGACGACCAGCAGGAAGGCGATCGAGAAGGCGGTCAGGAGGAACACGCCCTCCCCCAGCCGCTGCAGGTCGAGGCGCGCCTGGTCCTCGCGGATCAGAAGGGGCGTTGCCAGCACGTACCCGGCCGGGGCGCCCGACTCCCGGAGCGGGCGATAGGCGACCAGGAAGGAGCGGTCGCCCAGGAACATCGAGTCCAGCACGCTCGCGCGGCCGACGGCGAAGAGCTCCGTGTAGACCTCGCCCTTCATCCGGTCGGCGAACAGCCGCGAGGTGAAGATCTCGGGCCGGCTCGAGGCCACCGTCCGGCCGCGCCAGTAGAGGATCAGGTCCTGCTGGAGGATATCCGAGATCTGCCTGAGCCGTGAGGTGAGCGCCCGGGACGTGCCCTGCTCCAGGGCCGCGTCCCCGACGAGGAGTCGGCTCGCCGCCCCCAGCGCTTCGGTCGCCGCCACGCGGGTGGACTCCTGGACCTCGCCGCGGGTCGCCCGGAAGCCGAGCACGCCGTAAAGGGTGAGGGGAACGGCGGCCACCGCCACGAAGGCGAGGAGGAGCTGCACGCGGAACGATCGCAGCGGATTCTCGGCCCGCGCACGGCCCCACGATCGCACCCGGGCCCGGGGATCGGTCCACCGTTCGACGACACCGAGCAAGAGCCCGCAGATGGCCGCCACGACGGCGAAGACGGCGTACGTCCGGGCGGTCGGGAGGAGCGGATCGAGGGGGAGCGCCAGCCGGGTCCGGGTCCCGTCCGGCCGCTGGACGCTGGTGAGGAGGGTCCGGGGCGGGGGGGTCTCGCCGGGTTCGAGCGTCCGGTAGAGGGTCGGCTCGAAGGAGGACGGGGAGCCCACCATCAGGTCGCTCAGGAGAAACGCCGCGCCGGTCGGGGCGTCCCGGAGCTCGGTCGCGCCCGTCGACATGGCGACCGCCGTGCCCAGCCGTGTTCCGCCCTCGTAGACAGGGACCGTCGCCCACCAGATCCCGCCCTCCTCGGGAGAGCCCTCGACGTCCACGCGGACGCTCTCGCCGCCCGCCCGGGCTACGGCGCGGCCCGCCAGGTCGACGGTCGTCAGCGCGAACTGGCTGACGATCGTGCCCTCGCCATCCACCAGATAGAGGCCCGACGCGAAATCCGGAGTCCGCAGCGGGCTCTGGCTCCAGAGGACGAGCGCCGCGTCGCGGTTCCCTTCCTCGAGGGCCCGCGCCACCCCGGAGCTCTGCGCCAGGTACTCGACCATCCGCGACATGGTGTACTGGAGCCACTGGGCGGACGCCTCCCCGAGCCGCTCCGCGCGCTCGACCAGCAGGTCCTGGGCGACGTCGATCCGGGCGCGCGCGAAGAGCGGCAGGACCACCAGGCCCCCCAGCGTCACCGCGACGAGCGCGACCGTCGGACCCGCCCCGCGACCGGTGAAGCGGCGCATGCCGGCCGCGTGGACGAGCCACGCGCCGCCCGTCAGGCCGAGAGCCAGAAACGCCAGGAACGCCAGCGAGGTCCCCCGGAGCGCTTCCCCGGGCAGGATCCAGGCGGCGCCGGCCAGGGCGATTCCCGTCACCGCCAGGACGCCCACCGCCCAGAGCCGCCCGGCCGGCACTCCGAGCGGGCGCAGGCCGGCCGCCAGCCCGGTCACGACGAGGCCCGCGAAGAGCGCGAAGGCCAGCAGGACCATCAGGTAGTGCGGCGAAAAGAGGAGGGTCTCGCTGAAGAAGACGCCCAGGCTCATGCCGCGGACCGCGCTTTCCACGACGGGGACCGCCGCCCGGACGACCAGCCATGCGAGGAGCCCGACCGCTCCGAGCCCCGAGGCTGTCCCCACCCTCGAGCGGCGGCGGCGCGCGGGAACGAAGGCGTACGCGCCGACCGCGAACAGCATGCCGAGGGCGGCGGTCGTCAGGAGGTCGCCGGCCGACCGCCCGCCCGGCCCGAACATCTCGACCGCGAAGCCGAGCGGGCTGAACCACTCCTCGGGGAAGAAGAGGGTCGCGTAGCGCGACGTCATCAGGAACGCCCACAGGACCGTCACGAGCGCCAGCCGTCCCGCGACGGTCAGGAGCGCGCTCAGGCCGAGGGGGGCGCCGGAGCCTCCGCCGCCCCTCCGGGTCGCCTGCCAGGCGGCTCCCACCGACCAGGCCAGCGGCCACAGGAAGAGGAGCCCGAGCAGGCGCCGGGCGCCGTGCCGACGCTCCTCCAGGAACCGCTCGACCATGAAGCGCTCCCCGATGACCCACGCCACCGGCCGTTCCGGCCCCATGATCGGCGCGCCCTGGCGGGCCGAGTCGGCGCTCATGACGCGGAAGGAGAGGCCCTCCCTCTCCTCGAGCACCGGCAGGACCAGGTCGCGATCGGTGAGCCCGCCGAGCGGGCTCTCGACCCTCCAGACGTCCTTCACGACGATCCGGAACGAGTCTCCGCGGACGATCCAGGGCGCTCCGGCGTAGGCCAGCGTGAAGCCGGACGGCCGGCGGACCAGCGGGTGCTCGAGCGGGCGCCCCGCCGAGTCCGCCGGCAGCCGGTCGCCGCGCGGGTCGCCCCACCAGGCCCTGAGGCTCCCCGCGGCGTCGTAGACCTCGATGCCGATGCCGGGTGCCAGGGCGGGTCCCGCGGCCCGTCCCAGGGCGACGAACAGCTCCGGGTCCTGGACCACCTCGGCGGGGAACCGCTCGGCCCGCTCGACGAGCCGCCGGCTGATCCGCCCGGCCAGCCGGCCGTCGTCCTCGAGACGCACGGAGAGGATCCCCGCCAGGTCCTCCCCCTTGTCGGCCGCGAGCCGCCGGACAGCCTCCTGCCCCCCCTGGCTCAGCCGCCGCGACTCCAGATGGACGTGGGCCCACAGGCCCAGAAAGGCCAGCAGGAGCGTGTAGCCGATCCTGAGGCTCCAGCGCCGCGGTCGGGCGAGGGCGAGGCCGGCCCCGGTCATGCCGGCCGTGGCGAGGGCCAGGACGATCCCGGCCGGGCCCGGCCCGACCACCAGGACGATCCCGCCGAGCGCGGTGGCCGCCA
>DASRVA010000210.1:0-13667 GCA_035687745.1 Gemmatimonadota bacterium
TCGACGGCGAGATCGTGGCCCGCTTCGGACGCGCCGTCCACCCGGTATACCGGACCGAGGTCGTCAACAACGGGATCGACATCGCGGCCCCGAAGGGCACCCCCGTGCGGGCGGTCGGCGCGGGCGAGGTGGTCTACGCCGATTGGAACGGCGGCTACGGGCTCATGCTGATCCTCGACCACGACGGCGGCTACTATTCGATCTACGCCCACCTCGAACGGGCGGCCGCCATGGTAGGCCAGCGCGTGGCCAGGGGAGCGGTCGTGGGGACGGTCGGGGAGTCGGGCAGCCTCGCCGGGCCCCGGCTCCACTTCGAGATCCGGCAGGAAGGACGGGCTGTGGACCCGATCCAATGGCTCAGGGACCGGTGAGGACGGCCGGGGCGCCCGCCACGCGGGCGGTCAGCGCGTCATGAGCGCGATCCTCCGCATCTACGGCCACGACGCCCTGCTGGCGGCGCTCGAGACCGCCATCGCGCGGGGCCGGCTGGGCGCGGCGCTCCTCTTCCACGGACCTTCGGGGGTCGGCAAGCAGACCGCCGCCCGGTGGCTCGCGCAGCGCCTCGCCTGCCAGGCCGACGGGACGCGGCCGTGCGGAGAGTGCACCGCGTGCAGCCGGATCGCGCGGAACCTCCACCCCGACGTCCACTGGTACTTCCCACGCCCGGCTGCCGCGCACTACGGGGACGAGGCTCGGGCCGCAGACCTGGCGCGACGGGCCGGCGAGCCGGTCGAGCCGGCGGCCTATGACCACCCGGTGTCGTTCCGGATGGAGGACTTCCACGCCGTCCGCCGGGCGGCGGGACGGCCCCCCTTCGAGGCCGAGGAGCAGCTCTTTCTCCTGGGGGACGTCGACCAGCATCCGGAGGGGGACGAGCCGACCGGGATGCTGATGAAGCTGCTGGAGGAGGTGCCGCCCCGGACCCGCTTCGTCCTCACCGCCACCCGCCCCGACGTCCTGCCCGACACGATCCACAGCCGCGTCCAGTCGCTCGCCTTCGCCCCCATCGCCGAGAGCGAGGTGCGGAAGTTCATCGACGCCCGGCTCGATCTGCGCGCCGCGGAGGCCGACGCGCTGGCCGCGCTGGCGGACGGACGGCCGGGTCGGGCGCTGGCCCTGGCCGACCCGGGCGTGCTCGCGCTCCGGGAGCTGGCCACCGAGCTCTTCAGGGCGGGGGTCGATCCGGAGCGGAGCCTCCACGTCTTCCTGCTCGAAACCGAGCTGCCGCGGGTCCGCGAGCAGCACGAGCACGTCTTCGAGTTCCTGCTCGGGCTGGCGGAGGGAGCGCTGGAACGCGCGCTCGGCGGGGACGAGGCGCGGATCGGTTCGAGCGACCACGCGGATCTGGCCGGTCGCGCGGCCGAGCGCTTGGGCCCGGTGGGCCTGGCGGCCGCGGTCCGCGGTCTGATCGCCGCCCGGGAGGACGTCTGGAGCAACGTCACGCCGGTGCTCCTTTACTGGCAGGCCCTCCGGGCCTTGCGGGGCGAAGGCTGAGAGGCGCCCGTCCCGGCGGCGCGTGGCCGGGTGGCGCGGGCTGCTAGATTCTGGTGGATGGCCGATCGTTTTTACCTCACGACCCCGATCTACTACGTCAACGACCGCCCCCACATCGGGCACGCCTATACGACCATCCTGGCCGACGTGGTCGCCCGCCGGCGGCGGATGACGGGATACGACGTCAGGTTCCTGACCGGGACCGACGAGCACGGGGCGAGCGTGGCCCAGGCCGCGGGGCGACGGGGACTCGCCCCCAAGGCGCACGTCGACGAGCTGGCGCCATCCTGGAAGGCGACCTGGGATCGGCTCGAGATCCGCTACGACCGGTTCATCCGGACGACCGACCCCGACCACGCCGCGGTCGTCCGGCACGCCCTGCTCGCGTTGAAGGACGGCGCCGATCCCCAGGGACGGCCGCTCCTCTACGAGGACGTCTACCGCGGGTGGTACTGCGTCTCCGACGAGCGGTACTGGACGGAGAAGGATCTCGTGGAGGGCCGCTGTCCGGAGTGCGGGAAGCCGGTCGAGGAGATCGCGGAGCGGAACTGGTTCTTCCGGATGAGCTCGTTCCAGGAGGCCCTGATCGAGCACGTCCGGAGCCACCGCGGCTTCATCCATCCGGAGACGCGCGCCAACGAGATCCTCGGGTTCCTGCGGGAGCCCCTCGGGGATCTGTGCATCACCCGGCCACGGGAGCGGCTGTCGTGGGGGATCCCGATCCCCTGGGACGACGGGTTCGTCACCTACGTCTGGGTGGACGCGCTGCTGAACTACGTCACCGGGACGGTGGACGCGGGCGGGGATTCGGAGGCCGACGCCCGACGGGCGATCGCGGCCTGGAACGAGCATCCGGCCGACGTCCATCTGATCGGCAAGGACATCCTGACCACGCACTCCGTCTACTGGACCACGTTGTTGATGGCCCTCGGCTGGTCGCTGCCGCGCCAGATCCTCGCCCACGGCTGGTGGGTCTGGCAGGGGGCGAAGATGTCCAAGTCGGTGGGGAACGTGGTGCGGCCCGAGGACCTGGTGCCCGAGTTCGGCATCGACGGGCTGCGCTACTACCTGCTGCGCGAGATGACGCTCGGGCAGGACAGCTCGTTCTCCTACGAGTCCATCGTCCGGCGGCTGAACGCCGATCTGGCCAACGACCTCGGGAACCTCCACTCGCGGATCACCAAGATGGCCGAGCGGTGGCTCGACGGCCGCCTGCCCCCGCGTGCGGAGGCCGCCGGACGAGCCAACGAGGCGGCCCTCCGGGAGCTGGCGGAGCGCCTCGTCGCCGACGGGGCCGAGGGATCGGTCTCGGAGGCGTGGGGGCAGTGGCGGATCCACGCCGCCCTGGAGCGAGTGCTGGGCCTGGTGTCGGCGACCAATGAGTACCTGGAGGCGCAGGCCCCGTGGGCTCGCGCCCGGGAACCGGAGGACCGGGTGGAGGTGGGCGCCATCCTCCTCCACGCCGCCGAGGCGCTCCGGCTGGCGACCGTCCTTCTGTGGCCGGTCGTCCCCGAGCTCGCCCAGCGGCTCCTGGCGGACCTGGACCAGCCGGAGGTCCCGCGCGGAGAGCACCTGCGGTGGGGCGTCCTGGACGGCGTCCGGGTGAGCCCGGGCCCGCCGATCTACCGCCGGATCGAGCCCGCGGCGGCGACGTAGCGATGCCGCGCCGCGCCGAGCCCGCGTGGGGCGATCTGAAGCTCGGGATCCTGGTGACCGTGGTGGTCGCCGCGGCCGTCCTCGGGGTCCTCCTCCTCGGCTCGACACGCGGCCCCTTCGCACCGGACGTCGTGCCGTACTTCGTCGAGCTGGACGAGGCCGGAGGGATCCGCGCGGGATCGTTCGTGCGGGTGGCCGGGATGCCCGCCGGAGAGGTAGTCGAGCTGGTCATCGTACCTCCCCTCGAGCAGCCGAGCGCGGTCGTGGGGGGGCAGCTCCAGCCGGCCACGGGACTCCCCACGCAGCCGGCCAACATCCGGCTCGAGCTGGGCGTCCACGATCGGTTCCAGCCCTACATTACCCCGACCTCGCGGGCCCAGCTCGCCACGCTGGGGATGGGCGGCGAACGGTACGTGAAGATCACCGCCGGTGACGTCCGCGAACGTCCGCTGCCGGCCGGGTCCACGATCACGGAGATCCCGAGCGTGGACTGGGATCTCGTGACCGCGCAGCTCGGGCGCGCGCTGGGCGAGATCGAGGTGCTCGCGGCGAACGTCGAGGAGATTCGCGGCAAGCTCTTCGAGGGGGACGCCACCGCGGCCCGGCTTCTGGACGCGGAGTCGCCGCTGTACGGTTCGCTGGAGTCGCTGGCCGACCAGTCGGAGAGCCTGCTGGATGCCCTTGACGAGGGCGAAGGTATCGTGGCCGGAGTTCGCGGCGACTCCGTGCTGGAGGGAAATCTGGACGCCATCCGCGCCAACGCGCGCGCGATCGACTCCCTGGCGAAGGACCCCACCCACCCCTGGCGCGATCCTGAGGAGCTGATGACCGCGCTGACCGCCCTGGAGAGTGAGGCGCAGGATCTCCGGACGCGGCTCGAGGGGGGCGAGGGGACGCTCGGGCGGCTGCTGTACGACGAGGAACTGTGGATTCAGCTGCGGGTACTTCAGAGCCGCCTCCGGCGAACCGTGGAGGCCTTTCGCGAGGACCCGCTGGGATTCGTCAACATCCGTCTCTTTTGAGAGCGCCCGGGCGTCGTCCCGGCCGTCCTGAGGTCCCGATCTTGCGGGCCTTCCGGGAGGCAGCCGCGCGGTCGCGGCGGTTGGTTGACAGGCCGGGAGGGTCCGGTTAAAATGGCTCGTTCGTACCTCGCGAAGTACCTGCAAGTGCGTTCATACGAAGGATTTAGGCGGCAAAGCTGCCTTTCAGGGCCGCAGCTGGGGGGGCGTATCGGTGTCTGATCGTTTCGGCACGTTCATGTTCATTCCCCGTGAGAATCGCGATGTCCGATCCCTCCAGCTGACTCGCGGGCGTCTGGCCGCGCTCCTGAGCCTGGGGGCGGGCGGAGCGGCTCTGGCGCTCGGCCTGGGGCTGGTCGCTCTGAGCCATCTGCCCGGAGTCGGCTCCGGGACGCATCTGGCGGTCGAGAACGAACGGCTGCGGGGCGAGCTGGGACGGGTGGAAGGTCGGGTCGAGGCCCTCAGCATGGAGCTCGATCAGCTGCTCGACCGGGAAGAGGAGCTCAGGCTCGCGGCCGATCTGCCGCCGGTCCCGGTCGAGGTTCAGGCGGTCGGCGTCGGCGGTCCAGGGTCTCTGGACGACGCGGTCGAGATCTCCTCGGACCGCGTCCTGAACAACCGGGTCCGGGACGTGTCGACGTCGCTGGAGATGCTGCTCCGACGAAGCGATCTGGTGGCGAGCAGCTTCGACGATGCCCGAGCCGCGATCGCGGCCAATCACGCCAAGCTCGAAGCCACGCCCTCGATCTGGCCCACGTCAGGATTTCTCTCCAGCACGTTCTCGATGCACCGCCGGCACCCGCTCTTCGACGAGGTCAGGCCGCATTACGGGATCGACATCTCCGCCCGGCGCGGCAACCCGATCGTCGCCACGGCCGGTGGCCGGGTAACGGAGGCGGGGTGGAAGAGCGGACACGGCAACTACATCGAGATCGAGCACGGCGACGGCCTGGTCACCACGTACTCCCACTGCTCCCGGCTGCTCGTGAAGGCGGGCCAGCAGGTCGAGCGTGGGGACGCCGTCGCGCTGGTGGGTTCGACGGGCTTCTCGATCGCGCCGCACGTCCATTACGAGGTGCACGAGAAGGGGCGGCCGGTGGATCCGCTGAAGTACATCTTCCCCGACGCTATAGCTGACTGACGACCGCTGAAGATGACCGATATCTGCGTTGCGCTTCCTCGGGCTTCGCTGCGGCGCACTTCCATGTGCGCCTCGCTCGCCCCAGGACCCGCTTCGCGGGTGCCCCCGCGCCTCGGGGCACCCGCGCCAGCGGATCGCGGTCAACTTGAGCGGTCTCCGTGATTACTTTCCCGAGAACAAACCCTCCCGTCGCGGCCCCGGCCGGCGTCAGGCTCGAGACGATCGGTAAGAAGGGCGACGCGAGCCCCGCGCCGTTCATGCGCGCCGAGCTCCCCAACGGCCTCCGCGTCCTGGTGCGTGAGAACCGCTCCGCGCCGATCGTCGCGGTGGATTGCTGGCTCGGGATCGGCGCCCTCCACGAGGAGGAGGAGCACGTCGGCATCTCGCACTTCCTCGAGCACATGTTCTTCAAAGGGACCGAGCGGTACCCGCTCGGGAGCATGGACCGGCTGGTCAAGTCGATGGGCGGCTACAACAACGCCGCGACGTCGATGGAGTTCACCCACTACTACATCGTGACGCCGTCCGAGCACTTCGAGACCGCGCTCGACCTGCTCGCCGACCATCTCCGGAACCCTGGCTTCCCCGAGGCGGAGCTGGAGCGCGAACGCAACGTCGTCAAGGAAGAGATCCGGCGCCGCAACGACTCGCCCCAGGGACGGCTCTACGTCGCCCTTTCGGCGCACCTGTTCGGGGACAGTCCCTACGCCCGCGAGGTGCTGGGATCGCCGGAGTCGCTGGACCGGATCACGGCCCCGGTCATACGCGACTACTGGCGGCGCTATTACCGGTCGGACCGGCTCGCCGTGGCGGTGGCCGGCGACGTCGATCCCGATCTGGCGCTGGCCGCGGTCGCGGAGCGGCTGGGGGATCTGGAGCGCTCGGCCGCGCCGCCCCCGCTGGCCGCCCCGGCGCCGGCCACGCTCGACGTCGAGCCCGTCGGTATGGACATCTCCCAGGGGTACCTGGCGTGGGGCTTCCGGACGGCGGGGAGATCGGACCTCGGGGAGGCGTGCGCGCTGGAGGTGGCGGTCACCGCCCTCGGCGACGGGATGACCTCGCGTCTCTACCGCCGGCTGGTCGACGAGCGCCGCCTGGTGACCTCGGTGGGCGCCTGGACCTACGCCCTCGACCGGGCCGGAGTCCTCGGGATCTCGGCGGTCCTCCAGCCCGAGCGGCGCCGGGAGGTCGAGGAGGAGACGGCACGCGTCCTTCAGGAGGCGGCGGGCGGGCTCGGCGCCGACGAGATCGGCCGCGCCAAGACCATGCTGGCGGCGGACTTCGCGTTCGACAACGAGACCAACGCCGCCACGACCGGCACGCTCGGCGAGTTCGAGGTCGTCCATGGCGGCGCGGGTCGCTACCGGGAGATCCTGGAGGGAATCGCCCGGGTGACTCCCGAGACCGCCAGCATGGTCCTTGAGCGGCTGGCGCAACCGGAAGCGGCGGTGCGCGCGTGGGTGGGGCCGAATGGCGCTTGAACACGAGCGCCACCGGCTGTCGGGCGGAACCGTCGTCCTGGCCCGGCCCCTGACGACCAACGACATCGTGGCCGTGAGGGCCTTCGCTCCGATGGGCACGCTCTACGAGTCGGACGCCCAGGCGGGCATCTCCCACCTCATGCAGAACGCCCTGGTCCGGGGGACGGAGCGGCGATCGGCGCACGAGCTCCAGGAGGCGCTCGCCGAGCTGGGGGCCGACCTCGACAGCGGCAGCGGGCGGCACCTGGGGAGCGTGAGCCTGCAGGCCACCGCCGCGACCTGGGAAAGGGCGCTCGGGCTGTTTCTCGAGGTCCTTACCGGGCCGGCCTTCCCCGCGGAGGAGGTCGCGACCGAGATCGAGCTCACGCTGGGCGCCATCGACGCCCGCGAAGACCAGCCGCTGGCCCGCGCCACCGACCTGTTCCGCGAACAGATGTTCGCCGACCACCCGCTGCACAAGCCCGTGCTCGGCTACCGCGAGACCGTCCGCGCGCTGGACCGGGACGCGGTCGTGGCCGCGGCCCGTCGCTTCTACCGCCCGTCGCCGCCGGTCCTGGCGGTCGCCGGGCGGTTCGATCCCGAGCGGCTGGTGGACCGGCTCGAGCGTGCGTTCGGTGAGACGCCGATCCAGCCCCCGCCCGAGCCACCCGGACCGGCCCACCCACGGGGCGGGTCTCGCCGGCTCGAGGTGGATCGGGAGGCGGCGTATCTGGTCCACGGCTTCCCGGCGCCCGACGCCCGGCACGAAGACTACCCGGCGGCGCGGGTGCTCGAGGCGATTCTCGGGGGATCGATGTCGTCGCGCCTCTTCATCGAGCTGCGGGAGAAGCGCTCGCTCGCGTACCAGGTCTCCTCGTACTACGACGACCAGCCGGGGGGCGGCCACATGGCGGCCTACATCGTCACCGACCCCGGTCGCATGGACGAGGCCGCGGTCGGCCTGGAGCGGGAATTCCGCCGGTTCGTGGACGAGCCGGTGTCGGCGGACGAGCTGGAGGCGGCGCGCCGCTACCTGCGCGGCACGTACCTGATCTCGGCGGAGACCAACATGGCGCAGGCCGGACGGCTGGCGCGCTACGAGGTGGACGGCCTCGGACACGACTACGGGGATCGCTGGCTCGCCGCCATCGAGCGGGTGACGGCGGAAGACGTCCGGGTGTTGGCGGGTCGGTGCTTCACGGTCGAGCCGACCCGGGCCCGCGTCGTCCCGCGCGGGGAAGGCGAGGCGGCGGCCTGAGCCGCCGTCCGCCATTGTAAAGCCGCCGCGGCGCCGATACTTTACGCCGCGACAACTTCCAGCAGGAGGTCGAGAGTGGGGATTCTCCGAGGAGCCCTCGCCGCGGCGACCGCGCTCGTGACGGCGGTGGCCTGCAGCACCGAGACCGAGTTGAGGTTGCAGGCCGTCGGTCAGAACGCCGAAGGAGAGGCGGTCCCGCTGTCGGGCGTCCAGCTCGATATCCTGCCCTACGACATCGACTCGCTCTACGCCTCCCTCGAGTCGGGATCCAACCCCGGTCCGCCGCCCTCGGCGGACTCCATCCGCGGGCTGGCGCAGGTCTATCAGGACGCCTGCGCGTCGTACCGCGTGACGGGGGACTCCATCGAGACGGTCCGCCAGCAAGCCACCGAAATCGCTAACCGCGAGGGCCAGACATCGGACGGCTACCGGGCTGCGTTCGAGCGTTACCAGGCGCTGGTGGCGCGGGAGGAGCAGCGGTTCGAGGCCTGTCAGAACGTCACCGACGATTACACCTCGGTGCGCAACGCGTATCGCGAGGCGCGCAGCGAGTGGGAGGGACGGGCCTGGCCGGAGGAGGCCTTCGTCCGAGAGGAGAGCCTGCTCGTTGGCGAGCGCCCGATCCAGCGCGTGGAGACGAACCCGCAAGGCACCGCCACCGTGACCGTCCCCAACGGGACGTGGTGGGTCCTCGGCGACGCTCCGGTGCCGGGCTCGATCAGCCAGGAGTACCGCTGGAACGAGCGGGTCGAGGCTGGCGGGGGGGTGGTGACGGTGGAGTTGTCCCCAGAGACCGCCAACCTCGAGCCGGTGTTCTGAAGGGCGTTGAAAATGACCGCGACCCGCTTCGCGGGTGCCCCGTACGTTGTCCTCCCTCGGTGACCTTGCGGCGTACATAGTTCGTACGCCTCAGGTCCCCTCGGTCGGACGCCTTGATCCTGGTCATTTTGAAGGCCCTCTCCGGTACCGACCCCTAGAGGCTGCGTCTGCAATGGCTTCCAGGCCCGACGGTCGCGGAGCCGGGGCCCCTTGATCGATCGATGATCGGATCGTCTCCCTGGAACCCGGCCCGGCGGGTCGTCGTCGTGGACGGCGTCCGCACCCCCTTCGCCAAGGTCGGCACCGCGCTCGCCGAAGTCGGCGCCGTGGAGCTCGCCCGGACCGCCGTCCGCGAGCTCCTCGAGCGGACCGAGATCGAGCCGTCGTCGATCGACGAGGTCATCCTCGGGAACGCGGCGCCGCCCGCCGACGCCCCCAACATCGCCCGGGTCGCGGCCCTCGAGGCCGGGATCCCCGAGCGGGTGCCGGCGTTCTCGGTGGCTCGCAACTGCGCTTCCGGGTTCCAGGCGATCACCGACGCGTACAACCAGATCGTTCTCGGGCAGTCCGACATCGTGGTCGCCGGCGGGGTCGAGTCGATGTCGAACGTCCCGCTCCACTTCCCCGACGAATTCGCCGACGTCCTCACGGACCTCTCGCGCGCCCGTTCGATCCCGCGGAAGGTGACCGCCGCGGCCCAGCTCCGGCCTGGCCATCTCAAGCCGGTGGTGGCGCTGGCCGAGGGACTCACCGACCCCGTATGCGGGCTGAACATGGGCGAGACCGCGGAGGTGCTGGCCCGGGAGCTCTCGATCTCGCGCCGGGCGCAGGACGAGTACGCACTTCGTTCCCACCAGCGCGCGACCGCGGCGTGGGCGGACGGCCGTTTCGCCGACGAGGTCGTGCCGGTCTTCGTGCCCACGGCCTACGAGGACGTGGTGGCGGAGGACGTCGGGTATCGCGCGAATCAATCCCTGGAAGCGCTGGCGAAGCTCGCACCCGTCTTCGACCGTCACCACGGGACGGTCACCGCCGGGAACGCGTCGATGGTGACCGACGGTGCGGCGGCGCTCCTCATGATGGAGGAGGAGCGCGCGCGGGCGCTCGGATACGGCTCGCTGGGACGCGTGGTCGCGTTCGCCTACGCGGGCCTGGACCCGCGGCGCATGGGGCTCGGTCCGGCGGTGGCCACGCCGCTCGCCCTGGCCCGGGCCGGGATGTCGCTCGGCGACATGGAGTTGATCGAGCTGAACGAGGCGTTCGCCGCCGTCGTGCTCGCGAACATGGAGGTGTTCCCGTCGCGGGAATGGGCGGAGACGATGCTCGGGCGACCGGACCCGATCGGCGAGATCCGGGCGGAGATCCTGAACGTGAACGGAGGCGCGATCGCCCTCGGCCATCCGATCGCGGCGACGGGCGCGCGCCTCGCGCTGACCCTGCTCCTCGAGATGGGCCGCCGCGGCGCCGGCGTCGGACTGGCCACGCTGTGCGTGGGCGGCGGGCAGGGCGGGGCGATCGTGTTCGTGCGCTGATGGGATCCGCCTTCGATTACGTCGTGGAGGGCGACGGGCTTGCCACCGTCGACTTCGACGCTCCCCGCCGCGAGGTCAACGTGTGGTCGCGGGAGACGCTCGAGGAGCTCGAGGAGGTGCTGGCGGAGCTGACCGCCCGCGGGGATCTGTCGGCGATCGTCTTCCGGTCGGCCAAGCCGAACTCGTTCATCGCCGGCGCCGACCTCGACATGCTGGCCGCCGTGAGCTCGGGCGCCGAGGCGACCGCGCTCTCGCGCCGCGGCCATACGGTCTTCGGTCGACTCGCCGACTTGTCGGTCCCCACCGTCGCGGCCGTCCACGGGGCGTGTGTCGGCGGCGGGCTGGAGTTCGCGCTGGCGTGCTCGTTCCGGGTCGCCAGCGATGCCGACGTGACGCGGCTGGGCTTTCCCGAGGTGCAGCTCGGCATCCTGCCGGCGTGGGGCGGGACCCAGCGGGCGCCCCGCGTGGTCGGGCTTCGGGAGGCGCTGAGCCTCATCCTCACGGGGCGGCTCGTCTCCGGGCGGAGCGCCGCGAAGATGGGGCTGGTCGACCGGGTGGTGCCCGAGGCTCGTCTGACCGAGGCGGCTCGCGAGCTCGCGCGCGCGGCCGTCCGCGGCGAGGGTGGGGAGGCCGGCGGCGGGGGCCTGGCGCGGCTTGTATTGGAGCGCAATCCGGTCGGACGGCGGCTCGTCTTCGCCCAGGCCCGGCGGGCGACGCGGGAAAAGACGGGCGGGCACTACCCGGCCCCCTTCGCGGCCATCGACGTCATGGAGATCGGACTGGCCGAAGGGATGGCGGCCGGGCTCGTGGCCGAGGCGGAGGCGGTGGGGGATCTGGCCGTGACTCCGGTCGCCCGGAACCTCCTGTGGCTTCATCGGCGCCGCGAACAGGCCCGGAAGCCTCTTCCCGACGGCACGGCGCGGCCGGTCCGCCGGCTCGGGGTCCTGGGGGCAGGCGTCATGGGCGGTGCGATCGCCCAGGTGGCCGCCCGGAACGGGATCCAGGTGCGGCTGAAGGACGTCGATCACGCGCGCGTCGCGGCGGGCCTCGCCCACGCGGCCCGGATCGTGGGCAAGGCCCGGCGGCGCGGGAAGTTGCCGGACCTCGAGGCCCGCCGGCTCCTGAACCGGATCTCGGGCACGACGACCTACGCCGGCTTCGGCCGCGTGGACCTCGTCGTCGAGGCGATCGTCGAGGACCTGGACGTCAAGCGGAGGGTCCTGGCCGAGGTGGAGAACGAAACGGGCCCCCAGGCGGTCCTCGCCACCAACACCTCCTCCCTCCGTGTCGACGACCTGGCCGCCGTGCTCGAGCGACCCCGGCTCTTCGGCGGCCTCCACTTCTTCAACCCGGTCGAGAAGATGCCGCTGGTCGAGGTCGCGCGGGGGGAGCGGACGGGTGGCGACGCGCTGGCGACCCTTCACGGGTTGGCGGTCGAGCTGGGGAAGACGCCGGTCGTGGTCCGAGACGGGCCGGGCTTCTGGGTCAACCGGCTCCTGACCCCGTACCTGAACGAAGCCGCGTTCCTGTACGCCGAGGGGGTTTCCGTCGAGACCCTCGACGGCGCGTTCGAGCGGTTCGGCCTCCCGATGGGTCCCCTGGCCCTCCTCGACGAGGTCGGCCTCGACGTCGCCGCCAAGGTCGGTCGCGTGCTGGCCAAGGCGTTCCCGGACCGGATGCGTCCCCACGCGCTCCTCCACCGGCTGGAGATGACCGGGCGCCTGGGGAAGAAATCCGGACGGGGCTTCTACGTCCACGAGGGCGGCGACCGGGAGGTCGACGACGGGCTCCGGGAGGAGCTCGGCCTGATGCCCGCCGGTGCCGGCGAGGAGCCGGTGTTCGACGAGGAGTACCTGATCGCCCGCTGCCTTTACCCCATGGTGAACGAGGCCGCGCGAGCCCTCGACGACGGGATCGTCGAGAGCCCCGACGACGGCGACCTGGCGCTGGTCATGGGGATCGGCTGGCCCCCCTTCCGCGGCGGCCTCCTTCGCTGGGCGGACGCGGTCGGCCTGACACGCATCGTGGGCCGCCTGGACGAGTGGACGGTGGCGGTCGACCCCCGCTTCGCCCCGAGCCCGGCCCTGCGCGAGAGGGCGCGCTGGCGGGGCGGTTTCTACGGCCGGCCCCCGGAGCCGAGCCAGGAGGTCCAGCCCTCGCTCGGAGAGGGGTTCTAGGGCGGCGTGGACGGTCGCCTGGCGCCGCTCCTGAACCATCCCGTCGCCCCGATCGTGGCGGCGATCACCCTGGCGATGGTCGCCCTGTATCTGGGCGCGCGCCGGGCCAGGATCCCGTGGGCCGGCCTCGCGCTCCGGCTGCTGGCGGTGGCCGGGTTCGTGATCCCGGGCTGGACGATCTACCGCTGGACCCGGAACCTGGCCGGGGCGCGGGACGCCGCGGAATCCATTCCCGTCGATCCCGGGCCGGTCATCGAGACCTTCGTCACGTCGATCGGCGTGTTGATGGCCGCCGGCTTCGCCCTCCTGGTAGGCGGCATCCACCTGGCGCGGAAGCTCTCGGCCGGGGGGCAGGGGGACGGGACCCGGTGAGCGTCTGCCGGTCTTTCTTCCTCGGCCACGTCGATCAGGAGGCGCTCTTCCCGTATCCGACGATGGACGCCGGGGAGGCCGAAACGTTCCACCTCCTTCGGGACTCGCTCGTCCGCTTTGGCGAGGATCGGATCGACAGCGCCCGCATCGACGCCGAGGGGACGATCCCGCGGGAGATCCTGGCCGGCCTCGCGGAGCTCGGCATCTTCGGCATCACCGTCCCCGAAGAGCTCGGTGGGGCGGGCGCCAGCGAAACCTTCTATGCCAAGGTGTTCGAGACGGTGGCCGGGCTGGACGGGGCCGTCGTCGTGACCTTGGGCGCTCACCAGTCGATCGGCCTGAAAGGGATCCTCAAGTACGGGACCGAGGACCAGAAGCGCCGCTTCCTTCCGCCGCTCGCCCGGGGCGATCAGCTGGCGGCCTTCGCGCTGACCGAGCCGGGATCGGGGTCGGACGCCGCCTCGATCCGGACGCGCGCCGAGTTCGACCCGGCGCGGGACGCGTGGATCCTGAACGGCACCAAGATCTGGATCACCAACGGAGCGCTGGCCGACGTGTTCACGGTGTTCGCCCAGACGCGCGTGTCGCGCGAGGGCGGCGAAATCGACAGGATCACGGCGTTCGTCGTGCCCCGGTCGCTGGCCGGCGTGAGCCACGGCCCCGAGGAGCGCAAGCTGGGGATCCGCGGCTCGTCGACGACCGAGGTTCATTTCGAGGACGTGGCCGTCCCGGCCGACCA
>DASRVA010000211.1:0-3874 GCA_035687745.1 Gemmatimonadota bacterium
CTGCGACGGACGGCCGCTCGGCTCCCCTGGGCCGCGCGGCGAGCACCGCCCCGCGCGCTTCGGGGGAGACGAGCCGGCCCGTGAGCCGGTCCGCCAGATGCGCCATCCGGTCGTGGCCCCAGAAGACCTCCCCCTCCCATATGAACGTCGGGACGCCGAAGACGCCGGCGGCCAGCGCCTCCTCGGTGTTGGCGCGGAGGCGGTCCTTGATCTGCGGAGTTGCGATCCGCTCGTCGAGGCCGGCGGTGGCGAGCCCGCACTCTTCGACCGCCGCGATCAGGGTCTCCGGGCGAGTCAGCGGCTGACCCTTCCCCCAGCAGAGGGTCGAGAGCCGCACCGCCAGCCGGAGCGCCCTCGGATCGTCCTGGAAGACGCACAGGGTCCGGAGCGCGGCCAGAGAGTTGAAGGGGTGCTCGGGCGGCCCGATGAGCGGCACCCCCAGCCGGTCTGCCGCCCGCACGATGTCGCGCGTCGTGTATTCGCGCTTGACCGGCTCCTCGGCCGGCCCGATCAGGCCGCGCCGTTCCAGGACCGCGGCGTAGAGGATCGGCCGAACTATCCACGCGATCCCGTGCTCCTCGCCGAACCGCTCGACCTGGGTGAGGGCGAGGTACGAGTAGGGGGAGATGAAGTCGAAGAAGAGACGGATCGGGTGGCTCATTTCCAAGCTCAATGCGTCGCTGTTTTTTCAGGGGAACGGAGCAGCGATCCGCGGCGAGACTACCGGGGGGTCATCCGTCGGGCAAGCGTCAAGGCGGCCGATCCAACGTAAGCCGCTCATGTTAAGAGCATGAATTCCGTTCGAGATTGTCTTGCGAAAATCGGGCGCAGGCCGTCCCGCGCGGAAACACGCGCGCGAGATCAGTGCGGACCAGCCCCCCGGCCGTTGACGGATATATACATGAAGGGTGGGATCGTCAACGCAATCACATCATTCCCGCCCGTCAGCTCCTTGGCCCGCGCCAGCGCCCGGTCGAGCGTGGGTTGCCACCCCACTCCGAGCCGCCTGGCCGCCCGGTCGTCGGGCGGCCCGACAAGGATCGTCTCCGACAAGTAGCGCAGCGGGTAGGTCGCCCAGTACCACACGGTGAACGGGTGGAAGCCGTGGTGCGCGAACCGCTCCCGGTAGCACTCGATCAGATGCGGATCGCGCGCGAACGCCTCCTGGAACTCGGCCTGGATCTCGAACGGATCGTTCGTCTTCGGCAGCACCTCGTCCCAGAACCGCTTGTACGCGACGTGGTACTCCGGGTGGAACACCTCGAAGGTCGGGTTCAGGATGATGACGACCCCGCCCTGCTTGATGAACGGCTTGTTCCAGAACCAGTTGAAGACGTACCCCAGGACGTCGCTCACGACGAGGACCGGGTTGATGCGGGCGTCGATCGCATACGGGGATAGATCGGGGAGCCCGAAGACGAGCGTGTCGTACTGGCGATCGACCTCGACCTCGAGCTGGTCCCGGAGGCACTCGAGCGTCCGCGCGTGGACGGGGTCGATCGCGCCGGCGTGGATCGCGATCGGCTCGTACTGGGAGCGGACGTTCCGGAAGAGCTTCGCCCGCGCCGGCTCGGGGAGCGCCTTCATCGAGGGGGAGGTCGTCCGCAGCAGGACCCGCTCGGCCCGGTTGAGCCTCTCCGGCGGCTTGCAGAGGTACCGCATCGGGGCCGGGTAGGTGGCGCCGTTCATGGCCGCCTCGATCACCATGATCCGCGCGTGCGCCTGGAGCGCCAGACTGATTCGCCGGATCGAGTCGTGCATGTGCGAGCCGTCGGGCTGCATCACGTGCGGCGAGTGCTCGGTCATCTTCGGCGAGTGGTGGGGCGCGATCGAGTCGTACGTCCCGAATCCCACGGCGACCGACTTGTGGCCGCCATTCAGCGGGATCTGGATCGTGTCCACGTACATGACGAGATCGCACTCGGTGACCGCGCGCGAGGTCTGGACGGGCTCGCCGTGGTCGGTCTCGCCCAGCGCGACGATGTCGTCGGCGTCCTCGGCGTCGAAGTTCCGGAGCCTCTCGGGCCAGAACTCCTCCATCAGCTTCTCGCCCAGCATGTGCTCCATCTCGTGACGCCGCATCTTGCGGTGGAGGGCAACCGCGCACCGGAGCTGGACGTTCCCGCGGCGGACGCCGTAGTCCTCCAGCAGCTCGAGCAGCCGGGTGATCATGATCTGCCGGATGTCGGGGCGCTGCATGGGCGGGAACGGCTGGCAGTTGTCGTCGAAGGCGATCAGGACCCTGGAGTCGGGGCCGACGAGCTCCTTGAGCGGCGGCATGCCGAGCGGGCTCTCGACGGCTTCCCTCAAGGCCTGCGGGATGGAGCGCTTGGGGATCCCCGGGATCGCCGGGGGCGGGTAGAGGACGGTGGTGTCGTCCGGCAGGTCCACCGAGGTCAGGTTGTTACCGGAGTAGGTCAGGTAGCGCAACGGGCGACTCTCAGCGGGGCTCGAAGACGATCTTGACGTGCCCCATCCGCCCCGCGTCCAGGGCCGACCTGAGCGCGTCGCCGTACTCCTCGAGCGGGAAGCGCCCGGTCACGAGAGGCGCCAGGCGCTCCGCCCCCGCCGCCATGTCCCGGACCGCCCTCCCGAAGGTCTGGTCCGAGCAGGTATAGCTCCCGCGGACGTCCAGCTCCTTGTGCCACATGGCGGTCCAGTCGATCCCGTCGGGCAGGCCCGGCATGCCGACGACGATAACGGCGCCCCGGGGGCGGGTAAAGCGGATCGCGTCGTCGAGCGTGCTCCCCGAGCCGACGCAGTCGAACGCAGCGTCGGCGCCGCCGACCGCGCTGGGAGGGCCGAGCTCGGGCTCGTGGAGGGTGGCGCCGACCGCGCCGCCCAGGGCCGGCCGGTTCCCGGGCGGGACGACCTCGTCCGCCCCGAGCCCCCGGGCCGCCACCGCCTGGTGCGGGTACTTGGCGACGGCGACGACCCGACCGCCGAAGCCCGACGCCCGGAGGGCGGCGATCGTCAAGAGCCCGATCGAGCCGCAGCCGATCACGAGCACGGTCCACGCGGGGTCGATCTCCCCGGCTCGCTCGACCGCGTGAAGGCAGCACGAGTACGGCTCGATCAGGACCGCCGCCTCGTCGGGGACCCCGTCCGGCACCGGCCAGAGCTGGAGCTCGTGGGCGACCAGCGACCGGCTCCACCCGCCTCCGGTGTCCCGGCAGTAGCCGGTCTGGATCCCGGCCGAGAGGTCGCCCGCCGTGACGTTCCGGCAGTGGGAGGTGTCCCCGGCCCGGCAGGCCCCGCACGGATCATCGATTCCGCGGACCGCGCAGTGGAGCGGCGGATGGATCACGACCCGGTCGCCGACCGCGGCCCGCCGCGCTTCCGGCCCCGTCTCCTCCACGACCCCCACGATCTCGTGCCCCAGGACGAAGGGCGTCGACACGAACGGCGAGAAGTACGTGCTCCCCTGGGCGGTCACGGTCGCCAGGTCGGAGCCGCAGATCCCCGAGAGAAGGGGCCGAACCCGGACCCAGCGCGGGCCCGGGAGGCGGGGCGGATCGACCTCGGTCAGGCGAACCGGGGAGACGGGCGAGTCGAGGAGCCGGGGCCAGCGCGAGGCGCCGTAGCGCGCGGCCAGCCAGCGCGGGACGCTCCTGACGTACCGGACGGCGAGCACGTCAGACGCCGGCCGGGACGAAGGGCTCCAGGCCCTTCCAACGGTAGACGTCCCAGCCGCGCTCGAGCGCGGCCTCGAGAAGCCGCCCATCGGGGTTGACGGCGGCCGGACGCCCCACGGCCTCCAGCATGGGCAGATCGTCCAGGCTGTCCGCGTAGGCGAAGGAGGCCTCGAGGTCGACCTTGTTTTCGCGCGCGAACTCGCGGACCGCGTCGGCCTTGCGATCGGCCGCGAGGGGCG